>CAYZID010000107.1:0-18053 GCA_964478315.1 uncultured Myxococcales bacterium | reverse complement strand
CCAGCATGTACCGGTCGTTCCCCTTGGCGTTGACGCCGGCCGGCATCTCGGAGGCGCTCGCCGTATCCAGGCCCCCGGAGGCGCCGCCGGTGCCACCGCGCGCGCCGTGGCCGCCCGTGGCGCCCGGGGAAGCGCTGGCCGCGACCCAGCCGCTGGGCCCGAAAGTTCCCACGGCGTCGGCCCCGCCCGCCCCCTGGAGGCCCGCCGCACCGTCGTCTCCCGGCTGCCCTGGGCCGCCGGTCATGAGCTCGATGGCGGTGGGGAAGCCGGCCTCCGTGGCGTGAGAGCCGCAGTCGTTGTCCGTGTTCGAGTCCCGCGTCCACGACCAGCCCGGGGCCCCGTCCTTGCTCGGGTCTGGGGGAGCGTAGGCCGGGGTGTTGTAGACGGGGCAGGTCACGGCCCCGCCCGGGATGCCGTCGGCCGCCGGGCAGGCCGGGTTCGTACCCGCGGCCCCACCGGGCTGGGAGGCGCCGTCGCACACCCCGTTGGTGCACGCACCGGCGTTCAGGCCGTTCCCGCCGTGGAGCGCGTTCCCGCCGGCGCTGGTGGCGCCGAAGCCCGCGGCTCCCGGGGCACCTGGGGCCCCAGGTCCACCCAGCCCTCCCACGATGCGATTGTTGCGGAGGACCAGAGAGGCGTCGGAGTTCAAGACCGTCACGGCGTAGCTCGTGACGCCCGCCTCGCCGGGCGTGTCCGGGACGGACAGCTCGTCGCGCCCCTCGATGACGAACCCGGACAGGATCGTCTGGGCGCCGGTGATGTTCTGGGCGTGGACCACGCCGTGAGGAGGCGGGGGGGCCGTCATGGTGATGGGAGCCCCCACGATGCGCGTGGCGAAGGTGGCGATGTTCCGACTGTGGAAGTCCGGCGCGTAGCCGCCGTGGAGTTGGACGCCCGGCACGAGGTCGATGTTCTCGTCGTAGTTGCCCCCCGCCACGAGGATGTAGCTCTTGCCGGAGGTGGGGAAAGCCGCCAGGGCGTCACCGATGCGCCGGAAGGGGGCCGCGAGGCTCCCATCCCCCCCCGCTGCGGCGGACGAGCGCACGAACAGAGCGTCCGCCACGACGCCGTCCACGCCGTCGCAGTTCTCATCCACGTAGACGGCGTCCGCCGTTGGGTAGCCACCGAAGTCCAAGTCGGGGAGGTCGGTCGCCGTGTTCCCTTGGACCCGTCGGCACTCGCACCCGTCGGCGTCCAACCCGTTCGTGTCCACCCACTCGTAGTCCACGCCCCCACTGGACTCCGTGCCGCAGCTCGCGATGACGCACGCGGGCGGGTCCTGGCTCGCGTCGCACGCCCCGGTGGCGTGATGAACGGCCGGGTTCCAGCGGAGCAGGCAGTTGTTGCCGCACTGGCCGCAGTTCTCGTCGCTGTCGTAGGCCCCGCTAGAGCCCACGAAGCCCTCGTCGGTCTGGCCGTCGCAGTCGTTGTCCTGCCCGTCGCAGACCTCGGGGAAGAGCCCCTCGGCAGAGCAGGCGCTCAGACCGTAGGAGCCCCCACCCAGATCCTCGCAGACCTGCTGCCCCACGCAGCTCGCCCCGCCCCCGGGCGGTGTGGCGTCACACGAACGCGTGAGCCCCACGGTGGCCGCGCCACACAGGCAGGTGCCGCTCGAAGGGACGCACTGGAGGTCGCTTCCCCCCTGACCGTCGCCCACGTCCTGGCAGGTGTAGCCGTCCGGGCAGGTCGTGCCGTACTCCGAGTCCGCGGCGCACGAGCGCCCACAGTAGCGCTCGCCGCTGGCGTCCACGCAGCGCGACGAGGGGACCAGGCAGTCGCTGTCGGACGTGCAAGCCTGACAGAGGTTGTCCGGGAGGCTCAGGCAGGCCACGCCGCCCGCGTAGGGGAAGGTGCCCGCGGGGCACGCCGTGGCCACACAGGTCGGCGCGCCGCCCACGTCCACGCAGGCGACCGCCGTGGCGTTGGGGATGACGGCGGCGCAGTCCACGCCACAGCCGCCGCAGTTGGCGGCGTCCAGATACAGGCCCCCGGTGAGGAAATCCTCGTCGGTCTCCCCGTCGCAGTCGTTGTCCACGCCGTCGCAGACCTCGGGGGTCGCGGCCTGCGCCGAGCAGACCCAGGAGCCGGCCGCGCACTTCCAGGTGCCCGTGCAGGCGGGGCCCGTCTGACAGCTCGGACCCCCGTCGGGCGTCGTGGTGAAGTCCAAGGAGTCGTCCAGGGCGTCCACGGCTCCGTCGCAGTCGTCGTCCTGGCCGTTGCACACCTCCACCGAGGGTGTCGCGGCGGTGCACGCGCTCCAACCCGGCGTGGCCCCCGTGAGCGAGCAGGTCCGCGTGCCGAAGCACGTCCCCAGGGTATTGGTCACGGCGCAGGAGTCCACGTAGCCGTCCTGAGAGCAGGTGCAGCTCCCCGAGACCGGGCGACACACCGCGCCGTCCCCGAGCGCCTCACAGGTGTAGCCATCGGGGCAACAGCCCTGCTCGCCCGTGACGCCCGTGCAAGGCGTGGCGGTCGTGCCGTAGACGCTCCCCGCCGCGCAATCCCGCGCGCAGAAGCTCCCGTCGGCCCCCTCGTCCACGCAGCGGTCCGCCGGGCCACCGCAGTCACCGTCGGCGCCGCACGGCGCGCAGGAGTTGCCCGTTGGCACGGGCAGGCAGGTGACGCCCAGGTAATCGAAGAAGCCCTCGTCGCACGTGTCCACCCGACAGACCGGCACCTCGGGCGTGGCGTCGCACCGCACCGTCCCGTGGTCCACGGGGGGACAGGCGTAGCCGCAAGCCCCGCAGTGGTCCGTGGACAGGCCGTACTTGAGCGCGTCACCCTGAGCCGTCGCGACGGTTGTGGCAAACCCCTCGTCGGTCTCCCCGTCGCAGTCGTTGTCCAGCCCGTCACAGATCTCCTCGGTGGGCGTCTGTGCCGAGCACGCCTCGCCACCCTGCCCGCTGCAGTAGGTGGCCCCCGTGCAGGTCCCGGCGTCGTTCGACACCTCGCAGGGGTCGCCTGTGGGGACGTCCTCGTCCACGAGCCCGTCGCAGTCGTTGTCCAGCCCGTCGCAGACCTCCGCCGCGGGCGTCGCCGCCGTGCAGCCCACCCACCCCTGCGCCGGATCGCAGGTCTCCTGCCCGAAGCAGGTCCCCAGCTCGTTGGTCAGCGCGCAGGCCTTTACCTGCCCAGCGTTGGCCTCCGTGCAGTCACAGCTCCCGCTCACGGGCATGCACTGGCTGCCCGGCGCCCCGGTGAGGGCCTCTACGTCCATGCACGCATAGGTGTCCGGGCAGGTGGTCGAGGCCGCCGTGTCCACCGCACAGTCCCGGCCGCAGAAGGTCCGCGGGTCCGTGGGGCTCACCTGGAGGCAACGCGATCCCTCGCCATAGCAGTCGTCGTCCGTCTCGCAGGGGTCGCACAGGGTCGCGTCGATGGACAAGCAGGTGCTGCCGCCGAACAGGATGTAGCCAGGCTCGCACGCCACGAGCGTGCACGTGGGGTTGTCGCCACTCGCATCGCAGGCCACCCCCCCGTCCGCCGCCGCGTGGTCGAACTTCGCCTGACAGTCGATGCCACAGCCCCCGCAGTGTGCCACGGTGGTCATCTGGCCGTCGGCGTCCAGGAAGTCCTCGTCGGTCTCCCCATCGCAGTCGTTGTCCAACCCGTCACAGGCCTCCACCGCGGGCGTCGCCGCCGAGCACACCCAGCCGTTGACGCCCTGGCACGTCCGCTCTCCTGCGCACGTCCCCAGGTCGTTCGCGTTCTCGCAGGCGCTGGGCACCTGCCCCTCGTCGATCTGCCCGTCGCAGTCGTCGTCCGCCCCGTTGCAGGTCTCCTCGGCGGGGACGGGGGCGTCGCAGCCCACCCACCCCTGGGCGGGATCGCACGTCGCCTGGCCCACGCACACGCCGAAGTCGTTCTCGGCCGTGCAGGCCTTGTGAACCCCGGCCTTGTCCGGGGTGCAGTCGCAAGCGCCATTGTCCGGGACGCACTGCGTGACCGTCTCGCCGCTCACGGTCTGGGCCTCCGCGCACACGTAACCGTCCGGGCAGCTGCCGGCCCCGTCGCAGCTCTTGCCGCAGAAGTGGCCGCCGCCCACGTCCAGGCAGCGGTCTTGCCCACCGGCCCCGCAGTGCAGGTCCGTCTCGCAGGGCAGGCACAGCCGGGACTCGTCCCGGACGCAGATCCCCACGGGGTCGCCGAGCTGAACGATCTCCTTGCACGCCCACCCGGCGGGGCACCCGTCCGCGCAAAGCCCGGCACAATACCCCCCCGCCGCCGAGTCCACGCACCACCCGGAGTCGCACTCGGGGTTGCCCTTGCAAGGAGCCCCGATGCTCCCCGGCGCGGGTCCGGCGTCCACGTCTCCGCCGTCTCCCTCGCTGGCGTCCGCGTCACCGGTGTCCCCGCTCGGCGCGTCGCTCGGTCCCGCCTCGGCGCCGCCATCTTCGCTCCCCGCGTCCACCTCCCCGGTGTCCGCCGGGGGCGCGTCGCTCGTGGGCGGCACCTCCGCCGCGCACTGCCCGTTGAGGCAGGCCATGGCCCCCGGGCACTGCGTCGACCGCTCGCACGAGCAGGCCTCGGCCTCGCACTGGGCTTCGGTTCGCCCCGCGTAGGGGTCGCTCGTCACCTCCTGGCAGCCGCCGCTCCACACCACCAGCCCCGCCAGCAGCGCGAGGCTCCCCCACGCTCCGGCGCCCTTCCAGCCTTCGATGGTCCGTCCCTTCATCCTCTCCGGCCTCCCCTAGTACGCCTTCACGTCGGCAACCTCGCCGTCCACGCCGTCGCCTCCCGCCGCCCCAGCCGCGGGACTGGGGCCGCCCGAGCCGCCGGGCGCCACGCCCGAGACGGGGGCGAAGGTGTTGGCGCTGGTGAGCGCCGCCGCGTCCCCACCTACGATGGCGATCCCGTAGGACGCGCCGCCCGCGCCGCCGCCGCCGCCGCCGCCCGCGCCGCCGTCACCGCCACGGCCGCCCGAGCCGCCAGCCCCGGCGCACCACGCCGGCCAGCCGGACTGGCCACCGAAGCCACCCTTGCCGCCCTTGCCGCCCGCCGCGCCCGGCCCGCCCGAGCCGCCCGCGCCCCCCACGCCACGCACGATGACGTTCCCACGCACCGTGGGGAAGGTGCCGCCCGCGCCACTGGGCAGGAACACGGCGATGCTCGCGCCGCCGGGAGCGCCGGGGCCGCCAGCCGTGCCACCGCAGCCGCCAGCGCCGCCGCCGCCCCCGGTCCCCCCCAGGTCTCCGAGCCGATTGCCCACGGTGCAGTTTGCGCCGTTGTCGTTCTCCACGCCCGCGCCAGCGCTGCCGCCCTGGCCGCCCGTCCCGTTCCCGCCAGCGGTGCCCGCCGAGCCCGCGTCGCCCACCCAGAGGCCGCCCACGATCCCGCCGTCGGCGTCGCCCGCGCCCGCCCCAGCGGCGCCGTTCCCGCCCCCCACGCCGTCGGCGCCGTTGGGCCCCAGGCGCTGGTTGGAGACGTTGCAGTCGTACTTGCAGTAGTCCCCTCCCCATCTGTAGCTTGAGTCCTGCCCGCCGTTCGCGTAGGTGCACCCCGGCGCGGGGTTGTCCTTGACCTGCGTGGCCTCGTCCCCGTCCGCCTCCATCCCTTCACAGCCCCGCGCCGCGGCGCACGACGGGTTCGTGCCCCCGGCGCCCCCCGCCTGGCTGTCGTTGTCGCAGTTCGTGTCGCTGCACTCCACGGCGTCGTGGCCGTCGGCGCCGGGCTGGCCGTCCGCCCCCGCGATGCCTGGCGATCCGCTCGCCCCGGCGCCCCCGCGGCCACCCAAAATGCGGTTGTTCGTGAACACCAGGGCCGCGCTGGAGCCTGTGGCGAGCACGGTGTAGGAGGTCCCCCCCGACGCCGTGGGCGGCACGTCGTAGCCGCGGATCTCGAAGCCGGCCAGAACCGTGGCCTCCGTGATCCCCGCCGCGTACACCACGCCGTGCGCCGGGTTGGCCGCGGCGAAGTCGGGCGCCGGCCCCTCCAGGATCGTCGGGAAGAGCACCACGTCCCGCTGGGCAAAGTCATCGCTGTAGCCGCCGTAGAGCTTCGCGCCGCTCACGAGCACGACGCGCTCGGGGTAGACGCCCTCCGCCACGAGGATCTGGGTGTGGATCGCGGGGTCGAAGGCCGCCAGGGCCTGGGCGATGGTGGGGTACGGGTGGGCGAGCGATCCGTCGCCATTGGGCGAGGACGCCGCCACGAAGAGCGCCGTGGCCAGATCCCCGTCGATCCCGTCGCAGTTGCGGTCCACGTAGGCGGCGCCCGCGGTGGGGTACGTGCCGAAGGTGTCCGGCTCGTCGAGCGTCAGGAGGTCGGCCGCCGGGCACTCACACCCGTTGCCCGGCTCGCCGTCCAGGTCCACCCAGGTCGTGGGCGTCACGCATGCCCCCGCGTCGCAGCGCGTGGCCGGCCCGAACGAGGCGGTGCACTCGGCGTCGCTCGTGCACCCAGGCGCGCAGGCCCCGTCGCGGCACACGGCGCCACCGCCGCAGTCGCCATCGGACGCGCACGCCGTGCCGCAGCGGAACGTGGGCGTGAGACAGGTGGAGCCCGCGGCGTCCCCGGCACAGTCGGCGTCCGTGGCGCAGGGCGTACCGCCGCCGATGGTGTCGCTCAGACACCCACCGGACACGCAATCGGGGCCGCCGGGGGCCGCAGCGTCGCAGATCCCGAAGACGTGCTGCGTCGCCGCCGAGAACGCAAGCGCACAGTTGCGCCCGCACTGCCCGCAGTTCGCGTCGGTGGCGTAGACGCCGCCCTGCTGGAAGCCCTCGTCGGTGGTCCCATCGCAGTCGTTGTCCTGCCCGTCGCACACCTCGACGTTGGCCGAGACGTCGCACGCCGACCAGCCGTACACCCCGCCGCCCTGGTCGGTGCACGACTCGGTGCCGAAGCAGGTGGTCGCGCCACCGTCGCCCGAGACGCTGCACACGCGCTCCAGCCCAGCGGTGAGGGGGCTGCACGCGCAGCTCCCCGAGTCCGGCGCACACAGCAACGCACCGCCAGCCACGCCCGGATCGCTGGTGCAGGTGAAGCCCGTGGGGCAACAGCCCTGCTCGCCCGCGACGCCCGCACACTGCCCCCCGGGCGCGTCCGCGTCGCAGCGCTGGGCGCAGAACTGGCCCGTGTCGCTGCCCACGGACACGCACCGGTCCCCGAACGTGCCGCAGTCGTCATCCGAGATGCAGGGTTGGCAGTTCGTGGACGCCACGGGCAGGCACACGCGCGGCGTGCTGCCCGGGCCAGGGGTGGGGAAGGGGGCGTAGCCGGGGGCGCACTGGGCCGGCACGCAGGCGGGGGTGCCGTCCACGACCTCGCAGGTCACGGCGCCCGGCGCCACGGCGCCCGCGGCGTCCGTGGCCAGGTGGGCGATGAGGGCCTCACAGTCCACGCCGCACCCACCGCAGTTGGAGGGGAGCGTGTAGGCGCCGAAGTCGTCCACGAACCCCTCGTCGGTCTCTCCGTCGCAGTCGTCGTCCTCACCGTTGCAGCGCTCGGTCTCGGGCGCAGGCGCCGAGCACACCCAAGCGTAACCGCCGCCAGCGTCGGCGCACGTCCAGCTCCCCGTGCAGGCGCTGGAGACGTTCTCGCACGCGGGGAAGGTGGCGAGGCCGGTCGTATCTACGTCCGGATCCGCCTGGTCCACCAGCCCATCGCAGTCGTTGTCCACACCATCGCAGACCTCGGCGGACGGTGTGGGGGCGTCACACGCCTGCCAGCCCGGCGCCGGGCCACCAGGCTGCTGGGTGGTGACGCAGACCTCCACGCCGGCGCACGATCCGAAGGCGTTGTCCACGGAGCAGGGGCGGACCTTGCCATCCGCGTCGCACGTGCAATCGCCGGAGGCCCGGGCACACTGCCCCGAGCTGCAGATGTAGCCCGCGGGGCAACAGCCCTGCTCCCCCTCGGCGCCCGTGCAGTAGCCGGGGTCGCCCGGGGCCCCCGTGGAGTAGATGGAGCCCTCGGAGCAGTCGCGGCCGCAGCGCATGAGGCCGTCGCCGGCCGCCGCGTAGGGGAGACAGGCGTCCTGGGGGCCCAGGCAGTCGGCGTCGGAGGTGCACGGCAGGCACAGGTTGGCGCCCGGCACGGGCACGCAGGCGCCGCCGGACAGGTAGTAGCCGTCCTCGCAGGCGGTGGGGCGACAGGCGACGGTCTGGCCGGAACCGTCGCAGGTCACGGCGGCGGCGGGCGGGTTGGGCGCGCACGCGATGCCACACCCGCCGCAGTGCTCGTTGGTGAGGTCGTACTTGAGGGCCACGACCTGCCCCGCGTCGTCGGTGAGGTTCTCCGCGAAGTCCTCGTCGGTGAGGCCGTCGCAGTCGTTGTCGATCCCGTCGCACACCTCCGGCGACGCCTCGGGCGCGGCGCAGCGCACGGCGTTCGTGCCGTCGCTGGGGTCACAGACCTCGGTGCCCGCGCAGCTCCCGAACTCGTTGTCGCGCGTGCAGGCGCCCCCGCCGAGGCCCTCGTCGATGACGCCGTCGCAGTTGTCGTCCAGGCCGTTGCAGACCTCGGGCGCGGGCGTCTTGGCCGTGCAGCCCACCCACCCCGCGGTGGCGTCGCAGGTGGCGACGCCGAAACACTGACCGTGTTCGTTCGCCAGGGAGCACGGGCGCGTGAGCCCATCGGTCCCGGGGCCGCAGTCGCACGAGCCGTTGGCCGGGACGCACTGCGTCTGGGTGGGGCTCCCGCCCGCCGACGCGCCCCCCTCGGGCGTGGTGTCGATGGCCTGACAGGTGTAGCCAGGGGGGCAGTCGGCCCCATAAATGCTGGAGGGATCGCAGTCTCGAAGGCAGAAGTGGCGCGTGTCCGTGGGGTCGATCTGGTAGCAGGCGTCGAAGGGGCCCCCGCAGACCGCGGCGTCCGTGCACGGCTCGCACAGGTGGTCCACGGGCAGGGAGCACTGGGTGTCACTGGCCTTCACGTAGCCGTCCTCGCACGTCTCCACGCGGCAGAAGGGGGCCGCGGGATCCACGGCGGCGTCACACACGACCGTCGCGGCGTGGGCGAACAGGCCCTCGCAGGCGTGGTTGCAGGCCCCGCAGTGGGCGAGCGTGTCGTAGCCACCCGCCGCGTTGCGGAAGTCCTCGTCGGTCTCACCGTCACAGTCGTCGTCCAGGCTGTTGCAAGTCTCCGCCTGGGGCTCGGGCGCGTTGCAGACCTCGCCCACGGCGGCCAAACACAAGGTCTGGCCCTCGCAGGAGCCGAAGTCGTTCGTCTTGGCGCACGGTGCGGGCGGCACGCCGTCGTCGGCAAAGCCGTTACAGTCGTCGTCCACGCCGTTGCAGGTCTCCACGGTGGGCGTGCGGGCGTCGCAGGCGCCCAGGACGCCCCCCTCCCCGCAGACCTGCGTACCCAGGCAGGTCCCTACGTCGTTGGTGATCTCGCACGGGAGCTGCTGCCCCACGGAGTCCTGGGTGCACTCGCACAGCCCGCTGTCCGGCACGCACTGGGCGCCGGCCACGCCGTCGACGCTCACGGCCGCCTCATCGCAGTGGTAGCCGTCCGGGCAGCCCCCGTCCGCCCCACACGCCAGCCCGCACGACGGGGTGCCCCCCACGTCCAGGCACAGGTTGCCCGCGCCCGGACACGAGTCGTCCCCCGCGCAGGGCTCGCACAGCCGAGGCTCATCGGGCAGGCAGTAAAAGGCCACGATGCCCCCCGCCTCGTTCACGCCGCGGCAGCTCCAGGTGGGGAGCGGACACGATTCGACGCAGGTCTTCGTGCACACGCGGTCGCCGGACAGCAGCGGCAGGCATTTGTTGGAGTCGCAGTCATCGTCCCCGTCGCAAGGTGCCAAGAAGGCGCCCGGGACGATGGGGATATCCGGCACCACCGCCCCCGCGTCGCCGTTCGTCTCCGGGGCGCCAGGCCCGGCGTCCGAGACGTCTGGCCCCGGGCTCAGATCCGGCTTGCCCTCGGCGTCCAAGGGCGTCACGACCCACCGGCACGCCCCGTCGACGCAGACCTGGTCTGCCCCACACTGGGCCGCCGAAACGCACTCGCACGTCCCCTCGTCCAGACACGATGAGGGGGGCGACGCCCCCTCCTGACAGGCGCCCAGCGCCCACGCGCTCGCGCCCATCCACCCTGCGATGGCGATGGCCCTCACCTTGCCCACGCGGCACCCCTCCGTGTCTCGGCTCCAAACGCCCGACGCGGCGCCCGCTCGCTCCGGGCGCTGCACCGTGCCCCTCGGCCCCTGTCTTCCGACGACAGCTTAGCCGCTCAGTCACGCAGAACGCGAGCCCTTTGCTGACGAGGCCCGCGGTGGGCCCGCGTGGATTCGCCTTCTCGACGACGGCCACGAGAGACGCCCGTTCGCCGGGCTCAGACGCCCCCCCCAGCGCGGTCCCGGGCGATGAGCGCCGCCCCCAGGGCCCCCACCGTGTCCGGCTCCGGCGGGACGGCGATGGGCGCCCCGAGCGCCCGCTCCAGCGCGCGCACCACGCCCCCGTTCCGGGCCACGCCGCCGGTCATGCCCAGCTTGAGCCCCGTGAGGTCGCGCGCCACGCGCCGCACGAGCGACCGCGTGCGAGCAGCCACAGACTTGTGGATGCCGTGCACGATGTCCGCCACGGGGCGCCCCTCGGCCACGAGCGAGACCACCTCGCTCTCGGCGAATACGGTGCAGACGCTGCTGATCGTGAGCTCGGCGTCCACGCCCTCGTCCACGTCCAGCCCGGCGAGCTCGTCGACGTCCACCTCCAGGGCGCGCGCCATGGCCTCCAGGAAGCGCCCCGTGCCCGCCGCGCACTTGTCGTTCATGGCGAAGTCCAGGACCTTGCCGCCGGGAGCCACCCGGATCGCCTTGCTGTCCTGGCCGCCGATGTCGATGATGACGTCAGCCTGGGGCAGCACGGCCCCCGCGCCGCGCGCGTGACAGGTGATCTCCGTCACGGCCCCCAGCCGCCCCTCCACGCGGTTGCGCCCGTAGCCCGTGGCGACGAGCCCGCCGATGTCGCCGTCCTCCGCGCCCGCCGCCTCTAGCACCTCGCGCCGGGCCCGAGCGATGGCCACGCGGTTCCGCGCGCCCGTGGGGACCACGGCCCAAGCGACCGCCCTCCCCGACGCGTCCACGAGGACCGCGTCACACGAGAGGCTCCCCACATCGATCCCCAGATAAAGCATGGCGGCTACGTAGGTTATTTTTTCCCCCGCTGCAATCGTCTCGCGATACCCCGTGGCCGGCGTGGGAAGATAGTGACCGGGGAGCGCCTCGGTCGCTCCCCCTGGCAGGAGGGTGCGCTCGTCCGCGCCGGGCGGAGGCGAGGCTGTATTCGCGCTTGTGCCACTGCGGTGTTGGGCGTATTGAGGGTTTATACGTAGCTTATGCAGAATCGTGCTCCAAGTGGGGCGGGGAGGTCGCGGGTGACCGGCGGGCAGGGAACCTCACACCCGAGAGGAGGGGACGCAGTTCAGCGCCAACCGGAGCCGAGCCCCGACGTGGTGGACGCTGCCTCCCCCGGGGACGACACTGCAGGCGCCAAGGGCCTGCCCGAGGCCCTGGACTGGTGGCGGGGGGTGCGTGACGCCTTGGCCTGCTCCAAGGCCATGGTCGTCGCCGTGGACAGGCGGGGCACGATCCGCGGCGCGGGCCCCATGGTGGCGCAGCGCCTGGGGGACACGGACGTCGATGGGATCGTGGGGCAGGCGGTGGCGCGGTTCATCGTCCCCGCAGAGCGCCCGCGTGGGCTGGATGCGCTCCGGGTGGTCCTCGACGGGCGGGAGTGGCAAGGGCCCATCCGCCTCGTGAGCGCGCGCGGGGTGGAGCGGCTGCTCAAGCTCCGCGTGAGCCCCCTGCGGGCGGCGAGCGGGGAGCTCCGCGGCGCCCTGGCCGAGCTGGATCCAGCGGCCAGCGGGGATGGCATCTCCCGGGAGCGGCTCGACGCCCAGTCGAAGATGGCCGCCGGCCTCGCTCACAACTTCAACAACCTCCTCACCGTGATCCGGAGTGGGACCTACATGCTCGCACGCGAGCTCCCCGATGAGAGCCCCCTCCAAGGGTACGTGCGGGAGATCGAGGAGGCCGCCGAGAGGGCGACCGGGTGGGCCCGCCAGCTCGGCGCCATCGGGCGCACCATCATCTATCGCCCGGTCGCCATGGACCCTGGTGATCTCCTGCGCGCCGCCATGGAGTTGCTGGTCACCATCGCCCCCGAGGGGGTCCGGATCCACTTGGAGCTACCAGCCGAAGTGCCGGAGGTATTGGTGGACCCGGCACGACTCGGTCAGGCGTTGCGGGCGCTGGTGAGGAACGCCGTGGACGCCGTGGGGGAGGAGGGGGAGATCACCCTGGGCCTGCAGGAGGAGGTCGTCCGCTGGGAGCGTGCCGGGGCGGGCAACACGCTGACGCCGGGGCGCTACCTCGCGTTCTTCGTGCGCGACGACGGCCACGGCATCCCCCCGGACGTCTTGGCGCACATCTGGGAGCCCTACTTCACGACCCGGGGCCCGGCGCGGGGGGTGGGGCTCGGCCTCCCCACGGCCGCGGTCATCGCCCGCGAGAGCGGCGGAGCGCTGGAGCTCCAGAGCGAGGTCCACAGGGGCACCACGGCGCGCCTCCTCGTGCCGCTGCCCGCCGGTGGCGCCGAGGCGGTGGAGCCACCAGAAGCGCCCAGCGCGCCGCCCGGGCCCGATTTGCGGTCGGGAGGAAGCCGAGCGGTGATCCTCGTGGTCGAGGACGACAAGGCGGTCCTTCACACCGTCAAGATGATCCTCCAGCGCAGGAACATCCGCCCCGTGACGGCCGAGAACGCGCGCCAGGCGCGGCGCCTGCTCACCACGCCGGGGCTCCACTTCGACATGGCGATCCTGGACGTGCTCTTGCCCGACGGGCGCGGCGATGACGTCGGCGCCGAGGGGCGGGAGCTCCACCCGGGGCTCCCCCTCATCTTCGTGTCCGGGTACGTGGCCGAGAAGCCCTTGGCCTTCAAGAACGACAGCAACACGCGGTTCGTGCGCAAGCCCTTCACGCCGACACAGCTCATCGACGCCATTCAGGATCTCATCGCCGGCCGCGCGGAGAGCTGACGCCCACAGACATGGGGCCAGGCCCGTGCGGTGCGAGAGAGGGCGGCGCCCCGCCCCTCCCCCGCCTCGGCCTCACGGCGTGGTCTTGTGCAGCCGGAACTCGCCCTGCGCGGCGTTCCGGTAGAGGTTGATCTGGCCGATGTGGCGGGCGCGCCCCTCGGGATCCGTGACGCCCAGCCCGTCCTCGGGCGACAGGCACCGCACGCCGAGCTTCCCGAAGGCCTGGTTCTTGTGGACCAGGTAGGCGGCCTCGCCCGTCTCGGACAGGGGGAAGGTCCGCGACAGCAGGGGGTGGATGGCGCGCTTGCTCACCAGGCGGTTGGCCTCCCACGCTTCCTTGTAGTTGGCGAAGTGGGAGCCCACGATGCGCTTCTTGTTCATCCACAGGTAGCGGTTGTCGAAGACGTGCTCGTAGCCCGTCGTGGAGGCGCAGGTCACGATGGTCCCGCCCGGCCGCGTGACGAAGACGCTGGCGCCGAAGGTGGCGCGCCCCGGGTGCTCGAAGACGACGTCCGGGTCCTCGCCGCCCGTCATCTCCCGGATCTGCTTGCCGAAGCGCCGCATCTCTCGCACGTCCGGCCGCCCGTCCTCGGTCCAGAAGTCGTAGCCCTCCTTCTTCCGGTTGATGACCCACCGGGCGCCCACGGTGCGGCAGAGCTTTTCCTTTTCCTCAGAGGACACGACCGCGATGGGGAATCCCCCGCCGTTGAGGACGTACTGGAGCGCGAAGCCCCCCAAGCCTCCCACGGCGCCCCACACCAGCACGATGTCCCCCTGCTTGATCTGATAGCCGTTGGGGCTCACCAGCATGCGGTAAGAGGTGGAGTTCACCAGGGGCATGGACGCCGCCTCCTCCCAGGTGAGGTGGGGCGGCTTGGGCATGAGCTGGTTGGCCCTGACCAGGGCGATCTCGGCCAGCCCGCCGAAGTTCGTCTCGAACCCCCAGATGCGCTGGTCGGGGTCGAGCATGGAGTCGTTGTGGCCGTCGGGAGACTGCATATCCACGTAGTTGCAGTGGATCGTAACCCGGTCTCCGGGCTTGAACTTGGTCACCCCGGGCCCCACGGCGAGCACGACGCCCGCGCCGTCCGAGCCGACGATGTGGTACGGGAGGTTGTGGGGCTCGTGGACCGGATCCTTGCGGGCCGCCTTCTCCAAGAACTTGAACGTGGGGATGGGCTCGAAGATGGAGCTCCACACCGTGTTGAAGTTGATGGACGACGCCATGACCCCCACGAGCGCCTCGTTGGGGCCCACGTGGGGGACGGGGACCTCCTCGTAGTGGAGGCTCTTGCGGGGGTCCTTGTCGCGGGAGGCGAGGCCCTCGAACATGTCGATCTCGTCGCGGTGGACGGTGACGGCGCGCATGGTCTTGGGGATGCGCAGGGCCTGGAAGTCGGCCTCGGGGGCCTGCCCCTCGATCATCTCGGCGATGGTCCTCATCTCGGCGGTCATGCGGCTCCTCCTTCCCGGGGCGTGCGTCCCAGGCCCGGTCGTCGTGGCGGTGGACGAGAGTGTGGCCGAGATCGCGTCACGATGGAAAGGTTGCGGCCCCGCGACGGTCGCCCCTACCGCTTGAGGAGACGCCCCAGGAGGCTCTTGCGCTTGGGCGGCGGGGCCGCCACCACCGGCTGGGCGTCGCCCGCGGAGGGCCCCCCGCCCTCCCCCGTGTCCAGCGCCGCGAGCCACGCGAGCGCCTGGGACCGCTTGGGCATCCCCACGTGGACGACGCGCTCGTCGATGACGATGCCTGGCGTGGCCATGATCCCATAGGACATGATCTGCTCCAGGTCCTCGACCTTCTCCACGCGCGCCGGAGCGCCGGTCTCGGCGACGAGCTGCTCGAAGAGCCGGGTGGCGCGCGCGCAGGTGCGGCAGCCGGAGCCGAGGATCTTGATGACGTGCATGGGGAACCTCCGTGTGTGCAGCGGGTCTCTCTGTTCGGGCCCGTCGACCGCTCACGTGAGCAGGTTGAAGCCCCACCCCACCAGGGTGAAGGCGACGGCCAAGATCCCGGCGAAGACGGCCAGGCCCTGCCATCGGACGACCTTGCGCAAGATGAGCATCTCGGGCAGGGACAGCGCGGCGATGCTCATCATGAGAGCCAAGACCGTGCCCAGAGGCACGCCCTTGCCCAGCAGCGCCTCGGCCACGGGGATGACGCCCGTGGCGTTGGAGTAGAGAGGGACGCCCAAGAGCACGGCCAAGGGCACGGATAGCACCCCGCCGTCTTGGCCCAGGTGCGCGGCGACCCAGGCGTCGGGAACGAAGCCGTGGAACAGCGCCCCCGCCGCCACCCCTGCCAGCACCCACCTCCACACGCGGCCGACGATCTCCCGCACCTCGCCCCGAGCGAAAGCGTGGCGCGCGGCCAGGTCATGGGGGGCGCCCTCCGCGACGCCCGCCGTGCCCACGTGGAGGTCGCGCACGTAGTCTTCAACCCACCGGTCGGCCCGTAGCCAGTCCATGACCGTCCCGCCCACCCAGGCCACGGCGAGCCCCGCGCCCACGTAGGCGGCGGTGAGCTGCCAGCCCAAGATGGACGCCAGGACGACCACGGCGACCTCGTTGACCATGGGGCTGGCGATGAGGAACGAGAAGGTCACGCCGATGGGGATCCCCGCCTCCACGAAGCCGATGAACAGGGGCACCGAGGAGCAGGAGCAGAAAGGCGTCACGGCGCCCAGACCGATGGCGAGAGCGCGGGAGAGCCACCGGGGACGCCCGCGTACGAAGCCCCGCACGCGCTCGGGGCTGAGGAGCGCCCGCAGGAGGCCCATGACGTAGATGACCGCCACGAGGAGCGTGAAGATCTTGGTCACGTCCAGGACGAAGAAGTGGAGCGCGGCGCCCGCGCTGGCGTCCCGGGAGAGGCCCCCGAGATCCACGACGAGCCAGTCGGCCAGGTGCTCGAACATGGGCTAGCTTCCTTGCCTGAGAGGAGCCCGGGGGGCGCTCATGGCGCCGTGGCGACCATGTAGAGGCCGGCGGCGACCAAGGCCACACCCGACGCGGCCTTGCCCCAGCGGACGAAGGCGTCGGTGGAGCGCATCCAGGCCCCCACGCGGATGCCAAAGAGCCCCGCCACCGCGAGCGCCAGGGTGTGGCCCACCCCGAAGGCGGCGAGGAAGACCGCCGCGGTGAGGCTCGACACGTCGGGGGCGAAGGTGACGGCGAGGATGGGGGCCATGTAAGCGAAGGTGCAGGGGCCCAAGGTCACGCCCAGGGACACCCCGAGCACCACGGCGCCGCGCGGCCCGGCCGGCACGCGGTCCTGGTCCAGCGTCCAGCCGCCGGGCAGGGGCAGGATGTCCAGCATGGCGAGGCCCGCGAGGAGGAGCAGCGCGGCGCCCAGCCAAGGACCCAGGCCCCAGAGGTCGCCCGCGATGCGCCCCAAGGCCAAGGTGACCGCCCCCACGGCGACGAGGCTACCCAGCACGCCCAGGGCGAACAGGAAGCTCCGGCCCACCTGGCGGCGCAGGGTGTCGTCGCCGTCCGCACGCTTGCCCAGGAACGCGATGGCCAGGGGCACCGTGGCGAGGTGACAGGGGCTGAGCAGGACGCTCAGGGCGCCCCACGCGGCCGACGCCAGCAGGGCGAGGCCCAGGCTCTGTGTGAGAGCCTGGGAGAGCCAGTCGAGGATGGACTCCACCGTCGCGCCTCAGCCTTCCGCACCGGGCTGGGCGGCTCGGCCGGAGGCCGGGCGAGCGCCCGCCCCACCCGCCTTGAGCAGGTAGCCCAGCTCGGCCCACTTCTCGACGATGGCGTCGGCGGAGAGGAAGCCCACGTGGCGGAACAGCTCCTTGCCTTCCGGTGACAGGAAGACCTGAGTGGGGATGATGCGGACCTTGAAGCGGCGCGCCTGGGCCTCCTGCGTGCGGACGTTGATGAAGTCGGCGCGGAGCTCCGTGGGCGGGAAGCGCGCGTGGAGCTGGTCGAGCACCTTGAGCATGGCTTTGCAGGGCTTGCAGGTCTCGGTCCCCAGATCCACGAGGCGCGGGGGTGGGGACGGAGGAGCCGGCGCTTCGGCACGAGCGGCGCCCTGGGCGCCATGTGGACCGCAGTCTGCGCCGGCGCTGCACAGCGCCGGGTCTCCGCCGACCGAGGCGCCGGCGAGTTGGGGCTCGGCACCCGCCGCCAGGGAGGGGACGGTGACGGGGGCCGCGGCGGAGGCGGTCGCGGCGGCGTCGTCACGGGCCGCGCGGACCCACAAAGCGGCGCCCACGCCGGCCGCGACGAGGGCTCCCAGGGCGAGGCGTTGGTGCGTCTTGGACACGACGAGGCTCCTTGGGCGGTTGGTTCATCCGGGACTTGGGGAGGCCGGGGCACGGACAGCCCCGCGCGGGGACAGGAGACGATGGGTAAGGATTCGTGATTCGTCGAACTGCGATTCATACGATGAAGAGCTAGCGGGCGCGAAGGCGGACGGTCCCGCAGCACCGCCTCTTGCCGCGCGAGGGCGCCCTACGGAGCGGCGTCCCCTCCCGCGCCCGGGGCGTCCCCGTCTCCCCGCGACGGGAGGCCGCGCAGCAGGGCCGAGAGGCGGTTCAGCGCCTCGCGATTCACCCAGTAGCAGACGCGGGGCCCGGCCACCTCGCCGTGGATGAGCCCGGCCTCCTTGAGCTTCTTGAGGTGCTGGGAGACGGTGGACTGGGCCAGGGGGAGGACCTCCACGATGTCGCCCGCGAAGCAGGAATCCAGTCGCCCCAGGTAGCGCACGATGGCCACGCGCGCCGGGTGCCCGAGCGCCTTGGTCAGCCGCGCCAGCTCGCGGTCTTCGTCCGTGGGCTCGGCCGTCGTGGCGGGAGGGACCGCGGCGGCGGGAGCGCAAGCAGTCGTGGTGCAGTGTGCGGACATGGGCCCCCCGTGCGCTGCTCGTTTATCGCGTTTACACGATTAGCGAACCCAGGGCAAGCCTCGACTGACCAAGATCCGCCACCTGCTCTGTGGACCGAGGCGCAGGAGGCCGCGTTTGGGCAAGGAGGCAAGCGGCTGGGCGCGGAGGCGTGGCCGTGTCACGTCGAGCGGCCAGTCGCTTGTGGGGCCGCGCAGCTCGACGCCGCCCACAC
>CAYZID010000106.1:9185-18107 GCA_964478315.1 uncultured Myxococcales bacterium | reverse complement strand
GGTGAGGACCTCCGGAGGCAGATCTTCGGGCTCGATCACGGCCCCCCGCGCGCGAATGACGGCGAACTCCACGGCGCTCATGAGCTCGCGCACGTTCCCGGGCCAGGGCGCGGCCACGAGCGCGCGCAGGGACTCCGGGCTGAAGCCCCGCACGTCCTTCCCGGTGAGCGCGCGGGCCTTGGCGAGGAAGGTCTCGGCCAGCAGCGGGATGTCCGCGCGCCGCTCGGCGAGCGGGGGCAGCGTCACGCGAGCCACGCGTATCCGATACAACAGGTCGGCGCGGAAGCGCCCGGCGTCCACCTCCGCGGCCAGGTCGCGGTGCGTGGCGGCCAGCACGCGCACGTCCACACGCTTGGTGGCCGTGGCGCCGAGCGGCGTGATCTCGTGTTCCTGGAGCACGCGCAGGAGGCTCGACTGGACCCGCGGCGAGATGTCGCCGATCTCGTCGAGGAAGATCGTGCCCCCGTGGGCCGCCTCGAAGACGCCCACGTGGTCCCGCACGGCCCCCGTGAAGGCGCCGCGGCGGTGCCCGAAGAGCTGCGAGGCCAGGAGCTCGTCGCTGAGGCCGGCGCAGTTCACCGCGACGAAGGGGCCGTCGGCGCGGTGGCTCGACGCGTGGATGGCTCGGGCGACCAGCTCCTTGCCCGTGCCGGTCTGCCCCTCGATGAGGACGGTCACGTCCACGGGCGCGAGCTCTCGGATGAGGCGATAGACGTCGCGCATCCGGGCGCTCCGCCCCACGAGGTCGTGGAAGCGTCCGGTCTTGCTCGCGACGCTCCGGAGATCCTCCAGCTCGGTCACATCGTAGAAGAAGAAGACGCAGTGTCCGTCTTCGGCCGGGTCCCGTGCCACCTGCGCTTCGACCAGGAACGGGCGCCCATCCTCGCGCGTCACGGCGCTCCGCACCCGGGCGGGCTCGCCAGTGGGCGCCTCGGCCCGCACCAGCTCGCCGAGGCGCTCCAGCGCCTGGGCCTCCAGAGGGAAGGCCTCCCGCCAATGGCGCCCCACGAGGTCCGCCGCGTCTATGCCGAAGGCCTCACAGGCGGCGCGGCTCACGAAGGTGAGGCGCCCCCGCTCGTCCGCGAGGGCGCTGCCCACGCGGAGGAGGTCGAGGGTGCGCTGGAGGGCCTCGTGGTGGGTCGCCAGGCGCTCGTAGGCGGCGCGGAGGGCGCGCTGCGCGGCGCTCTTGGCGCGCCGGAGCGCGACCTTGTGCTCCAAGACGCGGAGGCGCACGGACAGCTCATCGGGGGCGATGGGCTTGGTGACGTAGTCGTCGGCGCCCGCGTCCAGCACGGCGTCGAGGTCGCCGGGCGCGCGTCGGGCGGTGACCACGACCACGACCGGGGTGTCCCCCTGGTCCCCGGCGCGGATGGCGCGGCACACCCCGAGCCCGTCCAGGTCCGGGAGCATCCAGTCGGTGAGCACGAGGTCCACCGGGCCCGCGGCCACGCGCTCCAGGGCCTCGCCACCCGTCCCGGCCTCCACCACGACGTGCCCGCGCGCCTCGCACAGGGTCACCAACAGCGCCCGCATGGCCGGGTCGTCGTCGACGACCAGCGTGTGCAGGGCGGGCGGCGTGGTAGAGGGGCACATGAGCGCGTCGGTGGCTCCCATCCATTGGAGTTGCCCACGGCGCCCACGGTGCGGCCCGCCACGAGCGGCAGGGACCATGGCGCGACGACTCGGACGTTGTCAAACCGCCCGGCGCGGCGCGACAATAGATGCGATGATCCGGGGTCGCGCCGCGGCGCTCCCCGGCTCCGAAGACGGGCCAGCACGAGGGAGGGAGAAGGGATGCCGGCGCGCGTGGTGTTGCTCGTGGACGACGAGCCGGATATTCGCACCTTGGGCGAGATCGCGCTGGCCGAGGTGGGCGCCTTCGAGGTGCGCACCGCCTCCTCCGGCGCGGCGGCCTTGGCGGCCGCGCGGGCCGCGCCCCCCGACGCCATCGTCCTGGACTTCATGCTGCCCGACATGGAGGGCCCCGAGGTCCTCGCCGCGCTGCGTGGCGACCCGCGCACGGCGGGCATCCCCGTGGTCTTTCTCACCGCCAAGGCCGGGCACGCGCAGGCCGCGGCGCTCCGCGCACAGGGCGCGCTGGGGGTGCTGGCCAAGCCTTTCAGCCCCATGACGCTGGCGTCCGAGCTCGCGGCGCTCCTGGACGGCGCCGCCGCGCCCAGCGGGACCTGAAAGCGGCTGACAGCCTGGAACCCCGCTCCTGCGGCCCGCTTCTACGGGAGGACGTACCCGTAGATGTCGTCCAGGAGATCCCCGTATGCGTCGTTGTTGCGGGTGTCTTGCCAGACGACCACGTCGCCGTGGATGCGCGGGTAGAACTGCCCGCCGGGGAGGTCGGTGAGCTGCGTCTCCACGCCCGCGCCGAGGTCGTAGACGAAGATCTCCCAGCTCCCGGCGCGGAAGTCCTCGAAGACCAGGCGGTCCCCGTCGAGATCCAGGTCGTCTGGCTCCTTCGTGGGCACGTCGAGGAGGGACTCGCCGCCGTCGTCCGCCGTGCCATACAGGCCATCCGGCCCCAGGTCGTACAGGTAGATGTCGGGGTCGAGGTAGTTGCCCCCGCGGGCGTCCAGCCAGACGATGCGCTGGCCGTCGATGACCGGAGACTTCTGTTCCAAGGGGTCGCTGGTGATCCGGGTGGGCCCCAGGTCGTCGGCCGTCCCGAAGACGCCGTCGGCCCCGAAATCGTAGAGATAGACGTTCCAGTCACACTGCTTGTCGCAGACGCCGTCGGGGTCGTCGCGGAAGTCCGCCCAGACCACGCGCACGCGGCCCGTGTCGGGGTCGGTCCAGACGTCGGGGGCCGTCTGATCGGCGGGGTTGGGCGTGAGGCGGATCTCCCCCACGTCGTCCGGCGTGGCGAAGACGGCGTCCGGGCCCATGTCGTACAAGTAGACGTCTCCGTCGATGGCGCCGCCCGAGGACAGCATGTGCCGGTCGTCACGCCAGCCGACGATGCGCCCGTGGATCGTCACGCCGTACTGGCCGAGAGGGGCGTCCGTGACGCGGTGCTCGGTCTGGGTCTCCCGGTCCCACAGGTAGATCTCCAGGTTGGGGTCGCTGTCATCCCCCTGGAAACGCCCGTCCACCCAGACGATGTTGCGCCCCCAGAGGTCGCTCTGCCCCTGGGGCTTGGGCAGGCTCGTGACGTCCTGGGCTCCGGCCGCGCCCAGGACGCCGAGGTCCAACGCGACGACGTCGTCCTGGAGCCCGCCGGCCTCCTCGCGCGAGTAGGTCGCCTCCAAGCGCCAGACCGCCGGGTGATAGTAGTAGACGGGGCCCACGGCCACGGGGAACTCGCCCCACAGCTTGATGTGGTGGGCGGCGTCGGCGGGCTCCTCGGGGCTGCTCGCGGCACAGGAGGCCGCGGTGGCCTCCACGCGATAGTCCAACCCTGCCGGCGTCTGGAGCGGCGCGGCAGCACCGTCCGCGCTGGCCGGGATCGTCGCGTGGAAGACCCCGGTGGCCCCCTCCTCCATGGCCACGGCCTGCCAACCGGCGCCGTCCACGGCGGTCCGGTAGCGCAGGAGCACGCTGGGCGCCACCGCGCCCGTGACCTCCGCGGTGATCTCCACGGGCCCGAAGGGGGCCGAGCTCACGGGCGCGTGGTTGATCCCGAGGGAGCACGCCGGGGCCGTGTCTGGGGCCGCGTCTGGGGCCGTGTCTGGCGCCGTGTCGGGGACCGTGTCCGTGGCCGGCCCCACGTCGGGGACCGCGTCCGAGGCCGGGCCCGCGTCGGCGACCGTGTCCGAGGCCGGGCCCGCGTCGGCGACCGTGTCCGTGGCCGGGCCCGCGTCGGCGACCGTGTCCGTGGCCGTGAGGGTGTCCCCACGGATGTCCTCTTGGGTGCTCCCGGGCGAGGAGTCCGCGCAGCCGCCAGGCGCCGCCGCGAGGAGGGCGAGAGCGGCGACCGCGGCAACGAGGTGGCCCGAGAGCAGGCGGGCGTGGAGGCGAGGAGGGGCGGCGTGGGACATGGGCGGCTCCTGCGTCGGTGCGCGCTGTGGACGCGCGGGGGGCGAAGCGGGGCGGTCGGTAGCTACCGCCTCGGGGAGGTCACCTTGGCGAGCTTGCGCGTGGCGTCCGGGTGGCGGGGGATGAGGTCCAGGGCGCGTCGGTAGTCCTCGGCGGCCGTGGCGGAATCGCCGCGGAAGACCGCCATGTCGCCCTGGCGCACGTAGTGCTCGGCCGCCTGGGCGATCTGCTGGACGCTCGCCACGGCTCGACGCGCGGCGCGCCGGGCGTCGGCGGAGCGCAGCGTGTCCATGGCGGCCTCCAGGTTGGCCGCCACCGCCGCCTCCAGCGCCAGGACCTGGGGACCCAGGGGCCCCCTGGGCCGAGCCCGGCGAAGCGCGGCGCGGCGCTGCTCGTAGAGGGCCTCCAGCCCTGGGCCGTCCGCGCTCCAGTGGGCGCCGAGGACGTCGAAGGGGGAGGCGCTGGCGCCGGGCGCCGCCGGGTCCCGCCGCAGCAGGGCTTCGTACCGCTCGGCGCCGCGGGAGCGTGGCGGCTGCACCTCGAACGCCAGGTAGCCCATGTCGCGGAGGGCGAACAGCGTGGCGTGGGTGCGACGGGGAGACAGCGGGGAGCTCCGGTTCACGTCGCGCAGCGCACGCGGCTCATCGCCCAGGGCGTCCCAGAGGGCGCGCTCGTCGGGGTCCAAGGCCGCCGCCTTGGCCGGGGCACCCAGCGCGTCCTGCTTGACCACGAAGTGGCCGGCGAGCTCGGCCTCCTGGGCGGCCATGGCTCGCGGCGCGCGCCCCGCGTAGCGCCGGACGAGGGCGTCGAAGACCAGGGTCTCCACCGCGACGCCCGCGGGGATGGCGCCCTTGTCCGGGACCGCCAGGGGCTCGAAGGAGACCCCCTCGGGGGGCTCCACGGCCAGCGTCTTGAGCCGCCCTTTGAGGCGCCCGAGAAGGGCTTTGACGATGGCGTGCGGGGCGACATCCGTGGTGCGCAGGGCGGCCACTCCGAAGAGGCACGAGGCCTCCTCGGCGTAGGCCCGGGCGCGCTCCGCGGCGGCGGCCGTGAGCAGCCCCCGGTCCACGAGGAGACGCCCCAGGCTCTCCTCGGGGCGCTCGGGGACCAACCGCACGCGCACGACGCGGCCGTGGTCGAACTGGACGCGCGCGGTGGTCCCGCGCCGGGTGAGGGTGAGACGACCGGTCGCCTTGCGCCGGGCGTAGTGGAGCAGCCACGCGCTCCCCAAGCGTCGCCCGTCCGCGTCGAATGGCAGAGGAGCGAAGCGCGGCGCCGGCGACGCGCTGGGTGAGGCGTCGGGCGCCTGGGGGGCGGGGGCGTCGGTGAGGGTGTCATCCGGACCACCCTCCGCGGCGCCGTCCCCGTGGCCGTCGGTGTGCTGGGTGAGAGGGGCGAGGGGGTTGCGCAGGATCTGCGTGGCGCTCACCGCGGCGCCGATCTCGTCCCACGCGCGGGGGGGCTCACCGGCGGCCTTGAGGCGGCTGCGCGTCACCAGCCCACCGCGGCGCCAGTCGCCGTCCGCGGGGGAGGGGAGGTCGTCCTCGGGCGCCGTAGCGCGGAGGAGCTCGAGCGGGGACCGTGCGTTCCGCGGGGTGGGGGCCTGCGAGGCGGGGCGGAGGAGGGCTCCGGCCCACAGGGGGCGGGGTGGAGGGGGCCCCGCGCCGCTCGCGGCGCTATCCGCGGGCGCGTCCGCCTCACCCCGCACGTCCGTCGCGCCCGTCTCCATGGGCGGCCGACCTTCTTTCCGATCGGTCATCTCCGCTCCCTCGCCGGCCTCGGCGCCTCTATCCGGTCGCGTCACCTTGCCCCACCCGCCGGCCGCTGGGCAAGCGCGGCGGCCCTGCCCAGATCCGCCACCTACTCTGGGAATCGGCTTTGGATCCCGCGTGTGGGCGGCGTCGGACTGCGCGGCCCCACAAGCGGCTGGCCGCTCGACGTGACGCGGCCACGCCTCCGCGCGCAGCCGCTTGCCTCCTTGCCCAAACGCGGCCTCCTGCGCCTCGGTCCGCGGAGCAGGTGGCGAATCTGGGCCCTGGCGGTGGTACAAAGGGGGGGACGACCCCTTGGAGGTGCTCATGTTCCACTACTTCGTCCGCGACATGGCGCTGGGCGGCGAGCCCGATCGCATGACCCCTGGCGTCATCGTCTCCCGCCTCATCGGCGCCTCGGTGGCGGTGTCGCTGGTGGGCGGGACCAGCATCTTCGCCATCATGCTCGTGGGCAAGGCCCTGGCCTGGGCGGGCGCGGGCGTGGCGGGCTTCTGGTTCGCCGGGTGGATGTTCGGCATCCCCGCCCTCAAGCGTCGGTTCCGCGAAGAGCCCATGGCCCGCATCGCCCTGGACACCATCCACAACGTCCTCGTGTGGACCATCCCCCTCCAGGCCGTCCTCCTCACCACGCTGAGCCTCATCGCTGCCTCCATCATGCTCGGAGATGGCGGCGGTTACGGCACGCCCACCGAGAACATCTACGAGTTCATCACGATGTCGGTGTTCGTCTTCGCCTTCGTGCTGTCCTTCGGCGGGCTGGCCTATCTGGGGTATGCGATGATCGTCGGGAACGTGGGAAGCGGCGGCCTGGGCTGGAAGCTCCTGGGCTGGCTCCTGGTGCTGGCGGCCATCGCGGTCTACTTCCCGGGCTTCCTCTACCTCGATGACGGCCTCATGGCCCTCCAGAGCGCCTGGGGCCCCGTGCGCGCGAGCCTCGCGCTGTTCGGAGGCGAGGCGCTCCTCTCCGTCGCCATTGTGGGGGCTTTTCGGGCCACGTTGCTCAAGCAGCTGCCCACCGTCTGCCAGGACGACGAGCGCGGCGTCGTGCTGGTCGCCCACAAGGGCCGCCTGCGAGCGCGGCGCCTGGAGGACGGCGCCCCGCTCTGGTCCGCTCGCGTCAAGCAACCCCTCTGCGCGCTCGGCGCGAAGGGCGCGCTGGTGCTGCACGACGTCCCTGGGGACTTCGTGGTCGTGCGAGCCACCGAGGACGGGCGGGTCCGGGCCACCCTGGGCCCGCTCAAAGCCCCGCTCTCCGCCGGCACCGTGTCGCGCGACGGCCGCCTGGTCGCCATCCTGGACGAGGACGGCTTCGTGTCCCTGTGGACGACCGACGAGGGCCAGCGGCTGTGGGAGGTGGACACGGGCTTCGGCGACGACGGGCTGGGGATCGCGTTCGCCGCCCCCGATGACGCCCGCCTCTTGGCTTCGTCGCGGAAGAACGGTGGGATCGCGACGCTCGACCCCGGCACCGGCGCCCTCCTCGACCGATTCGACAGCGCCGCGTGGGTGGAGGGAGACGCCTTCACCCAGACCCGCCCCCACCCCGGCGGAGACGCCTGGACGGTGGAGACGATGTACACCGCGTGGGCCTTCGGAGGCGCCCCCGAGGCGCCCACGCCAGGCCCCCGAGGCTCGCTCCCGCCCCAGGAAGACGGCGCGCGCTCGATCATCACGATCGCCAGAACCAACGCCACGGGCACCCGGCTGGCCGTCGCGGACGACCGGCGCTGCGCGGTGTACGAAGGGAAGAGCTCCCTGGTCGCCCAACGGGCGTTCGACAAAGGGACGGTGCGGGCCCTGTCCCTGTCCGACGACGGGAGCCGCGTGCTGATCGCGGGCAGGCGCGGCGTGCTGTGCTGGGACCTGCGCTCCGACACGCTGCGAGAGCTCGGCTGAACCCCGTTCTTCGGCCCGTGGTAAGGGGGCGACGGATGTTCTAGACTGGCGCCCTCTCGACACGGCCGTGAGCGCCCTGGTATGCTGCTGGCGGTCGGTCCCACAAGAAGCATCCACGCGGGAGGCGCCCCATGGCAGCCCACTTGGAACCCGCCCGCGACAAGAAGCGGGACCAGCGCAAGCAGGCCGATCAGCCCGACGCCGACAAGAAGAAGCAGGCGCCGAGCCCCGAGGACGCGGAGCTCGCCCGGCAGCTCATGGCCGGCCAGGCCAACCTGGCGACGGTGACGCCCGGCGCCCTGGAGATCCTCCACCAGCAGCTCGGCCAGGACGCCGTCCTGGAGCTCCTCAAGGAGGGCAAGGGCGGCGGTCCCCTCGGCGGTGGGGCGGGCGGGGGCGGGGACGCCCAGGCCAAGGAGGACGCCAAGGCCCCCAAGGACAAGGACCAGGACAGCGGCCCCGATCCCGCCGAGGACCAGAAGAAGGTCGCCGACGAGATGGCCGACACCATGAAGGGGGCCCAGGACCACGGCGACGACCCCAAGGACAAGGTCGATCCCGGGGCCATGAAGGACCAGGCCAAGGAGGACAAGGAGGCCGGGGGCGACGCCGACGGGGACGCGGGGGGCGCGGACGGGGGAGGCGGCCCCGAGCCGGGCGCGGCCGGGGCTCAGGGCGCGCAGGGGGGAGACGCCCCGGCCGTGCAGGCGGCCGGCATGGGCGCGCCGGACATCGCCATGGCGGCGGCGATCGCGGCCGGAAAGGTCGCCAAGCCCAAGGCCAAGACGAAGCCCAAGGCGCCCGGCGCCAGCGACAAGCCCGAACCCCAGAAGGAGCAAGGGGATCCGGCGGGCGACGCGGACAAGGAAGCGACCAAGCCCAAGGCCGACAAGGACAAGCCCAAGGAGCAGGCCCGGGGCGACGCGGACGGCGGCGACAAGGACGCCGACACCGATCCCGCCAAGGCGGACCCCAAGAAGGCCGATCCCAAGAAGGCCGGTGAGAGCAAGGGCGACAAGGCCAAGGAAGACAAGGCCAAGGAGGACAAGGCCGACGGCGGGCCCGACGCGGACAAGGACAAGGGCAAGGGCAAGGGCAAGAAGGACGCCGACAAGAAGGACGGCGACAAGGACGGGAAGAACGCCCACAAGAAGGACGGCGACAAGGACGGGAAGAACGCCGACAAAAAGGACGGCGACAAGGACGGGAAGAACGCCGACAAGAAGGACGGAGACAAGGACGGGAAGGACGCCGACAAGAAGGACGG
>CAYZID010000106.1:0-9085 GCA_964478315.1 uncultured Myxococcales bacterium | reverse complement strand
ACGCCGACAAGAAGGACGGAGACAAGGACGGGAAGGACGCCGACAAGAAGGACGGCGACATCGGCGACCCTACGAAGGAGAGCGACAAGGAGGCCGAAAAGGCGCTCCCCAAGGAGCTCAAGGGCGGGGGCAAGAACCCGCCGGGGGGCGGGGGCGGCGGCCCAGCGGCGGGCGGCGGCGGCCCGGGCGGCCCGGGACCGCATCGGGACAAGGGGCATCACCCGGCGGGCCGCGCGGCCGGAGGCAAGGGGAGCGCGCCCAAGGCGCCGGTCGGCGGGGACGCTGGCGGGGCCGGCGCAGGGGCGGGGCCCGGGGCAGCATCCGAGCCCATAGCCCCCGCCGCGAGCGCCGTGGCGGGCATGGAGGAGTACAAGGCCGCGCACCCCGACCCCAAGGCCCAGGAGCGGGTGGACAACCTGGCCAGCGCGGTGGGCAAGAGCCGACGCGACCTGGCGGGCCTCAAGGCCGCGGCCATCGATAAGCCGTCGCCGCGCCCATGGGACGCCGTTACACCACGTCAGGAGTGGGCGGCGCTCAAGAAGAAGCTCGCGGGCAACCCCTACAAGGGCAAGGGGGGGGACAAGGCCCTGGCCTTCATGACGGACCTGAACGCCATCCTGGACTTCGTGGGCTCGGCCGCCTCGAAGATCGGGCTGGCGGCCACGGTGAGCGGGGCCATCCTCACGATCCTCGTGCCGCCCGTGGGTGCCTTCCTCCTGACGGTCGGGCGCGTGGCCAACGCGGTGAGCCTGGTGGTCTCGGGCCTGCGCTTCGTGACCAGCATCGTCACGACCATCATGCTGGCCGTGAAGGCGGCCAAGACCAAGGATCCCGCCGCGCGCATGCAGATGCTCCAGCAGATGAAGGGCGAGATCCAGTCGGGCGTGGCCGCGGGGATCGACCTCATCCTGTCCAAGGTGGGCGGCAAGGCCAAGGGCGTGGGCAAGTCCGCGGGCGGCGGCGTGGGCGACGCCATGAAGGCCGGCTGGAAGGCGGGCGGCGTCAAGGGGGCCATCAAGGCCGGCGCCAAGCAGGTGGGCAAGAACGTCGGCGCCCTGGGCACCTCCATCAAGACGGGCATCAAGAACAACGTCAAGATGGTCAAGGAATTGGGGGTCGGGGGGACCCTCAAGGCCCTGGCCAAGAAGGCGGGCGGCGGCATCAAGAACGCCGTCAAGGGCTCGAACCTGGTCAAGGGGGTGACCGACCTCAAGGCCTCCCTCAAGAGCTTCAAGGGGCTCAAGGGGCAGATGGGCGAGTTCCGCGGGCTCATCGCCAAGAACGGCGGCGGGTTCAAGGGCTACCTGAAGACCATCGGCCAGATGAACTTCCCCAACGTGACCTCCAGCGCCGGCTGGAAGGAGCGCCTCAAGGGGCTCAAGACGGATCTCTTCGACAAGTCCGGTGGCGGGGCGGGCACGCGCATCGCTATGGCCTTGGAGGGCGGCTACGACGACCCCGAGCCCGGAAAGCTCCCGGGCAGCACACCGCCGCCGAAGAGCACCGAGGACAAGGTCAAGGCCTACGCGGACAAGAAGAAGAAGGCCATCGCGGATCTGGAGTCGGCGCTCCAGGGAGACGACCGGAACAAGAAGATCGACCAGCTCAAGGGCAAGGGCTCCGAGAACTACGGGACGCTCCAGAAGGAGGTCTACGACAAGCACTCGAATCGCCGAGACGACAAGGGCAACTTCGTCCAGGGAGACATGAAGAAGCGGGGTGAGGCCTACAAGGTGCGCGCCGGGACCGAGCTGAGCACCGAGCAGCTCAACCACCAGCTCGCCGACAAGCTCAAGAGCGAGAAGAAGTCCCTGAGCTTCCTGAGCGTCCAGAGCCCGCTGAAGATGGGCATGGACGTCGCCAAGTCCGCCAAGACGGGGGACGCGGGGGACGTCACCAAGACGGCCCTCTCCCACATGGGTCCCGCAGGTGCGACGATGGCCAAGTTCATGGTCAATAACAAGACCGCGGCCGAGAGCAAGGGGCCGGGGCTGCTCGCCCAGGCCAAGGCCACGAACGACAAGCGCACGAACGCCAGCGTGGACTCGCTCATCAGCGGCTTCGTGACCCAGTCCTCCCAGGGCACCACGGCGGCCAAGGTGCAGCTCTCCCTGGCGCCGGCCACGGCGGCCCTGAGCGCCCAGGCAGCGGACATGATGTCGGCCATGACGGCCACGGGCAGCACCCCCGACAGCGACGTGGGGGGCGGCGGCAGGCCCGCACCCGAGCCCGCGCCCCCGGGGCCGCCCGAGGGGACGGAGATCCCGGACATCAAGCTCCTGGAGCAGATCGCCTCGGAGCGTCAGCAGATCAAGGTGATGAAGGCCACCGTCGCCAAGATCAAGAAGGACGAGCAGCAGAAGTACGACGACGCTCTGACGGGGCTGAGCAAGGCCAAGCAGATCAAGCTGGGCCTCACCAAGCAGTCCGAGGAGTTGGCCAAGCAGAAGCAGGAGGCGGCCAAGGACGCCACGGAGATCACCCAGTCCAAGGAGAAGCTGGCCTCGGGCGGCAAGCAGCTCAAGGGGGCCAAGGACAAGGCCTCGGCCGAGGGTGACAAGGCCAACGCCAAGGCCGCCGAGGGGCGGGCGACCCAGGTCAAGCCCGACGAGGCCAAGAAGCGCAAGAAGGAGGAGGAGAAGGCCCGCCGGGATCGCGCCGCCTGGGAGAAGGAGTACCGCAACGCGAACATCGTCAAGAAGGGCTACATGAAGGCCAAGAAGTGGCTCTTCTCCTTCGCGAACCTCCTCAAGAAGGCCGCCAAGTGGCTTTGGAAGAAGCTCATCGCCCCGGCCATCGCGGCGGTGAAGAAGGCCATGGCCAAGGTCATGGGCCTCATCACCGATCTCGTCATGCGCGGCGTCATGAAGGTCGTGAAGCTCTTCTTGTCCAAGGAGGAGGGCGCGCGCCTGGACGAGACCATGGCGCAGATGAAGGAGATGGAGGCCAAGCAGGCCAAGCAGGCCGTGCTGGACACCGAGGCAGCCAACAAGAAGGAGAAGGTCAAGCTCAACAAGGCCGAGAAGCAGGCCAAGGCCAAGGCCGAGGCGGCCAAGGCGAACATCGCCACGGCCGACGCCATCACCGGACAGCTCGACGAGGAGGACAAGGCCTTCCAGCAGGAGGAGGTGAAGGTCAAGGCGGCCAACGCCGACTTCGACGCCAAGTACGCCCCCTACTTCGCCTGGGCCGCCAAGAAGGACGAGGCCGGCCAGGGCAAGGCGCCTGGAGGGGCCGGAGGAGCCGGAGGGGCCGGGGCCGCGGCCCTGGCGGGTGCGGCCGCGGGCGCTGGGGGCGCCAGCATGGAGCCCGCGGACAAGCCCCTGGCGCCCGCCGTGGGGCAGGCCATCGTCAACGCCTGCGAGATCGTGAACACCGACAGCCAGGCGGCGGAGGCGGACGTCAAGAAGACCTCGGCCGACACGAAGGCCAAGCTCTACAAGAAGGCCGACAGCCTCTACGACCAGAACACCGTGGAGATGAAGACGGCCGGGGCGGAGTTCCTGGACGCGGACGCCAAGAACCCGCTGCTGGACACCATCATGCCCCAGCGCCAGCAGAGCCTCGACGGGGTCATCGCCGGCTACCACCAGAGCGAGCAGCAGAAGGTCGCCGCAGCCAAGAGCCGCGCGGACAAGGTGGACAAGACGGTGACCGCCGCCCACGGCAAGGCCGAGGCCGAGCGCCGAGCGCGGGTCAACGCCCTCCGGGGCCAGGCGGCCGGCCTCAGCGCCATGAAGGGCCAGGACGGCGCCAAGCTCGCCCGGACCATCATGGACAAGCTGTCCCAGGAGGCGGGGGGCATCGACAAGGCCAAGGCGGACGCCCTCAAGGACCTCCAGCAGGGCTACATCAACGTGGCCAAGTCCATGAAGGCCTGACCGCGCGGGGTGTCCCGCGCGAGAGGCCAGCGCTCGGGAGCGCTGGCCTCTCGCTTTGTGGGCCGGGGGGCGTGGGGGACGGGGTGGCGCCTCAGTCGCGGCTCGTCTGGTCGAGAGGCGCTGGGCTCCCCAGGGGGAGCGTCGCCAGGGTCCGCAGCAGCTCCCGAGCCTGGGCACCGTCGGGGCTGTCGCGCGACGCGAGCTCCTCGACGCCGCCCACGCGCTCGGCCAGGGGGCCGCTCACGAGGCGCTCGTCGTAGAGGACCCGCAGCCCCATGAGGGCAGCCTCGCGGAGCGAATCGTCCGCCCCCAGGGCGTCGTCCACCAGCCCCTTGGCGACCTCCTCCGACGGGACGCCGCAGGCGCCCAGGGCCAGATCCAGCAGCGCCCGACCGTCCCCCCGCGCCCCCTCTCGGAGCCCGCGCAGGACCACCGCCAGCCCGGCGTCACCGCGCGCGATCCACGCGGCGGCGGCGGCGGCGCGCCCCCGCACGTGCTCGTCCTCCGCGCCCTGCAAGACGCCCAGGGCCACGTTCAGGAGCCGCGTCCGCGTGGCGGGGGACGGGGCGGCAGAGGCGAGGTAGGGCCCCAGCCCGTGGGCGGCGTGGCACAGCTCGCCCACGGCCTCCAGGGCGGACAGCAGGGGCTCGGTGAGCGCCGGCTCGGCCTCCAGCCGGCCGGCCACGTACTCGAAAGCGCGGGCGTAGTCGGGGACGACGCCCAGCCCCTCGGCGAGCGGGGGTCCCAGGAGGGAGGCGGGGACCCCGTCGAGCATGAGGCCCATGGCGGCGCCGGCGAGCTTGGCGTCGGGGTGGCCCAGGGCCAGCGCGGCCCCCACGATGCCCGCCTGGCGGATGGGCGGGGCGGTGGGGAAGGCGCCCGCCAGGCTGTCGAGGAGCTCGGCGTGGCCCCCGGTGGGCGCCGCGAGGTCCACGTGGCGCGCGAGCGCGGTGGCCGCGGCCACGCGCAGCTCGGGGTCCATGGGGCCCAAGATGATGCGCCCCAGGAGGTGCGCCGTGAGCTCGGGGCAAGAGGGCCAGGCCGCCACGGCCGTGGCCGCGCCCCAGGCGACGGTGGCCGCCGAGCCATCCGCGGGGGCCTCGCGGGCCTGCCGCAGCGCCTCCTGGACCATCCCCGCCGCGGCGGGCACGGGCGTCCGCACGCCCCGAAGGCCCTGGAGGGCATCCAGGGCGCCGGCGTCTCGGGCGGCGCGCGTCAAGGTGAGGAGCGCGGCGTCCGCATCATCGCCGGGCAGGAGCACGCGGGCGGCGGCCAGGGGGACGCGGGCCGCCCGGTGACCCAGACGCTGGGCGAGGGCCTCGCCCCGCTGGGCGAGCTCCTGGGCGTCCCCGCCAGCCCCCGCGAGGAGGACCCCGAGGAACGCGTCGAGCGCCGGGAGGACGCCCGCCGGGACGTTCTCGTCGCCGCGCTCGTCCAGGAGCTCCACGAGGGATCCCAGGAGCTCCTCGGCCCCCTCGACGACCGGGACCTGGAAGGGTCCCCCGCGCGCCTCTTGGGCGAGGAGGGCAGCGGCGGTGTCGCGATGCCAGTCGGGAGACACGGGGTTCAGCCAGTCGAAGGCCTTGCTCACGAGGGCCTGGCGGAGGGTGTCCCCCACGGGCGCCCCCCAGGCCACGGCCGCTGCGGCCTGCTCCCAGCCCAGCTCCAGGTGCGCCTCCCACGCGCCGTCGGCGCGGAACAGCGTCTCCACGAGCTCGGCCCCGGCGATGGGGTCTCGTTCCAGGGCCACGGCCACGGCGAAGACGTCGAACAGCGCCCCGCGGTGGCGGTGGTCCATGAGGCCCAACGCGTCGCCCGTCGCCTGCACGCGCTGGGCACCCAGGAGCACGAACAGCTCGGGCCGGGCGGGGTAGAGCCGCACTCCGTCGCGGTCGGTCGCCAGGAGCTCCAAGCGCTCGCCGAGCTGGACGATGGCGTCCGCTTGCTCGGCGAGCCAGGTCCCTTGGGGGATGAGGCCGGCCCCGGTGAGGAGGCCGGCGAGCTCGTCGGGGCGCCTCGCCCATGTCCCCGGCGGGCTCGCGGCCAGGGTCAGGGCGAGGTCACCCAGCCCCGCGCGGAGGAGAGCGCGCGTCGTCTCCGACACCGGGGCGAGGGCCCCGTCGAGCTCCTCGGCGAGGCGCCCGAGCCACGCGGGCGAGGGGAGGACTTGGACGTCTTCAGCGGCGAGGGCCATGGGGCTTCTCCAGGGGCTAGTGCGGGGGCTGGTGCGGGGGCTGGTGCGCGGCGAGGAGCGCGGGGATGGCGGCGAGGACCCGCTCCACGCCGGGGAGGAAGCGGGGGATGTCCAGGGGTGGCCCGCGCCGCGGCCTGAGGCGCAGCGCGCGGTCATCCTGGAACACGGGCAGCGGGGCGCCGGGGACCACGGACACCTCGACCACGTCGTCCCACGGCACGCGCAGGTCGGAGGCAGCGTAGCGCAACAAGGTCACACCGTCGCGGTCCACGCGCACGGCGGCCACGCGCCAGAACGCGGGGTTCACGGCTCCGTAGAGGACGAGGGCGAGGGCGCCGGAGGCGAAGACGGTGGGCCGCAGCCGTGGCCACGCGCTGGCGCGGAGCGCGCGCCCCAGCCCCACGAGCGCCACGGCGATAGCCACGAGGACGAGGGCGTCCAGGACGCGCTCCACGGCGAGGGGGTGGAGGGTGGCGGTGACGGGGAGGGTCTGGGCCCCGCTGTCCCAAGCCCCCGGGTCGGGGCGACCCACGGCGAGCTGCGCGAGGGCCTCCCGGGCCTGGGCGACGAGGGGGTCGCGAGCGCCCGGGCCCGCCTGGCCCAGCGCCGACGCGAACCACGCGACGGGGAAGGCCCCCATGGCTCAGCCCGCCTCCGACGTTTGGGGGCGCTCGCGCGTGCCCGTCGCGGCCCTCACGGCTCGTCGTCCTCGTCGTAGGTCCGCACGAGCTTGCCGAGCTTGTGGGACTCGAGCCGCGCCGCCTTGTGGAGGTCCCGCATCTCCACGCGACGCCCCGCCGCCGCGGCGAAGAAGGCGGCGCGCAGCGCGGCGTTCTTGATGTGCCCGCCGGACAGCTCGTAGTCCTCGGCGAGCAGCTCGAAGTCCAGCGGCTTGTCGCCGCGGGCCTCGGGCGTCACGACCCGCTCCCACAGCCGCGCGCGGGTGGCGAGGTCCGGCGCCGGGAAGTGCACGCGGAAGCGGATGCGCCGCCGGAACGCCTCGTCGATGCTGCCCTCGAAGTTCGTGGTGAGGATGGTGACGCCCTCGAAGTCCTCCATGCGCTGGAGGAGGTAGTTCACCTCCAGGTTCGCGTAGCGGTCCACGCTGGACTTCACGGAGGTGCGCTTGGCGAACAAGCTGTCGGCCTCGTCGAACAGGAGGATGGACTGGCTCTTGGCCGCCTCGTCGAAGATGCGCCCGAGGTTCTTCTCGGTCTCGCCGATGTACTTGGACACCGTGCGGGACAGGTCGATGCGGAAGACCTCCATGCCCAGCTCGCCCGCGACGATGCCGGAGGCCATGGTCTTGCCCGTGCCGGGCGGACCCGAGAAGAGGACCGAGAGCCCACGCCCATAGGGCAGCAGCCGGCCATAGCCCCAGGCGTCGAAGACCTGGGTCTTGTAGCGCGCGTAGGCGACGATCTCGCGCAGGCGCTCGGCGGACTCCTCGGGGATGATGAGGTCGTCCCAGGTGAAGGTCGTGACGATGCGGGTGGCGATCCCCGAGAGCCGGGGCGTGAGCTGGGCGCGGCACGCCGTCACGACGTCCTCCACGCGCGGCCTCCCGCGTCGCCGCCCGCCGCCCGCCTGAACCGCCGCCACGGCGGCGAGGGAGGCCCGCGCGATGGCACCCCCCGAGAGGGGATAGCGCGCGGCCGCCTCCAGGACGTCCTCGTCGACCTCCCCGGCCACACCGGAGGACAGCCCCCGACGCCACAAGGTCACGCGCTGCTCCTTGGTGGGCAGGGGGAGGTGCGCGACGACGGCCTGATCGAGCAGGCTCACGAACCACGAGGCCGCGTCCCGAGCGGTGATCACGGCGCCGTGGGGGTGCTCCGACGCCACCAGGGCGAGCTGCCGATAGCCGTCGGCGAGGGCGGGGTCCTCCTGGTCCGCGTCCGCGAGATCCACGAGCAGCGGCGCCCCCAACATCCGGGCGTCGCGCCGCAGGTCGGCGATGCGGCTGGCGGCCGTCTCGCCGGGACGGAGCAGGCTCTCGGCATGGACCTCCAGGGCGGGGCGCCCGGGGAAGACCAGGTGCTCGTAGGCGAGGCTCGACTTGCCGGTCCCGGCGGCCCCCACGAGGACGACGACGGGCGCTCCGGGGGTCCCGACGCGGGCCAGCGTGCGGTCGATGGGCTCGCGCACGGCGCGGTCGAACAACAGATCGACCGCTGGGGCCTCCCGCACGACCCGCACGGCGCGCGCCAGCGACGGGTCCAGCTCGAAGCCGCCCGCGACGAAGGCGGCGACACTGGGGGCCACGCGCACCGACCGCCCCATGAAGGGCTCGTCGCCCTCGCCCACGCGCACCAGCCCACCGCGCACCAAGGGCGACGAGGCGAACAGCCCCTCGGCGTTCACGAGGCGCCCGGTCGTGGACGGCTGGAGGAGCCCCAGGAGGAACTCCACGGTGGGGGCCCGGCGCGTGAAGTCGTTCCAGGCGTACATGTAGAGGCGGCGGATCCCCTCGTCCAGCTCTCCGCCCAAGGCCAAGGTGAGGAGCTGCGTGCTCAGGACGTCCAGCTCGAAGGCGCGCGCGAGCTGAACCAGGGGCAGCGTCACCTCCCCCCTGCTCAGGGTAGCCTCCACCCGTCCGTCCACGAGGCGACGAACGAGCGCGGCCTCGCCGGGGGGACGGGGGCGGTCTTCGGGCGGGTCCAAGAGGCGCTGGGCTTCGGCGGCGGTCACGCCGAAGCTCCCCACGCGCTGCCCGCGCCCAGCCTCCTCGGGCTCCATGCGTCCGGTGAGGGCGAGGTGCTCGCGCACGGTGGTGCGGATCCACGCGAGCTCCGCCAGCAAGTGCTCCATGGGGTGCTCGAAAGGCTGTCCCGTGTCGGTCATCGCGGTTCCCTCCGGCCCCCATGAGCCCCCGCCCGGGGGCGCCTGTCAACCCACACGCCGCCCGGCACCGTGAGCGAACCCAGATCCGCCACCTACTCTGGGATTCGGCTTTGGATCCCGCGTGTGGGCGGCGTCGGGCTGCGCGACTGGGTGCTCGACGTGACGC
>CAYZID010000105.1:0-18205 GCA_964478315.1 uncultured Myxococcales bacterium | reverse complement strand
GACTTGATGGCGCCCGCCGCGCGGTCGCCGATCTTGAGGAAGCTCATGAGCCCGCTGGAGCGCCCGCCGCCGCTGAGAGGTTCGCCCTCGGCCCGGATCGCCGAGAAGTTCGAGCCCGTCCCCGAGCCGTACTTGAACAGGCGCGCCTCGCGCGTCCAGAGGTCCATGATCCCGCCCTCGTTGACGAGGTCGTCCCCCACGGACTGGATGAAGCAGGCGTGGGGCTGGGGATGCTCATAGGACGAACGCGACCGCACAACCCGGCCCGTCTCCGGGTCTACGTACCAGTGCCCCTGGGCCGGCCCGTCGATGCCGTAGGCCCAGTGCAGCCCGGTGTTGAACCACTGGGGTGAGTTGGGGGCGCCCATCTGGTTCGCCAGCATGAAGGCCATCTCGTCGTGGTAGGCCCGTGCGTCCTCCTCGGTGTCGAAGTAGCCGTGCTTGAAGCCCCAATAGGTCCAGGTCCCGGCGAGGCGCCCGAAGACCTCGCGGGAGTCGCGCTCCGAGCGCGTGCGCTCCTCGGCGGGGAGGTCTGCCAGCGCCGCGTCGTCCGCCTCGTGCCGCTGGAGCCAGGCGGGAACGCCGGGCTCCTCGACGGGGCGCAGCGCCACGGGGACCCCCGCCTTGCGGAAGTACTTCTGGGCGAGGATGTCCACGGCCACCTGGGACCAGGCCTCCGGCACCATCACCTCGGGCGCCTCGAACACCACCGAGCCGTCGGGGTTGGTGATGCGAGAGGAGCGCTTGACGAACGTCAGGCTGGCGAAGGGGTCTTGGCCTTTCTTCGTGTAGCGGCGGCGGATCTTCATCGAGGAGCCTCGTGGGGCGGCGCGGGCCGGCGTTTGTGGGCGGTGGTCCCGAGGGACACGGCCCAGGTTGGGGGGAAGGGGCAGGAGACGGGTCAAAGGACAGGGTGCACCCCGCCGGCAACCCACGCGGCGTGGCGCGCACGCGACGGGTTCCCTCCGCCTCGTGTCGGGGGAGGGTTGGCTGTGACGGGGGCTGGGGCTGGGACCGGGGTCAGAGCGGCGTCGCCTCGCGCCGAGTCAATGGGCGTTCGGTGGCCCGCTGGGCCCGATTCCGGCTTGAGATGCTCGAGAGCGCGTCCGCGGCGTGTGGTCGCCCTCCCGGGAGGAGGGAGATACATCCCGCGCGAGGCATGGTCAACATGATGTGGTGGCTCGTCAAAAAAATCCCAGGTCTTGGGCCATACGTAGTGTTTGGCTGAAAACCTGTGCGGTGTTTTGGCGTGCGTGGGCATAGTGCACCCTCGCCGCCTGGCGCGAAAGGGGGTGCGTCGAGGGGGCCTCCAGAACCCACGGCTTTCGGAGGCTTGCCCGCCGAGCCGTGGTGGTGCCGGCCCGGGCTCGGGGCGCCGACCTGGGGCTCGGGCGAGGTGCAACACCGCAAAACGCGGCGCGATCCGGACGATGGGGGCTCCCCCCGGGGATCGGCGGCGCCAGGAACGCCCCACACGGTGTGCTCATGGTGTGTCGTAACGCCGCGAGATAGCACGCGATTGCCCCGTCTCTGCGGGACGCCCGTTGGGCAGCGGGGCCGGTGCGCGACTGGGTCGGTGCGCGCGGCGCGCCCCCAAGTCGTGGGTGGCGTGGTATGGACCGCACGCGTTCGGCAGCGGAGGGCAGCGGTGGGCTCCAAGAACAGCGACACGAACAACCGAGTGGTCGCCACGAACCGACGGGCACGCCACAACTACGCCATCGAGGAGACCTTCGAGGCGGGGCTCGTGCTCGTGGGCAGCGAGGTCAAGAGCGTGCGCGCGGGCCAGGTGTCCATGGGAGACGCCTACGTGGATGACGTGGACGGGGAGCTGTACCTGGTGGGCGTCCACATCCAGGAGTACCGCTTCGCGCACCGCGCCAACCACGACCCGCTGCGGCGCCGGAAGCTCCTCCTGAACGAGCGCGAGATCCGCCGCATCCGCGAGCGGATCAACGAGCGCGGCTACACGGCCGTGCCCCTCAAGTTCCTGCTCCGCAAGGGCTGGGTGAAGGTGGAGATCGGGCTCGGCAAGGGCAAGAAGCACTACGATCGCCGCCAGGACATCAAGGCCCGGGACGCCAAGCGCGACATGGACCGCGCCATGCGGCGGTAGGCCGCCCGCTACGCCGGGCTGGTCTCAGGACGGGTCACTGGCCTGGCGCGGCGCAGAAGGACAGGCTCCCGCAGGTCTCGCAGACGTCAGGACAGCAGTTGCCGGCGGACTTGCACGCCTCGTCGCAGTGGCAGGGGAAGTTGGGGTTGGGCCCGCCGCACAGATCGAGGCAGGAGCTTCCTCCGAGGTTCTCGCACTGGCGCGTGGAGAGGTCGCAGTAGGTGCCCACCAGGGTGCACTTGCCACAGGAGCCACCACAGCCGTCCCCGCCGCACTCGGCACCCACGCAGCTGGGGACGCAGGGCGCCTGGCACTGCCCCGAGGGGTCACAGGTGAAGCCCGCGGGGCATTCCCCGCAGGAGCCGCCGCAGCCGTCGTCGCCGCACTGCTTGGGGCCGCACGTTGGCTGACAGTTGAGGACGCACTGGTGGTCGTGGCAGGCGTGGCCGATGGGGCACAGCCCGCCCGCGTCCCCGCAGGGGCCGCCGCAGCCGTCGTCGCCGCACAGGGAGGCGCCCGGGATGGGGGTCTCGGGGGCGCAGTTCGGCACGCAGTCGGGGACGCAGGTGAGGCCGTCGCAGTGGGATCCGGCGCCGCAGTTCCCGCAGGAGCTGCCGCAGCCGTCGTCGCCGCACTGGGCGCCGGCGCAGTCGGGCACGCACGGGGGCGGCTCGCACAGGCCACTCGCGCCGCAGAGCAGCTCGGGCGCGCAGGTGCCGCAGGAGCCACCGCAGCCGTCGTCGCCGCACTGCTTGCCCTGGCACGCGGGGGCGCAGGCCGTATCGGCAGGGACGTCGACGGTGACCTCGTCTGGGGTGTGCGCGGCGTCCAGCGGGCCGCCGTCGGGTAGGGCGTCCGAGGCGGTGTCGGTGACCCCATCCAGACCGGCGTTGGTGTCCGTGTCTGGGTCGCTGTCTGGCGGCACGTCTGCGGGGACATCGGCCCCGGGGGTGTCTGGGGGCACGTCTACGGGGGCGGCGATCTCCCCCCCGGCGTCTGCTCCAGGGGAGGCGCACGCGTCCCCTTGGCAGGCGGAGCCGCTGGCGGTCGTGGAGTCGGCGCAGCCGGCCGCCCAGGCCAGGGGGAGGGAGGCGGCGAGCGCGAGGGCGGCGCACACGCGGCGGAGCCCGTGCGCTGGGGAGGACTCAGACGCCCCCGGGGCGGGGATGGTGGGGTGCTCGCGGGGCGTCGCGTTCATCCGGCGGAGACGTTCTTCAGGACGTGCAGCAGGCGCTCCAGCGCCGGGCGCTCGGCCTGGGTGACCACGAGGCGGTGGGTCGTGCCGGCGAGGTCTTGGAGGTAGAGGTAGGACTGGCTGGGGTTGATCTCCAAGCGCGGTTCCACGTCGGGCGCGAGCTCCACTTGCTCGTACTCGTCGAACACGGAGGCCCGGGTGAGCACGACGAGCCCGTTGTTGGCGACCAGGAGGTAGGTCTCGCCCCAGGCCTTGTCCAGCCCGCAGCGGAGGCCGGCGTGTGCCTTGATGGAGCGCAGATCCACGTTGTTCGGCAGGTGAAACAGGACCGTGCCCTGGAGGGGGTTGTCCGCCATCGTGTCCTCGGCTGCGAGCGTGCGTTGTGCAGAAGGGACCCCGTGGCCTCGGCCACGAGCCTGCGCTTTCTTATAGCGCCGTCCGAACGCCGTCGCCAGCAATCGACCGCTCCGGGCGCCCGTGGTATAGGCTCGGGTCCTCTCCCTGCCGGTCTTGCGAGGCGTTATGGCGAACGGCGAGTTCGGGTCCGATGATCTGCCGGATCCCCAAGAAGTCTTGGACTACATCAAGGCCCGCCGCGGCTACCTGTGGGCGGGCGCGGCCCTGGTCGTGGCGCTCATCGCGGTCTTCGGGTCGTTCTTCCAGGTGGAGCCCGACGAGCGCGCGATCGTGCTGCGCTTCGGGCGCCCTACGGGCGTGGAGTACGGCCCCGGGCTGCACATGAAGCTGCCCATCGTGGACGAGGCCTTCAAGGTCGCGGTGGAGCGCCAGCACCGGTTGGAGTTTGGCTTCCGCAGCGACCCGGGCAAGGAGACCGTCGTCAAGGAGCAGGGGTACGAGCACGAGTCGCTCATGTTGACGGGCGATCTCCAGCTCATCCACGTACGCTGGTCGCTCATCTATAAGATCGATGACATGAAGACGTGGCTGTTCAACGTGGACAACCAGGAGGAGACGATCCGCGACATCTCCATGGCGATCATGCGCCAGCTCGTGGGGGACTACTCGCTCCACGAGCTGCTCACCGTGAAGGTTCCCGCGCTCCAGAACGAGGCGGCGCGGGAGACACAGTCTGCGTTGCGGGACAAGGTGCCCACGGGGGTCGAGGTGACCGAGCTGAGCATCCGCAGCACGGACGTGCCGTTGGGCGCCAAGGAGGCCTTCAACGAGTTCAACCGGACGGAGCCGGCGGTGCGGCGTCAGCTCGCCGACAGCCAGGCGGCCTTGGAGAAGGTCACGGGCGAGGCCGACCAGGAGAAGAAGACGGCCGTGGGTCAGGCGCAGAAGCGGGCGCTGGAGATCCAGCTCAACGCCGAGGGCGAGGCCAAGGCCTTCCTAGCCAAGCTCGCGGAGTACCGTCAGGCGCCCGAGATCACGAGGCAGTGGATGTACCTCCAGACCATGCAGCGCGTGCTCAGCGGCGCGGATGAGAAGATCGTCCTGGGGGCCAACGCGGGGGGCTCGACGCTCAAGCTGTTGCCGCTCAATGATCTCGGCGGCAAGGGAGGCGGGCAGTGAAGCGCTCGACCATCATCGTCCTGGGGGGCTTGTTCCTTGGGCCCATCGTGCTCCAGAGCAGCGCCTTCATCGTGCGGCCGGATCAGTTCGCCATCGTCACGGAGTTCGGCGACCCCAAGCGCGTCATCGCCGACGAGTATTGCGCCGATCCCGAGGGTGGGGGGCTGGGCGAGGGAGCCGACGACGCGGCCGGCGCCGAGAAGTGCGCCGAGCGCGCCTATCGGCCCAAGCCCGGCCTTTACTTCCGGATGCCCTTCGTGGAGGACGTGCGCTACCTGGACGCTCGCGTGCGGGGCTGGGACGACGTGGCCAAGGACACGAAGACGGTGGAGCTGCGCACCATCGACTTCACGGCCTTCGCTCGCTGGCGGATCTCCGATCCCCTACGGTTCTACACCGCCGCGCGCACCGACAAGCGCGCCATGGCGGGCATGGACAGCATCGTCACGGCGCGCATCCAGGCGGCCATCCGCGAGCACAAGCTGGCGAGTATCGTCCGCGACAGCGGGCGGCGGTTCGAGGCGCGGGCGGACCTGGATCTCCGGGATCTCATCGCCGGCTATCCCGTGTGCGATCCCAAGCGCAACCCGGAGATCGCGAACGTCCTGCGCGACGCCCAGGGCGCGGCGGCGCGGCGTCGCTTGGGCAAGAGCGACGACGCCCGGGCGCTCCGCAGCGAGATCGTCGAGTCCATCCGCAAGGCGGCCAACAGCAAGCTCCGAGACGAGTTCGGGATCAATATTTTCGATTTGCACTTCAAGTACTTGAACTACTCACCCCAGGTCCACCAGGCCATGATCGAGTCCATCAAGGCCGACCGGAGGCGGGACATCGAGGCGTACCGCAAGGTGGGCGCCGTGTGTAAGGGCTCCATCGACCAGGTGAAGGAGCGCCGCCGGGGGGAGATCACCGGCGAGCGCGACCGCATGGTCCGCGAGATCGAGGGCAAGGCCGTGGCCGCCTCCATCCGAACGAAGGCCCATGCCTTCAACCAGGACCCGGAGTTCTTCCGCTTCGTCAAGACCTTGGAACTCTACGAGGGGGCGCTCACGTCGGGGACCAAGCTCGTGCTGGATGCCGACAGCCCACTGCTCAAGCTGCTCAACGATCCAGCGCTCATGGCGGCCGTGGAGCGGCGGAATCTGCCGGCGCCCACGCTGGACGACGCGCCCGTGCCGGTGCCAGACGCCGATCCGGTGGTGCCCAAGGACGCCGCCGAGCCGGCGCCCGCCAAGCGCACCCCCAGCGAGGGGGCGGGCGAGAGCCGCTGAGCGCCGCTGAGCGCCGCGGCTCACCCGCGGGCGTCGAGCCACGCGACGAAGGCGTCGATCATGGCGCCGTCGCGCGCAAAGAGGGCGTCGTGCTCGCTGGGCGGGAGGTCGTCCGAGTAGTAGACGACGTCCAGGCGGCTCGTGCGGGCGTAGACGCGCTCATTGGGGTCGGTGGGGAAGACGATGAACGAGAGCGTGCGGTCGCCGTGCGCGAGCTTGAAGTCGGCCACCCGACGCCAGAACGTGAAGGGGCGGGCGTGGACCAGCGCCCAGCCCTGGGATCCGGGGAAGCGGTCGGTGCCCAGCTCCGCCCCCAGGGCCTCGCCCAGCTCGTGGACGAGGGCGTCGATGGGCTCGCCCTCGTCGTCTCCGCGGTCGGGAGTGGCAGCGGGCGTGGCCGGCCCGGTAGGTGCCTGGGGGGCGGCCAGGGAGACCTCCGCTTGGCACGCGGCCAAGGCACGGCAGGCTTGGAAGCCGAGCTCGCGCAGGGCCCCGGGGGTGTCGGGGGCGTCCAGATCCCACGCGCCGGGTTTCCGGCTGTAGCTGGCCGCGAACCGCGGGCCCCGGGCGAAGGAGGGGAGGTCCTCGCCGCGGTGCTCGGTCCACTCCAGCACCAGGGTGCCCCCGGCACGTGGGGAGAACTCCAGGGCGAGGGTCCGCGGCCCTCGGCTTGACGCGGTGAGGCGCGGGAGGGGGGGGGCGCCGCTTGGGCCGTCGTGGGGGACGTCGGCGGACATGAGGCCCGCGGTCACGAGGGCCTCGCGTGCGGCCTGGAGGGCGGCGGGAGGGATGGGGCCTGGGGTGGGCATGGGGGCCTCTACGGTGGTGGGCGGGCGGGCAGGCGAGCGTGCCCAGCATACCCGAGCGGGTGCGGAAGCGGGTGCGGGTGCGGAAGCGGAAGCGGAAGCGGAAGCGGAAGCGGAAGCGGAAGTAGGGTTGCAATCAATCGATTGATAGGGTAGGTGGCTATCTATCGAACGATAGGACTCAGGTCGTCGTGCGTGGGCCAGGAGGAGCGGGGTTCGGTGGCATCCAAGACTGAAGGCGTGGCGGGCTCGGCCCGGGGTGCGCGGGGCGAGGAGGGCAGGGCGGGGGCCCTGCCCCATGGCGCCGACACGCACAGGAGCAGCAAGCGCGAGGAGGTCCTCTCTGCCGCGCTGGAGCTCATGGCCGAGCGCGGCATCAAGGGGGCGTCGCTGCGGGAGCTGGCGCGGCGGGTGGGGCTCAGTCAGCCCAGCCTGTACCACTACTTCGAGAGTAAGCAGGAGCTCGTGGCGCAGATCGTGGAGCGCTACACGCGCTTGCCCGTGGATCCGCCCCGGGATCTGCCGGACCGCGTGGATCTGCGGGCTATCCTCACGGTGGCGGCGCGGCGCTCCCTGGCGCACTGGAACGCTCCCGAGCTGGCGACCTTCAGCCGCTTCATGCTGGGCCTGGCGTTCGAGCAGCCGGAGGTGGCAGGGGCCTTCCGAGACCAGGTCCTGCGTCGCGCGTTGGACGCGGCGCGGCCGTGGCTCGCGGCGCTCGTGGAGCGCGGCGAGCTGCGGGCCGAGGACGGCGAGGTGGCCGTGCGCGCCGTGGTGAACAGCGTCGCCATGCGCTGTATCGAGGAACGCGTGCTCCGGGGGCGCGAGCCCGCCCCGGGAGAGCTGGATGGCTACGCGGACTTCGTGGCCGAGGTCGTAGCGCGGGGCGTGGCGGAGCGGGCGCGGGAGGGGCGCGGATGAGCGGTGGGCGGGACGGGCTGCGCGGCGGGAGCCAGGACGGCGGTCAGGACGACGGACACGGGCGCGGCGCCTCGGTCGCGGGCTACGAGGAGCCCGAGAGCGTCGTCTCCCGGCGGCTCGGGGCCTTCGTGCTGCGCCACAAGGCGATCATCGCCTTGGCGGCCGTGGCGACGTCGGTCGTGGCTGGCTGGGCCATCACCACGCGGCTGCGGATGGACATGACCGTGGAGTCGTTCCTGGATAGCGACTCGCCGGCCCTCAAGAGCCTGGAGGAGTATCGCGACACCTTTGGGCGAGACGACGCCTTCCTCGTCATGGTCGAGGGGGACGTCTTCTCCATACCCTTCCTGACGAAGCTTCGGGCGCTGCACGATGAGTTGGCGGCCCTGGATCTGCCCCTGGAGAGCCTGCACGAGCGCCTGCGGGACCGCCGGGACTTCGCAGGGCCCCCCGCGGAGGCGCACGGGGAGGGGGCCGTCGAGGACGAACGCGCTCCCTCCTCTCCTGGGGGCGGCGCCGCACCTGAGACGGGGGCGAGAGCCCAGGCCCCGGGGCAGGACGAGGGCTTCGACGACTCCCCCGACTTCGGAGACGACGGGGGCTTCGATGACTCCCCCGACTTCGGAGACGACGGGGGCTTCGACGACGACGGCCAGGGTCAGGCCTCGGGCCCGGACGCCACGGCGATGGCAGGCGCTCGCGCGACGGCCGGCGCCGACGCTGACCCTGACGACTGGGCCGGCGAGTCCGAGGGCACGATCATCGACGAGATCATCTCCCTCATCAACGTGCGCCGCACCCGGGGGCGGCAGATCCAGGACCCCGACGGGGGGACCTCGGTGGCCATCGAGGTGGGCTCCTGGTTGGACCCCTGGCCCTCGGAGGCGGACCTCCCGGCGCTGCGCGAGGCCATGCTCGCCGAACCGTCCCTGGTGGGACAGGTGCTCGACGCCCAGGGCCGGTACACGACCATCCTGGTGCGACCCCAGTTCATGAGCGCGGCGGACGGTGTGCGCGTGAACGACGCCATCGCGCGGATCGTCGCCAAGCATGACGGGCCGGGGTTCCATACTTACCTGTCGGGGGGTCCAGCCCTGGCGGCGTCCATCACACAGCTCTTCCTCCAGGAGGTGAGCCGCCTGCTGGCGCTGTCGCTGGTGACGCTGGTGCTCATGATGTTCTTCCTGTTTCGTCACCCGCTGGGGGTCGTGGGGCCCGTCGTCGTCGTGGGGCTGGCGGCCTTTTGGACCTTTGGGTTCATGGCCCTCGTGGGGATGCCCGTCACCATGGTCTCCAGCATCCTGCCGGCCTTCCTCATCAGCGTGGGCGTGGGCGACTCGGTCCACATCATGAGCGTCTATCGCGACCGGCGGCGCCTGGGTGCGGACAACCACGGGGCCATCCTCCACGCCCTGGGGACCACGGGGCGCGCCATCCTGTTCACGTCGCTCACCACGGCGGTGGGGCTGCTGAGCTTCCAGTTCGCTACCATCGAGGCCGTGCGCGACGTGGGCCTGGCGGGGGCCTTCGGGGTCATGGTGGCGCTGGGGAACACGGTCTTCCTGCTCCCCATCGCGCTCCACTTCAACCGCCGGGGGCACCTCGGGGCGGCTCGGCAGCACGAGAACGACTGGATCGACCGCGTGCTCCGTTGGACGTCGCGCCTCTCGGGGCGCGAGCCCGGCGCCTCCCTCACGGGGCCTCAGGCGGAGGGGGTGCGGGCTCGCAGCCGCCGGGTGCTGGTCGTGGCCGCGGGCCTCACGGCGCTCGCGGTGTACGGCGGGTCACTGCTCCGTGTGTGGCACAACCCCGTATCCTGGGTGCCGGACGACGCGCCCACCAAGATCGCCTTCAACGAGATGGACGCCCACGCGGGGGGGACGGCGACCATCCAGCTCCTCATCCGGGCCAAGGGCCCCCACGGCGTCAAGGACTTGGAGCTGCTGCGGGGGTTGGAGAAGCTGGAGCGCTACATCCGCGCCTACCGGCACGAGGACGCGCGGACGGGCGAGGTGACGCAGGTCGTGGGGGGCTCCGTGTCGCTGCTGGACGTGGTGCGGGAGACGAACCGCGCCCTCCACGGGGGCGATCCCGCCTTCTATCGGCTCCCGGACACCCAGCGCGCCCTGTCGGACACGCTCTTTCTGTTCGAGAACGCTGGCCCCCAGGACCTCCGGCGTCTGGCGACGGCGGACCTGCGGCAGACCCAGATGACCATCCGCGTGAAGTGGCTGGAGGCGACCGCCTACGGGCCCATGACGCGGTACGTGGACGAGGGCATCGCCAAGTACATCGGCGACCGCGCCGAGGTGCGGACCACCGGGGCGGCCTTCACGCTGTTCACGACGGTGTCGTCCCTCATCGACAACCTCCTCCGGAGCTTCGCCGTGGCCTTCGCGGTCATCACGGTGCTCATGATCTTCCTGCTGGGGGATCTCCGGCTGGGTCTGGTGGCTATGGTGCCCAACCTCCTGCCCATCGTGTTCATCATGGGGATCATGGGGTTCGTGGACGTGCCCCTGGACATGGCGAACCTCATGATCGCCTCCATCGCCATCGGGCTGGCCGTGGACGACACCATCCACTTCCTCCATCACTTCCACCTCCATTACGTCATCAACGGCCAGGTCGAGGCCGCCATCGGCTACGCCTATCGGCACACGGGCCGGGCGTTGGTGGGCACCACGGCCATCCTGGGGCTCGGGTTCGTGGTCTACGTGGCGAGCCAACTCCTGAGCCTCCAGCGCTTTGGCGCGCTCATCGGCCTCACGGTCGTCTTGGCGTTGCTCGTGGATCTCATCTTCGGCCCGGCGCTCCTGCGCGTGGTCTACCGCGACCGTCCGCGGCCCGCGGTGGCGGACGCCGGCAGCGCCCGAGAGGGGGCTACCGGCTAACCGATCCCCCCGTCCTCACCTCACACCCTCGACGCGCCCGCGTTTCCAGTCGGGCGCCCCACGTACCCAAGGAGCTCATCATGCGTCCCCTGTCCCTTCGCCGCTCTCACGCTCTGCGCCTTCCATCGCTCGCGCTGTCCGCCGCCGCGCTCGCGGCGCTCCTCGTCTCCGGGCCCGCTCGCGCGGGCGGGTCCGCCGCCGTGGCCCCCACCGAGACCGACGCGCGCGTCATCATGGAGGCCGTCCACGCGCGGCCTACGGGCGACCGGCTGTCGGCGCGGATGCAGATGACGATCCTGGATCCGTCGGGCTCCAAGCGCGTCCGCGTGGTGCAGACCCGGTCCAAGAAGTTCCCGGGGGGGACGCGCCAGCTCATCCTCTTCGAGAGCCCGGCCGACGTGCGCGGCACGGGGCTCCTCACGGTGGACTACGACGCGGGCGACAAGGTGGACGACCAGTGGCTCTACCTGCCGAGCCTCCACAAGCCCACGCGCATCTCCTCCGGCGACAAGTCCGGGGCCTTCATGGGGTCGGACATCAGCTTCGCGGACATGACCAAGCAGGATCCGGCGCAGTACGACTTCAAGCTGGTGAACGGCGACGCCAAGGTGGGCGGCGAGGCCGCCTGGCTCATCGAGAGCCGCCCCCGGACCAAGAAGGCTCAGGAGGAGACGGGCTACGTCAAGTCCCTGGTGTGGGTGTCCAAGGACAAGCTCATGGTGCTCCAGGTCAAGAGCTGGGTGCGCAAGGGTCGGAAGCTGAAGTTCATGAAGTTCTCCAAGATCCGCCAAGTGGGCGGCGTGTGGTTCGCCCACAAGATCAGCGCGCGCACGACCCAGGCCAAGAAGGTGCTGTCCACGACGGTGCTGTCCTTCGCGGGCGTGAAGATGGACGACCCGTCCGTGAAGGACGCGGACTTCACGACGCGGCGCCTGGAGCAGGGGCTCTAGGAGATGGAGCGGGTCGTCCGGGCTTGGGGGGGCGTCGCCGTCACGCTGGTCTTGGCGTGTGCCCCGTGGGCCGCGCGGGGGGCGGCGCCCGCGCCGGAGCCAGCACCGCACGCGGGCGACGGTTGGGGGGAGGCCGACGACCCGACGGGCGACCCAGATGGCGCCGAGGGCGACGACTTCGACTTCGGAGACGCAGACGGCTCCGACGACGCTTCGAGTCCCGACGACGCCCCGGCCGTCCCGCCGCCCCCGTCGCCCTGGGCCCTCACGGGAACCCTCCGCAGCGACTGGGCGTTGTGGGTCGAGCGCCTGGACGCCAACCCCTTCGCCAAGGGACGGCAGTCGGTCGACCTCGTGCTGTCCTACCGCGCTGGGATCTTTCGCCTCCGAGCCGCGGGACACGCCGAGTACGACCTGGCCTATCTCGTGGACCGGTCGACCTACGGGCAGCCGACCCTGGACGCCTACGAGTGGCTGCTCAACACCCGCGACGTGCTCGTGGCGCTCTCGCCGGGGGACTTCGAGATCACCCTGGGCCGGCAGATCGTCGCCTGGGGGGAGGGCGACACCCTGAGCCCCCTGGACGTGGTGAACCCGCGGGATCTGCGTGAGCCGGGGCTCAGCGATCTGGACGACCTCCGCTTGCCCGTGCTCGCCACGCGGGTCGCCTGGTTCCACGGGGCGCACCGCGTGGAGGTCATGGCGATCCACGAGGCGGACTACGGCTACCGGTCGCCCCCGCTGGGGCCCTTCAGCCCATTCCGGGCGGCTATCCTGGCGAACCCGGTGGCCGCCACGCTGCTCGACGGCAAGGCGCTGCGCTACGACCACGCTCCCGCGCGCTTTTCGGCCGAGGGACAGCAACTCCTGGGGCGCTGGCTCATGCACGGGGCGGGCGTGGATCTGGGGGCCTACGCGGCGTGGGTGCTGGACCGCCAGGGCGTGCTCGCCCAGCCGGATCTCGCGGCGGCCCTCACGGCGACGGAGATCGCCTTGCCGCTGGAGCACCTCCGCTACGGTGTGCTGGGGACCTCGGGGGCGGTGCCCTTGTCCACGTCGGGCTTCGTCCTCAAGTGGGAGGCGGGCTTGGAGCTAGGGCGCCCCGTAAACACGGGGACGGTGGACCCTCTGGCGCTGCGCATCGAACGCGCCGACCTCCTCCAGACCATGCTGGGGCTCACCTGGAAGGGGAGCGGGGCGCTGAGCGACCTCCTGGTGGCCGTGGAGGCCGCCAAGCCCGTGTTCATGGGGGCTGGGGGGCGCCCCAAGGAGCTGCTGTTCGACATGGACGACCCCATGTTCGCCGTGCGGGCCACCTACGACCTGCTGTCCCAGCGGCTCCACCTGCTCCTGGCGTGGTCCATGGTGGGGTGGCAGGCCGACCAGGGCTGGCTCCTGCGCGGGCAGGCCGCCTACGATCTCATAGACGCGCTGTCGCTCACGGCGGGGTTCATGACCTACCAGCCCGGTGACGAGCTGGGCTTGCTGTCCGGGTTGGACCGCCACGACCGCGTCTTCCTGCGGCTGCGCTGGGACTTCCAGGTGCTCTGAGGCCGGCTCAGTCGTCGGGGCGCCAGGCGCGGCTGCGCTTCTTGGCGCTGAGGCGCCTCTTGCGTTCGAGGCGGCGGGCCTTGGCCGCGCGCGAGGGGCGGGTGGGGCGGCGCGTGGGCGGGCGGTAGGCGGCGGCGTCCAGGAGGGCCGAGAGCTTGTTCAGGCAGTCCGCGAGGTTGCGGGACTGTTGGCGGTATCGGTCCGAGGTGACGATGAGCTCGCCGTCCCGGGTGAGCTGGCTCGCGAGGCGCGCCTGGATGCGGCGCCGGGCGACCTCGGGGATCCAGTCGGCTTCGGCGAGGACGAAGCGCACCTCCACGCGCGTGGACACCTTGTTGACGTGCTGGCCGCCGGGCCCGCTGGCCCGGCTGTAGCGGATGGTCAGGCGGTCCACGGGGATGTCCACGACGGGGCCTCCGGGGAGGGGAAGGGAGGGCGCCTGGCGAGGAGCGCGGTGTGTCCGCCCATGCTCCCCACCAGGCGGAGGCGTCAGCGCCCCTTCACCGGGACGCACTTGCCCGTCGTGGGGCTGAGCATCTCGTAGGCCATCTTCTTCTTGAAGCACCCCAGGCAGACGCCGCGCTGGGTGGGAGAGGGGAGGCGAGCGCACGCCCGACGCACGACGATCTTCGTGGTCTTGCGCGCCTGGCTGGGCTTCCGGGCCCCCGTGGGGATGGCCGTGACAGGGACCGTCGCGGCGCGCTTGTCGGCGGGCCGCAGGCCGCGTATGGGCAGGACCGGGCCCTTCCCCGTGACCTTCCCTGGGCGCAGGGCCTTGACGGTCTTGACGGTCTTCGGGGGGGCCACGACTGGGAGGGGGGCCGTGAGTGCGGGATCGGAGCGCGAGAAGAAGCTCTTGGCGCATAGGCCGGGCCGACCGAGGCCCAGGTGGTACGTCCCCTTGTCGCCGGTGCAGGCGCGGCACTCGGCCAGCCGCGCCGGGTCCTTGGTGAGGCTGTCGCACGCCGCCTTGGTGCGCGCGGACTTGCCTACGCACACGCCGGGCTTGCCGTCGACGTTGACGAAGTACCAGCGGTCCAGGCGAGGCGGGCGCTTGTCGAAGGGGTCGTGCTCGGCCACGTTGTCCTTGACGCAGGCCAGACACGCGGCGCGGTTGTCGTCTCCGACCAGGGTCTTGCAGCCGTGGGGGAAAGCGGCTGTCGCGATGTCCAGGGGCGTCCTCGGGCGACAGACGTAGTCCGATCCCACTTTCTGGAGGACGCCGCCGAAGGGAACGCACGCGTCACACTTCGCGCGGGCGGGGTGGATCTGGCACTGGGCGCCGCTGGAGATCGACTGCTCGTAGTCGACCTCGAGCTTGGGCGGCGCCAGGCACGCCCCGGCCCCGCTGGGCGAGACCTGGAAGACGCGGTGGGACAGGGTGCAGGTTCGGCAGGCGTTGCGCTGCGCCCCCTTCGGGAGCTTCACGTCGCACGCGTCCACCGAGTAGTACCGTGCAGGTGCGCTCCCCTTTGGGGCGCTCGCCGCCGTGGCGGTCGATGGGAAGCCGAGGCCGAGCGCGGTCAGGAGCAGGCCCGACGAGAGGGGGAGGAGCGACATCCGCCGGAGGCGGTCTTGCAAGGTCATGAGTGAGTCTCCAGTGACGAGGTTGCTGCTACGTCTCCATCCTGCGAGGCCTGCCTCGCCGCGACCTTCGCCCCACGCGAGCCGTGCGCCGAATCGCCGCGCCTCGGTGCAGCCCTGCTTGGGACGGGAGCAAGCGAGTTACGGTGTTCTTTGTTACCGTAAACAATTCTCAATGAAAATGGACGTCGCGTGCCCCGATCCGCCCGCTCCAAGCCCGAGTGTCGGTCTGGGTGGCGCATGGGGGCTGGCGCGACCCATCAGCCGGTGGGGCGAGACGCCTCGCGGGTGCTCCTATTCACCCGGGGCGTGGCCGTACACTCCGCCCTCCCAGTGCCGTCCGCACCCTCGGGGCGGGAATGGCAACGGGCACAGGTGGGCGGGGAAACCTGGCTGGGCTGTGCGGGGCACCCAGTGGTGCGAGGGGGGCTCAGGCCTAGCCGTCACCGCCGTCATCGCGGTCACGACCCCCACCTTCGAGGGCCACGTCTACGAGGATGCCGAAGTGGTCGGACGGGTAGAGGCCGTCTTGGGGCCGCGTGCACGTGAGCTGGGCGGCCTCTGGGCGGAGCCCCGGGGAGCAGAGGACGTGGTCCGGGCACTGCGGGATGCCGTCCAGGCAGGTCATGAGTTGGAGGGGCGGTGGCTTGGGCGTTCCGTCCTTCCAGGTGTGGCGCAGCCCCGGGGTGATGTTGGGGTTGGCGTCGGGCTGCCAGGTCATGGTGCCCGGGGCCAGGAGCGGGAGGATGTTCGTGTAGCCCGTGGTCTCCGTGAACCAGCGCATCTGGGCGGTGTCGGGGTCCAGGTTGAAGTCGGCACCGAGCAAGACCGGCGCCTGGTGGCGTTGGGCGAGCTTCTGGAGCCACTGGGCCAGGCGGTCCAGCTCCTGGTCTCGCATGAGGCGGTTCTGGGCGCTGAGCTTGAGGAGCCAGGGGGGCGGCTCGTCGGTGTCCACGTGACCCTGGGTGCGGAGACGCTCCCAGCACCGGAAGAAGCCCTCGCTGTCGGGGAAGGCGTAGCGGATGTGGGTCGTGGCGATGACGATGGGCTGCCCGTCCACGTGGATGAGGCCCGCCAAGGCGTGCCAGACGGGGCCGGCCTGGACGCTCATCCAGTTCGTGACGAGTCCGGGGCCGCTCAGGCGCCGCACCCCCGCGGGCTTGAGGCCCAGCTCCGGACGCGCCAGGATCGCCAAGCCGGCGCCCCGACCCACGCCCGGCGGGATGCCCCACGGGCCCACGCGGAGGCCGCCGTTGTTCACGCGCCACAGGAGGTCGTAGCCCGTGGCGGCGGCGATCTCCTGGGCGGCGCCGGGCATGGGCACCACCTCCTGGAGGGTCACGACGTCGGCGTCGGCGGCGATGATGCCGCGAGCCAGCGCGCGGTGGCGTAGGACGCGGCGCCCCTTGGGCTCCAGGAGCTCGTAGCCGCGGATGCCGCGCACGAGCTGGCCCACCCAGGCGTTCATCTCGAGGAGGCGCAGGGTCTTCATGCTGGGGACTGTGGCCCATTCGCCCCGTCCTTCCAAGAAGTTGTTCCCCGTCGGGGGAGCCAGGGCGCGACGGCGCGGGCTTCCGCCGAGCCACGCTGGGTGGTACAAGCGCGGCCGCGCCCGCCAGGGGCTGGGCGGGAGCAGGGAGGCGGACCGGGTGGACGACGTGATCCAAGTGCGGACCAGGGGGCGGGGCACCTACGACATCACGGTGGAGGTGCAGCGTGCCGTTGCGGCGAGCGGCGTGGAGCGCGGTGTGGCGACGGTGTTCGTCCACCACACGAGCGCGTCGCTCATCATCAACGAGAACGCTGACCCGGACGTGCAGCGGGACCTGGACGCCTTCCTCGACCGCCTCGTGCCCGACGGGGATCCCCTGTACCGGCACACGGCCGAGGGTCCGGACGACATGCCCGCCCACGTGCGCTCGGCCCTTACGGCGACGTCGCTCGCCATCCCGGTGGCGAACGGCCGCTGCGCCCTAGGGACGTGGCAGGGGATCTACCTCTGGGAGCACCGCGGGCGCCCACACACGCGCCGGGTGTCGGTGACGGTCTGTCGGGCGGGGTAGGTCGGGGCGCTTCCCGCTCGACGTTTGGACCAGCCCTCGGGTGCGGTAGGCTGCCCGTTAAGAAGCGCACACCGAGGAGGTCCACCATGCGCCGCGCCGAGCCCGCGTTCTCGATGATGTTCCCTTGGCGCTGGCGCGCTGCGCCTGGGTTGGTGGGCGTGGCCGTGGCGCTGTTGCTCGTCGCTGTCGGCGCTGGGTCGGCCTGGTCCAAGGGCGGGGGGCGCGCGGCGCGGGCCCAGCGGAAGGCGGCCAAGGCCGCCTGCAAGGCCGGGGAGGCGGCGGCGTGCGCGCGGCTCGGGGGGCTGCTCATGGAGGGCAAGCGGCCGCGGACTAAGGCGGCGCGCGCGGCGTTCAAGCAGGGGTGTGACGGGGGCGTGGGCGTGGCCTGCCGTCTGTGGGCGTCCATGGCGCGGGAGGGCAAGGGTGGGCCCGTGGAGGCTCCGGCGGCGCGGGCGATGTTCAAGCGCCTGTGCAGGGACGGGCGGGGCGACGCGGCGGCGTGCTCGCTGTTGGGAGAGATGCGTGTGGCGGGCCAGGGCGGGCCGCGGGACGTGGCGGGGGCCTTGGCGGTGCTCATGCCGGCCTGCGACGCCGGGCAGGGCAAGGCGTGCTACAACGCCGGGGCGATCCACTATCACGGCTATGGGTTGGCGAAGGAGCCGGCGAAGGCGCGGCCGCTCTTCCGGCGCGGGTGCGCGGCGGGAGACGCGGGGGCGTGCCGGAACTTCGCGGTCATGGCGGCGCGCGGGGAGGGCGGGCCCACCGACGAGGTGGCGGCGCGGCGGGCCCTCGGGGCGGCATGCGAGGCCGGGCACCGGGAGTCGTGTGAGCTGGCCATGGACATGAACGAGCGCGGGGCCGGCGGGGTCAGGGATCCCACACTGGAGCGGCGGTTGGCGCTGCGCCTGTGCGACCTGGGAGACGTGGCGGCCTGCGCCCGGGCGGCGGACATGCTGTTCACGGGCCAGGGCGGGGCGGCGGACGTACCGCGGGGGCTGGAGCTCGCGGCGCGGGCCTGTCGGGGCGGCGTGGCCCACGGGTGCTACAACGACGGGGTGGGGTGGCATCAGGGGCTGGGCGGGCGGCGCGCGGACGCTCGGCGGGCGCGGAAGCTGTTCGCCAAGGCGTGCGAGGGGCAGGAGCAGGCGGGGTGCTACAACCTGGCGGTCCTGGTGGCGCGCGGGGAGGGGGGGCGCAAGGACGAGCGGCGGGCGGGGGAACTCATGAAGCGCGCCTGCGATGGGGGCTATGAGGCGGCGTGCGCGGTCTTGGGGGGCGGGGCTGGGGGACGTGAGGCGGGCCAGGGTGGGAAGTCGGC
>CAYZID010000104.1:0-18295 GCA_964478315.1 uncultured Myxococcales bacterium | reverse complement strand
GTGATTTCAGGTGGTTTCGCGAGGAGGGAGCGTGCTGGTGGCACGTGACCGACGAACGGAACCGCCTGGAATCACAAGAGCAAGCCTGGCGACGGGAGACGTTGTGAATCATGCTTCTAGGTCTCCACCGGCCGGCGTGTAGCGATACCAGGCGGTCGCGCTCGGGGGCTCGACCCCGGCGACCGCGAGGCTCAGGATCTGGGCCGGCCGCACCTTGCTGGTGTCTGGGCTCCAGGCGACGGCGAGGTGCTCGTCGAGCCCTTCGAGGAGCCCTCGACGTGCAAGCCCCTGCAGCGTGGAGAGTAGGCCCGACGGACGCCCGAGGGCCTCGTGCAACAGGCCGATCGCGACGCCGTCCTCGTCGATCAGGTCGAGTTCCTCGAGGTCGGCGCGCTCGGGTCCCGAACCCAGTGCCAACAGCAGGCCCAGCGCCCAGGTCGCGGCCTCGTCGACCCGCATCCGGTCGAGGATCGCCCCGTAGGTCTCGACGCGAGCGAGCGCCTGGCGGGCCAAAGCGACGGCCTCGCGGTCCACGCTCACCCCGAACATTGTCCCCTCACTCACACCCCACCATCGTCTCGCGCTCCTCACGCGTGAGGCTGCCTCAACTCGGTGCTGAACGGCAAGTGGTCGGGCTGCCCCAGATCCTTCCCCGAACCGCCGCCCGCCGGTGACCGTTCATGCCCCCATCGGGCCTGCCCCCGTGCCTCACGACGGGACCGAAGCCGCGCCGCGCAGGGCGTCGCGCAGGGCGGACGGGTCCCGCCCCCGCGGGACGAAGAAGCCCCGCTCCCACGCGCGGTGCAGGCGGTCGGTCCGCCCTCGGTGCCAGCCCGAGGTGATGCGGCCTACCTCCCCAGGCGGCTGGTCCAGGACCGCGCCCACCAGCGATCGGATCGCCTCGCGCGCCCGGTCCTCGTCGCCCCGCGCCGGGAGCAGGGAGCGCCCCGCGGTCTCCAGCAGGACCTCCGTGCGCCGCTGGTCCAGCTCCCCCTCGCGGAGCCACAGCGTCGCCGCCGTGTGCACGGCCACGAGGTGGCGGAGGTGTGGGGCGAGCTCGTCGGGGAGCCCCAGGTGGGGCGCGAGCCGTGCCGCGATCCACGCGAGCACCGCCAGGCCGCTCGGCGCCGTGAGCCCCACCGCGCAGCGCCCGGCGGGCGCGTGGGCCACCGCCCCCGCGACCACCGCGCTCGCGACGATCCCCACGGGCCCCGGCCCCACCAGCGCGGTGGCCCCCCACTCGGCCGCCTCGCGCGCGACCCTCGCCGCCGCCGTCTCCGAGCCCAGGCGGTCGCCCAAGCCCCACCGCACGGCGAACCACCGCCGGTCGTCCGCGGGGGCAGCGCTGGCGGTCCCCTCCCCGGCCGTGTCCCCCGCCCCCCCGAGCGCCCACCTCGCGTCGCAGGCGCCGCCGCCCGCGCGGATCAGGGGCGCGGGCCTGCGCTTGGCCTGCCGGCGCAGCGCGCCGTCCTGGCGCGCGTAGGCCGGCGCCACCCACCAGGGGCGGGGCCGCGCCAGCCCGCACAAGTGCAGCCGGTGGGCGACGGCCTCGTCCACCTCGGGCGCCCAGGTCGCGCGAGGCGGGGGCGCGGCAGGCGCCGCAGGCGCCGCCGGTTGGCCGCTCGACCCCTCGGGGGCCTCGTGGGTGTCGTCGGTCATCGGGCTCCTCCTCGGGCTCCTCCTCGGGCTCCGCGGTGGCCGCGTGATCGCCGCCCCCGGTTGGGACGGCGGCGGTGGCGGGGACGGCTGGCGCGGCGGTGGACGGGGCGCCCGTGGGCGCGCCACCAACGCCGCCAGCGCTGGGCGCGGCTCCGCGCCGTGCCACCCCGAGGCCCCGGATGCCCCGTGAGGCGCTCCAGCACGCGGCGGGCGTTGGCGGACACGGCCTCGTCGCGGTGCCCCACGGCGCGGATGAGCTCGGGGATGGAGCGCCGGCTCATCATGCGCCCCCGGAAGCGGAAGCCGCGCGCCTCGAAGCCCACGCGCAGCCACTGGAGGTAGTCCTCGTCGCCGTGGCGCCGCCAGAATTGCTTCCAACCGCGGCGCGCCTGGGCCCGAGCCGTGGCGCGGGCCGCGCCCAGGTCCCCTCGCACGGGCTGGTTGGTGATCTCTCGCAGGGCCGCGTGGACCGCCGCGCGGACGGCCCGGTCCTGGGCCTCCTGCCAAGGCCGCAGGGCGAGCGCCGCCGCCCGACTCGGTGCGCGCCGCGTGAGGCCAATCGTCGCGATGAGGACCTCGGGCGGGAGGGCGGCCGTCATGGCCTCGCTCCAGGGCGGCCCCGGTTGGGCCAAGAGCTTGCGGGCCAGCTTCGCGGCGCGCTGGGGCCGGAGCACGCCCAGGAGCGCGAGGAGGTCGGCGGCTCGCTGGGCGCTGTCCGGGCCCAGCGTGGAGAGGAGCCGCTGGACGCCCTCGAAGGCCTCGTCTCGCGCCCCCGGGTCCGTGCTCGGGAGCCTCTTGAGGGCCGCGTAGGCTGCCGCGCGGACCAGCTTCGCGGGGTCGTCGAGGGACGTGAGCAGCAGCTCCGTGAGGCCGGACGCGCGAATGGCGAGGAGGGCGCGGAGGGCGCGACGTCGCACGCCGGGCGCCGGGTCGGTCGCCAGGCCCCGGAGGGTCGCCACGCGCCGCTCGAACGCCTCGTCGCCTCGGTCGATCCAGGGGCGCAGCGGGGGCACGTCGAGGCAGCCGTAGAGACGGTCCTCGATGGAGCACTGGACGCGCACGTGGAGGTGGTCTGCGTGGCTCGTGGAGTCGCTGGGCTGCTTGACCACGGCGTCCATGCGGCGGAGCAGGCGCGCCGGGGCGTGGCGTCGGCGCCCGTAGCGGAGGAGGCGCCGCTTGAGGAAGTCCGCGAGGAAGATCCACTGAACGCGACCGCGGGGGTCTTCCAGGAGGGCCCGCACGAGGGTGAAGTTGCGGGCGACGTCGAAGCGGTAGCGTCGGTCCTTGGTCCAGCCGTTCCGGCGGAAGGACAGGAGCCGCTTGGGCTTGACCGGGCGACGGCGCCGGTCGCGGGCGAAGAGCGCCAGGTCCACGTCCCGCCCGGCGCGGTGGGAGACGCTCCAGCGAATGGGGCCACCGCGGCGGGCCCCGATGTTGGCGACGCCGACGATGGCACCCCGGTGGCGGCGGTGGACGCGCTTGGCGACGCGCTGAATGAGGCCCACGAGCTCGTCGGTGCCCCAGTTCGTATGGCGGCCTCGTGCCTGGTCGATGATCACCCAGCCGGGACCTCGCGGCGGCAAGGCGCGGGCGTGCACCACGGAGCCGTCGGAGGTGGTCCCCAGGCTCACCGAGCCGCGTGGGAGCGCGAAGGGGTCGGTGGGCGCGGTGGGCGGCGCGGCGGCGCGGGCTCCGAGGGCCGCCGGCCCGCCCTCGTCCGACCCGCCTCCGTGGGGCATGGCCTGGGCGGGGGCGCGTCCCGTGCGCGGGGGCGCGGCGGTAGCCGCCAGGGGCCACGCCGCGACCGCGAGCCACCCCACCGCGAGCCAGGCGAAGGGGACGGCGGCGCCCCGCTGGGCACCGCTGTCGCTGGTTCGTGGGCATGGAGGGCCGTGGCTCACGGTGGGCACTCTAGCAGCGCGGTTGGGTGACGGGCGAAAACTCTGCCACGCGCCACGGCGTCCGGTCGCCGCGCGTCCCGGTGCCGGGAGGCGGTAACCGGACGAGAGGAGCGACCTTGTGCCACCAGATTCCACAACAAAACCCAGACCTTGTCACATCGCCTCCCCAGGAACCCGGCGGGGCCGAAGCCGCTGGGTTGCGAGCGACGAATTGGTGCTTGACAGGGGCTCATGCCCCTGCGACCTTACCGTCGCGGTGACCCAGAGCCATCACTCGTCGGGGGTCACCGGGCGTCCACACACCACACGCGGTCGACGGGCGTCGTGCGCCTCGTTGCGTCACGGCTCCGCCGTTCCCCCTGCCGCCACACACATACGAGGAACACACATGGGCTTCTCCCCCGTGAAGAAGAACAAGCCGGCTGCCTGTTTCTTCTGCAAGTTCTTCAACCGGGAAGTCCAGCGCGACGAGTGCATTGACGACTACGTCAACGCCACCGCGCTGAACATCCGCCACTCGCCCTGCTACAAGTGCCCGCAGGGTCTCAAGAACCGCATCGAGTACGCGAACAGCTAGCGGGCCGGCTCGGAGGGCTCGCGGCGGGCGAGCCCCCCCATCGGGTTCTCCCGTTCGGCCGGCGCCGCTGGTGGGTCCCTGCGCGCGGGTGTCTCGTCGCGTAGTCGCGCCGCGAGGGCTCGGGAATCGCTCGGTTCGCGGTGCGCCCGTCGGCCGCCCGCCGGGGTGGCGAAATCGGTAGACGCAGGGGACTTAAAATCCCCCGGTCCCTGGGACCGTGCGGGTTCGAGCCCCGCCCCCGGCAATTCGGTCGCCTCGTGCGCTGGGCGGTGCGGGGGGAGGCGCGCCGTCCGAGTCCTCGGCTTGGCCGCTCTCGGAGAGGCGGGTGCCGTCAGGGAGGGGGCGTCTCCGACGGGTCTCGCGATCGCGCTGCGTGGGCCTTGCTGTCGGCCAGGTAGCGGTGCGCGGCGGCGCTCTCCGGTCGCAGGGCCACGGCGCGGACGAAGCAGCTCACGGCGGGCTCGTACTCACCCAAGAAACGGTGGCACAGGCCGCGGTTGAACCAGGCGTTGTAGCTCTGGGGGCGGAGCTGCAGGTAGGCGTCGAAGGCGGCGGCGGCGGCCTCCCAGCGTTCGAGGTCGTACAGGACGTCTGCCCGGTGGTAGAGCACGTCGGCCCGCTGGGGCTCCGCGTCCAGGACGGTCTCGAACGCCTCCAGGGCTTCCAGCAGGCGCCCTTGGGCGTGAAGCGCCTGGCCCAGATAATCCCGGATCGTCAGGTCGCCGGGGCGGAGCTTGAGGCTCCGACGGTAGGCCTGGGCCGCCTCCTCGAAACGCTCCAGCCGTTCTAGGCAGAAGGCGCGCTGGTTGTGGATGTAGACGGAGTCGGGTCGAAGGCTCAGGGCACGGTCCAGGCACGGGAGGGCCTCCTCGTCGCGCCGCAGTCGATAGAGGACGTAGCCCTTGTAGTACCAGGTGTAGGGGTCTGTCGGCTGGGCCGCCAGGGCTCGATCGTATGAGTCTAGGGCCTCCTCGTGGCGCCCGACGTCGTAGAGGAGCGAGCCCCTGAGCCGGTGCGCACGCCAACAGGGAGGGGTGAGCTGGAGAGCCCGCTCGGTGGCCTCCAGCGCCTCGTCCGTGAGCCCCTTGTCCTTGAGGCTCGTCGCCTTGAGGTAGATCGCGCGAGAGGTGGCTACGCCCAGGGCCTCCAGCTCGTCCACCGCCGCGAGGGCCGGGTCTGGGTCTTCGCGGAAGGCTGCGACCTCGGCTCGCTCCACGAGCTCTTCGGGGGAGAGGGCGCCGTCACCGCTGCGCTCGAGGGTGGCGGCGAGCGCCGTGGCGCGGCGGCGAAGCCAGGGGCGGCGTTCGCGCTCCGCGTAGCGGCGCAAGGTGGGCACGAACCGGCGTGAGTTCAGCCGCGCCACGGCGCGGAGGATGCCCTCGGCCTCGGCGGCCTCGGTGGGGGGGCCTACGCCTTCCACGAGGTCCCGCAGGGTACCGAAGGCGGCCAGGTCTCCCAAGGCGAACCGTCGCGCGGCGAGCGTGGCCGCCACGGCGGGAGCGTCCGCCACGAGGGGCGCGAGGCTGGCCAGCGCCGACACGTCTCGGGAGGTCGCGGCCTCACAGGCGGTGGCGACCGCCGCCGCGCGGATCGAGGGGGGCCCGTGCAGCACGATGGAGCGGAGGGTCCGCATGGCTTCGTCGGCGTGTCCCAGGCGCATGAGAGCCGAGAGCAGGGCCAGGCGCGTGCCTGGTTCCTGGGCGCGGGAGAGGTGCAGGCGCAGCGCCGGCACCGCAGCTTGGATCCCCGCGCGCCCCAAGAGGCGCGCCGCGAGCTCGCGCGTCTCCGCGTGGTCCAGGAGCGGGATGACCGTGCGTTCCAACACGGCTGGGCGCAGGGGGGCCACGTCCAGCATCTCCTCGATGGCCGCCAGCAGGCGGTGGGCGTCCTCGGGCTGCACCTCGTCCATTGCGAGGAGGGCCTCCACCGGGTCGCGCGGCTGGGGGACGGCCCGGAGCCGCCGCGCGCTGCGCGCCTCGTCGGAGCCTCCCGGAGCGCCCGAGGGAGGCGCGGGGGCCGGGGTGCTCGCGGGGGGGATCACGAGGACGTCCCCGCCCGTGGTGAGCGCTGGTGTCAGGGCCTGCGCGAGGGCCCGGAGCGCGTCGGGGGCGAGGTCTCGGCTCGCGAACCGCTGGCGCAGCTCCGCGGGCGCCTCGGGCAGCCCCTCGGCGGCCTGGAGCAGCGCCCGCTGGAGAGCCCCCGCAGACACCCGCACGCCCCCACGTTGAGCCGCCACGGCCACGCCCAGCTCACCCAGGTAGGCTCGCACTTGTCCGTCCGTCTGGACCTCGGACACCAGCGCCACGAGGCGCGCGCTCGCCCCGGCGGGGAGCGCGCGTCGTGCGCCGTCCGGCGTCTCGATGAACGCGTCTCGGTGAAGGCCCATGCCTCATCGTACCGCGCTCCACCGCGCGGCTCAAACCCCGGTCGCGCTCGCGCCCGCGCCCGCCTCCGCTTCCGTCTCCTTCCGTCTCCGCTTCCGTTCCCGCCTCCGCAACCGCGTCCGCTTCCGATTCCGATTCCGCCTCCGCCTCCGCCTCCCCTCCCGCCTCCGCAACCGCGTCCACTTCCGATTCCGATTCCGATTCCGCCTCCGCCTCCCCTCCCGCCTCCGCAACCGCGTCCGCCTCCCCTCCCGCCTCCGCAACCGCGTCCGCCTCCGCTTCCGATTCCGCTTCCGCCTCCGCTCCCGCCTCCGCAACCGCGTCCGCCTCCCCTCCCGCCTCCGCCTCCGCTCCCGCTTCCGCTTTCGCTCGGTCCTCCCCCTCCTCCCCCGCTGGTATTTTGTGTGTGACGCCGCCGCCGTGGGGGCGTCTTGTGCGCGAGAGAGACCGCGACTTCGAGGCGAGAAGAGCGCATGGCGGAGCGACTGCTCGGGCCGTACCGGCTCATGGAGATCTTGTCGGAGCACGCGACCGGTGCGCTCTGGCGGGCCTGGGACACCCAGCTCAACCGCCGCGTGGTGGTCCGGCGGCTTCCGCGACTCGACCGCACGAACGAGGACGGCGGCGTGCTCTTCAAGGCCTTCCTGCGGGACGTCAGCCAGCTCGCCCTCCTGCGCCACCCGAGCCTCCTGGCACCCGTGGGATTCTCACCGCCGCACGCCTCCGAGGCCTACTACGCCACGGAGCTCCACGACGTCCCCAACCTCCACGTCCTCGTGTCCACCGTGGGTTTGCTCCCCTGGGCCCAGGGGCTGCTCATCCTCCAGCAGCTCGCCGAGGCCTTGGACCACGCCCACGGGCGGGGCATCTTCCACGGCTCCGTGTCCCCCGCGTGCGTCCTCCTAGACCCACGCGGCCGGGTCTATCTCACGGACTTCAACATCAGCCTCGCCGCCCTCGTCCGCACCAACGTCGCCGCCTTCGAGGGGCTCGGGCGGGTCGTGGACGACCGCGCCTACGTGGCCCCCGAGGTCCTCCGCCTGCGCCCGCCCAGCGCCGCGGGGGACATCTTCTCGCTCGGCGTCGTCGCCTTCGAGATGCTCACGGGCGTGCGCCCCTTCGCGGACGCCACCGCCGTGCGCACCCACGGGGAGACCCGCCACGCACCAGCCCCCGACCCCTGGGACGTGGCCGGTCACCTCCCTCCGGCCGCGCGCGACCTCGTCCGAGAGATGCTCGCGAGCGCCCCCGAGGACCGCCCGCCCAGCATGGCCGTCGTGGCCGAGCGCGCCGCCGAGGCGCTGGAGCCCGAGGACCGCGCCGACCCCACGCAGGCCCTCCGAGCGAGCTTCGGGCGCCAGTCCATGGTCTTCGGAGGGCTCGACGCGGCCCACGCGGAGGAGGACCTCGACCCCGCCCGGCGAAAGACCGCGCCCATGATGCCCGCGACGTCCGGAGACGTGAGGGATGGAGCCGCAGCCGGCGGGGGCGTCCCGCGGCGCAAGACCGTCCCGGGCATCCCAGGCAAGGGAGAAGCACCCGGAACCCCCAGCGACTCCCCCTCCAGCCCCGCCCGCCGCAAGACCGAGCGCTTTGCGCCGCCCCAGGAGGGGGCGACCGGCGGCTCACGGGGTGCCCCACCGGGAAAGCACAAACCCACGGCAGCCACCCGCGCCCTCCGCATCCTGGAGCAAGAGGGCTACCTCCGGCCCCCGTCCAAGCCCGAGCGCGACAGCACACGAGCCATCGCCCTCGTCATGGCGCTGGCCCTCGCCGCGGCCCTGGGCGTCTGGTTCGTGCTCCTGGAGCGCGGCCCGCGCCCCGGCGACGGTCCCCCCCCGGCCGCGGGCGTCTCTACCGCCTCGCGCCCAGCCACCACGGCCTCCGCGGCCCCTGAAGTCTCACCCGCGGACCGGGCGCAGCCTCCACCCGAGGCCCCCGTGGACGTGACGCGCGCCAAGGCCCAGGCGCTGCTCCAAGCCCACAACCCCAAGCGCGCCATCGAGCAGGCCAGGGCGGGGCTCGCCCTAGCCCCCGACGACCCGGGCCTCGCCCGCGTGCTCATCGAGGCCCTCCTCGCCGCAGGGGAGCGCGATGCCGCCGTCGAGGCCCTCGTGGAGCAGGACCGGAAGGCGGGCCCCGCGGCGTGGCGCGGCTTCGCGCGGGCCGCCGCGCTGCGCCTCGCGGACAAGCGGTTCGAGGAGGCGCGCGAGCTCCTCCAGGCGGCTCTGGACCGCGGGGCGGACGACCCAGGGCTGTGGCGCTCCCTGGCGCGTGCCGAGCGAGCCTTGGGCCACCCGCGGGCCGCGGCCACCGCGCTCCGGCGCTACCTGGAGGACCGCCCCAACGACGTGAAGGCCCTGGGAGAGCTCGCCAAGGTCCAGGAGGAGCTCGGGGACCGCGCGGGGGCGTTGGCGGCCTACCGGCGGATCTTGGCGCTCCGTCCAGGAGACCCCGTCGCCAGCTCCGCGGCGCTCCGCCTGGGGGGCGCCGCGGAGCTGCCTCGCGCCGCCGCCGCCGCACGCGCCCCGAACGCCAGCCCGGAGACGCTGGAAGCGGCCGGCTATGCCGCCCTTCGAGGCAAGCGCTACGACGTGGCCGTCCGCACCCTGCGACGCGCCCTGGCGCTGCGCCGCGCGGCGGGGACCGCGCCGCCCTGGGCCGTCGTCTACAACTACGCGCTCGCGCTGGACCAGGGGGGGCGCCCGGAGGAGGCCGTGCCCGTGTACCAGCGGCTCCTCGCGGACAAGCCCGACAGCGCCGCGGTCGCCGAGCTCCTGGGGCGCGCGCTGCTGCGGGTGGGGAAGACGGCCGACGCCGAACGCGCCCTCGCCCGAGCCGCGGCGCTGGCCCCGTCGAAGTGGAAGGCCCGGTTTGCGCTGGGGCGCTTGGCCTTGGAGCGAGGGGACTGGACTGCAGCCCAGCGCGCCTTCCAGGCGGTCTTGAAGGTGGCGCCCGGGCAGCCTGAGGCCCTCCAGAACTTGGGCAAAGCCCAGATCGAGCGCAAGGACTATGGTGGCGCCCTGAAGACCTTCCAACGCCTGGGCGAAGTGCGCCCCGCGGACCCCCAGCCCGTGTTGACAGTGGCCAAACTCCTCACGATGATGCGACGCGCCTCGGACGCGGCGCCGTGGTGGGCCGAGGCCTGCCGTCGGGGGTCGCGGGAGGCGTGCGAGGCACAACGGCGAGGCGCGGCGCCCGAGTGAGGTCTCCTCGGGGCGCGGGTGCTGGGACGAACGAGGCAGCGACGATGGCAGCGAAGAAGGCAAAGCGCCAGAAGCGGAGCGGCGGCGCCATGATGCGGATGCGCGCAGGTGCCCAGAACCTCGCTGGGACGGGCAAGAAGAAGCGCAAGAAAGGCGGCGCCCCCATCACCATGCAGCAGATGCTGGTCTGGGGGTTCGGGCTCGCCATCCTCGTGGTGCTCATCTGGCGGCTGTCCCTGTAGCTCCGAGCGGCGTGAGGCCGGGCCCGGCGCCCCAGGGGCTCGTCGTCAGCGCAGGTCGCGGTACCACTTGGCCCGGGCGATGGCCTTGTCCAGGGCCTCCTGGGCGAGGTCCAAGGGGAGGGGCTCCTTGGCGATCTCGCCCAAGCAGTCGCGGAGCTTGAGCTGCACCCGGCGCGCCCCCAGGTCGGCGACGATGTAGGCCTCGTCCAGGAGGTTGCGGACCATGAGCAGGAGGTGACGCCCCGCGAGGGCGGGCGCCGACCAGCGCTTGGTCTCCTTCTCCAGCTTGTCCCACTGACGCTGGGTTACCGTGCCCCCGGCGTCCGCCTTGGCGTCCAGCTCCTTGGTCTTGTCCGCCAGGAGCTTGAGCTGCTCGGTGCCCTTGTCGATGAGCCCCTTGGCGGGCCCCCGCACCTCGCGGATGAGCGCACACAGCTCATCGGGGTAGGCCTCGATGCCCTCGGGGTCCCGGGGGACGCCGAACTTGGCCATCTTTTCGGCCAGGGGGAAGGCCACCTTCTGCTCGGATTTGTCCAGCGCGGGGATGTGCTTCACCTTGTCGAGCATGTCGGCGCGCTCGGTATAGATGGAGTCCAGGCGTGACTCGCCCATGCGCCAGATGAGCTCCAGCTTCTCGCGGGGCTCGTTGGGGTTGAGCTTGGGCTCGGGGGCGTTCTCCCGCGCAGCGATGCGCTTCTCGTGCTCCTCGCGGAGCTCCTCCTCGCTCTTGCGCTGGGGCTCGGCCGCCTTGGCGTCCTCGGGGCGGATGATCTTCACCTTGGGCTTGCGCTCGCACGCGCCAAGCCCTGCCGCGGGCAGGAGGAGCGCGCCTCCCAAGACCAGGGCGACCACGCGCGCGGTGCGCGCGAACCTGGCGGAGACCGTCGTAGGGGAGAGGGACGATGGGGTGGACAGCATGTTGCGACTCCTAACGCTGTGCTCGTTCCCAGCCGAAACAGGCGGCTCGAGACGCGGCGCCCGTCTCCAAGACGGGGGACCGGTCAGGGGGAACGCGGTCAAAGACTGGGGTGCCGGTTCTTGAGGGAGGGGAGAGACGCGCGGATCTCCCGAAGGTGGGCGAAGTCCAGCCGGGCCATGGTCCACCCGGGGCGGTCGGGAGCCACGGCGAGCGGGACCCCCCACGGGTCGATGATGGCGCTCTTGCCAAAGCTGCGGCGCTTGCCGCCGTGGTGCCCGAACTGGTTGGGGGCCAGGACGAAGCACTGCGTCTCGATGGCCCGGGCCCGGAGCAGCACGAGCCAATGATCTTTGCCCGTGAACTCCGTGAAGGCCGCCGGCACCGTCAGGACCTCCGCGCCGCGGTCCACGAGGGCCTGGTACAGCCGAGGGAAGCGCAAGTCGTAGCAGATGCTCAACCCCGTGGGGACCCCGGCCACGTCCACCACCGAGGGGCTCTGCCCCGCCGCGATGTAGTCGCTCTCGCGCTGGCTCTCGCCACCCGCCACGTCGATGTCGAACAGGTGCATCTTGCGGTAGGTCCCGACGATCGGCGCGTCCGGGGCGGTGCCATCGATGACCAACGTCGTGTTGTAGAAGTGGTCCGGGTCGGGCCCGCGCTCGGCGAAGCTGCCCACGAGGAGCCACACCCCAGCCTCCCGCGCCATGGCCCGGTAGCGCCCGGCGATCTCCCCGTCTAGCCCTTCCACGGGCCGCACCCCCTCGCGCCGCGTGCGGAGGAAGGCCGCGTTCTCCGGCAGGGCGATGACCTCCGCCCCCGCCGCCGCCGCCTCCCCCACGAACCGCGTCATGGCGGCAAAGTTCGCCTCCACGTCCATGGTCGAGCGGAGCTGCACCACCGCCGCCCACAGGCTCTCGCGTCCTCGTGCCTCGTCGTCGTGCGTCATGCTTCCCACCGATCTCTCAGGCTCGTCGTACGGGCACCCCGCTGCCGCGATGGTTCAATATGAAACAGCACAAGGGAGGGCCTCGTCTCAAAGTGCAACTTCTCGGGGAGGAGCGGCTTCCTGCGCCTTGGACCCGCCGAGGTGCGCCATGGGCGCGCGCTGCGCCGCGTCAATCTGTCGCATAACGGAACAGCCCATGTCTCACGCAAACAACAGAACCGTTTTGTATCAAACCCTTACCATCTTGGCACTGTGCTTGCTTGGGTCTTGACTCGCGTGTGGTTTGAAAGTCCCAACACTAGATCCTCCTAGTGTTCCCTCCTGATGGGCTCCCCCTGCGGCGAGCCCGACCCCAACTTCGGCGCGCGAGACAAGGGACGTCTCGCGCGCCTACTTTTTTCTTGGGGCTATCGCTTGGGCGGGCACTTGGCTACGGCGCGCTCGGTGAGGCGGGCGATCCACGCCTCGTCCTTGGCGGCCTCGGTCCACGCCTTGGTCCATCCCTTGGGGTCTTGGAAGCCGTAACGCTTGTAGATGGCGAGGAGTTTGTCGGCCTCGCCGGCTTGCTGGGCACAGTAGATCTCCACGAAGGCCTCGCCCATCTTGGCGCGGTCGCCCGCCGCCGGGCCGCCAGCGGCCTTGGGGCTCGCCGCCTTGGCCTGTGCGTTGCCCTCCGCGGCGCCCTGGGCCTGTGCCCCGATCGCGGGTGCCCCGGTCGCTGAGGTCTCCTTCGCGCCCGCCTTGGGCTGGGCCGTGGCGCTGGGCTCGGCCTGGGGTGCCTTGGCGGTGGGGCTCGGTTGCGCGCCGCCAGCGGGGGCCGGGGCGCCGGGGCTCTTTCCGCAGCCGGCGGCCGCCAGGGCGACGACGGCGCTGAGGGTTAGAACGCTCGCTCGCATCTCGTCCTCCTTGGGATCGTTGCGCGTCGGGACGTCGGGTCAATCAGGATGCGGAGGGTGGGCAGACGCCCCATCCCGGCCCGCTTGCCCATCACGGATCCGCGAGGCCCGGGCCCGGCTCCGCCGCGGCCCCATGCGCTGAGGCAGCCGACGGCGCGCCATCATCGACGCGGCCCTTCCGCCGTGTCAACGGCCGCGAGCGCCCCCGGGTCCGCCACCTGCTCTGCGGACCGAGGCGCAGGAGGCCGCGTTTGGGCAGGGAGGCGAGCGGCTGGGCGCGGAGGCGTGGCCGCCTCCCGTCGAGCGGCCAGTCGCTTGTGGGGCCGCGCAGCTCGACGCCGCCCACACGCGGGATCCAAAGCCGAAACCCAGAGTAGGTGGCGGATCTGGGCGATGGACGGCCCGTTGACCGGGTGTTCGGGGGGGGCTATGACGCTCGTCCACGCGGGGGCGCGAGATGACTCGCCCGCGAAAACTCGGAGGGCACCATGCCGATCGCACGAACCGAAAACCAGATCCTGGATGTTGTGGGCCGCGAAGTCCTGGACTCGCGCGGCAACCCCACCGTGGAGGTGGAGGTCACCCTGGACACGGGCGCCATCGGGCGCGCCATCGTGCCGTCCGGGGCGTCCACGGGCGAGCACGAGGCCGTGGAGCTGCGGGACGGAGACGCGGAGCGCTTCCTGGGCAAGGGGGTTCTCAAGGCGGTGGGCCACGTCAACGGCGAGGTGCGCGACGCCCTGCTGGGGCTGGACGCCGCAGACCAGGTGGCCATCGACCAGCTCCTCATCGACCTGGACGGCACCCCCAACAAAGGGCGACTCGGCGCCAACGCGCTGCTGGGCGCGAGCCTCGCCTGTGCTCGCGCTTCGGCCTTGAGCTACGGCGTCCCCTTGTACCGCTACATCGGCGGGACGAACGCGCGGACCCTCCCCGTGCCCATGATGAACATCGTCAACGGCGGGAGCCACGCGGACAACACCCTGGACATCCAGGAGTTCATGATCGTCCCCTCCGGGGCGAGCTCCTTCGCCGAGGGGCTCCGCTGGGGGGCGGAGATCTTCCACCGCCTCAAGGCGCGACTCAAGAAGGACGGCCGGGCCACCAGCGTGGGCGATGAGGGCGGCTTCGCCCCGGACCTGGGCAAGAACGCCGACGCCCTGGCCTACATCGTGGACGCCATCGAGGACGCGGGGCGTAAGCCAGGTGAAGACGTCATGCTCGCCATCGACGCCGCCGCCAGCGAGTTCTACGACAAGGAGCGGGGGCTGTATGTCCTCAAGGGCGAGGGGCGCGAGCTCACGTCGGAGGCCCTCACGGCCTACTACGCGGAGCTCGTGAGCCAGTTCCCCATCTTCAGCATCGAGGACGGGCTCGCCGAGGACGACTGGGCCGGCTGGGTGGCGCACACGGCGACCCTCAAGGACAAGGTCCAGCTCGTGGGCGACGACATCTTCGTCACGAACACCGAGCGGCTCTCGCGCGGGATTGCCGAGGGGATCGCCAACTCCATCCTCATCAAGGTCAACCAGATCGGCACGCTCACCGAGACCCTGGAGGCCATCGACATGGCCCACCGCGCGGGCTACACGGCGGTCATCAGCCACCGCAGCGGCGAGACGGAGGACACCACCATCGCCGACCTCGCCGTGGCGGCCAACACCGGGCAGATCAAGACGGGCTCGGCGTCGCGCTCGGAGCGCATCGCCAAGTACAACCAGCTCCTGCGCATCGAGGCGGAGCTGGGGCGCGCGGGTCGCTACGGGCGGTAGCGCAGAGGTCTGGGCATGGGGCCCGCCGGGAGCGCACGCCCCTCGCGTACGTCCAAGGCCGGGTGAGGCGAGCGCCCCACCCGGCCTTCGTGCGTCACGCCTACGCGAGCCCGACGTTCGTCGCGTGGGGGTCGGACAGCTCCGCCGAGGGGGCCGCCTCGGTCGCCGGGACCAGGGCGAAGGACACGGCCTCGTCGATGCGGGAGATGAAGTGGATCTCCATGTCATCGCGGACCTGCTTGGGGATGTCGGGGAGGTCCTTGCGGTTCCGCTCGGGGAGCAGGACGCGGCGGATCCCCGAGCGGTGGGCCGCCAGGACCTTCTCCTTGATGCCGCCTACGGGCAGGACCTGTCCCCGGAGGCTGATCTCGCCGGTCATGGCGAGGTCCCCGTGGACCCGGCGGTTCGTGAGGAGGCTGGTGAGGGCCACGACCATGGTCACACCGGCGCTGGGGCCGTCCTTGGGGATGGCGCCCGCCGGGACGTGGACGTGGAGGTCGCTCTCCTTGAAGACCCGGTCGTCGATGCCAAAGTCGGCGGCCTTGGAGCGCAGGTAGGAGAGGGCGAGCTCCACCGACTCCTTCATGACGTCGCCCAGGCTCCCGGTGAGCCGGAGCTTGCCGCCGCCGGGCATGCGCCCCGCCTCGATGAACAGGATGTCGCCGCCGGCCGCGGTCCAGGCGAGGCCGGTGGCGATGCCCGGGAGCTCGGTGCGCTCGGCGGCCTCGGGGATGAAGATCTCCGGGCCCAGGAGCTCGGAGACCTCGTCGGCCTCCACCACGTGCTCGCTCCAGCGCCCCTCCACGACCCCCACCGCCACGCCGCGGCACACCTCCGCGATCTTGCGCTCCAGCCCGCGGACGCCGGCTTCGCGCGTGTAGTGGACGATGATGCGCTCCAGGGCCTCGTCCGTGATGGTGAGCTGCGCGGGCTGGAGCCCGTGCTCGCGGATCTGCTTGGGGACGAGGTGGCGCTTGGCGATCTCGTGCTTCTCGAAGACCGTGTAGCCCGGAACCTGGATGATCTCCATGCGGTCGCGGAGCGGGCCCGGGATGCCATCGAGCTGGTTGGCCGTGGCCACGAACATCACCCGCGACAGGTCGAAGGGCACGTCGATGTAGTGGTCCATGAAGGTGCTGTTCTGCTCGGGGTCGAGGACCTCTAGCAGGGCGCTCGTGGGATCCCCCCGCCAGTCGCGCCCGATCTTGTCCACCTCGTCGAGGATGATGAGCGGGTTGCGTGTCTCCGCGCGCTTGATGGATTGGATGAACTTGCCGGGCATGGCCCCGATGTAGGTGCGGCGGTGGCCGCGGATCTCGGCCTCGTCCCGCACCCCGCCCAGGGCGATGCGCTGGTACTTTCGCCCCAAGGCCTCGGCGACCGACTTGCCCAGGGAGGTCTTCCCCACGCCGGGGGGCCCCACCAGGCACAAGATGGGGCTCTTGCCGTCCCCTCGCAGGGCGTTGACGGCCAAGAACTCCAGCATGCGCTTCTTGACCTTCTCCAGCCCGTAGTGGTCGCGCTCCAATACGGCGCGCGCGTGCTCGATGTCGTGGTTGTCCTCGCTCGTGACCTGCCAGGGGAGGTCCGCCAGCCACTCCAGGTAGGTGCGGATGACGTTGTACTCGGGGGAGGTGGGCTGGACGTGACGCAGCCGCTTGAGCTCCTTGTTGGCGACCTTCTCCCCCTCGGGCGGGAGCCCCGCCTCCAGGAGCCGCTGGTGCATGGTCTCGACGAAGTCCTCCTCGTCGCCCTCGTCCCCGAGCTCCTTGCGGATCGCCTTGAGCTGCTGGCGCAAGAAGAACTCCCGCTGGTTCTTGTTGAGCTCGCCCTTGACCTCCGAGCTGATGCGCTTGGAGACGCGCAGGACCTCGAGCTGGGCGTTGACGACCTCCAGCGCCTTGCGGAGCGCGGAGTCCACGTCGTCGTGCTCCAGCACCGCCTGCTTATCCTCCACCGGGACCGACAGGTGGGTCATGAGGACGTACGCGAGGCGCGTGGGCGAGTCGATCTGGGCCACCAGCTCGGCGGCACCGCTGGGCAGCTCTGGGATGAGCTCGACGATCTCTTTGGCCATCTCCTTGACGGTCCGGCTCAGAGCGGCGATCTCCACCGAGCGCTCGTCGGGGACCGGGCACGGCTCGACCCGCGCGATGAGGTACGGCTCGGTCTGCACGAAGCTGTGACAGCGGATGCGTTCGAGGCCCTGGACGACCACGTGGAGCGTCTCCGAGTCGTCGCGGTGCACGCGGAGGACGCGGGCCGAGCAGCCCACGGTGTAGAGGTCGTCGGGCGACGGCTCCTCGGTCTCCTTCTCGTGCTGGGAGACGATGGCGATGACGCCGCCCTGGCCCACGGCGCTCAGGAGCCGCAGGGTCTTGGGCCGCCCCACGGCGAGGGGCATGAGCGCCCCCGGGAAGAGCACGGAGTTGCGCAGGGGCAGGACCGGCAAGACCTGGTCCAGCGTCCCGCCCTTCCTCTCGCGCTCCGGCTCCTCCCCAGCGTCCGCGTCGCGTCCCGCATCTCCCTCGGGGGCCTCATCCTCCGAGGCCCTGGACACCGGCAGCCCCTTGGGCTCCTCGTCCACCACGGGGCGCCCCGCGACCTTCTCCGCGACCTCGTCGCCGCCCGTGGGAGGCTCGGAGGCGCTGGCCTCGGGCCGGCTTCCCTCCCCTCGCGCCGCACCGGCGGGCTCGGCGGTCGCCGTGTCGGCGGGGGCTCCCCGCCCGTCGAGGTCGTCGTGCTTGTCGTCGTGGCCGCTCATGGCTGCTCCTGGTCGCTGTTCGCCCACACCGTGGGCGCGAGCCGGCGAGGAGGGCGTGCGCATCCGCGCGCTCGCGTCCACCGGCCGCCCATGCAGCGCGCCGGTGCCTTCCTGTCGAGGTCGTCTGTCGCTGAGAATAGGGGCGCACGCCGGCGGAAAAATCAAGCCAAGGCCCCGGACCCCGATCCGCCCCCCGCCGCTCCCAACGCCGGGCCTCACCCGCGGAGACTCGCCCGGCCCCACCTCGGAGCTGGAGCGTCGACCGGGGCCACATGAACCGCCCGCCCCCCCAGGCCAGGACAGCCGCGGCGACCCGTCCGCGGCGTGCAATCGCGGGGGTGTCGTGCTACACCATCGCTCCGTCGCGACCTCTAGGAGGACACCGTGCGAGAGGACTTCCAGGCCGTGCAGCCGGTGGAAATGGACTGGGCCGAGGGCGGGGACATGCTCGTGGCGTGGTCCGATGGGCACCGATCGCGATACACGCGGCCGTGGCTCCGCGAGCACTGCCCGTGCGCCGAGTGCACCGGCGCACACGGGACGGAGCCCAAGGCGTTCAAGGCGTTCCCCATCCTCAACGACGCCCAAGCCGCGGGCGCGGGGCGGGAGACGCTGATCGAGTCGGTGGAGCCCGTGGGGCACTACGCGATCCGGTTCCAGTGGGGCGATGGGCACAACGACGGGATCTACTCGTTCAGCTTTCTGCGCGACCAGTGCCCCTGCGAGGACTGCGTCGCCCGCCGCGGAGGCCGCTGATGGGAGACGACGCGAACCGAGACGAAGAGCGCCCGGAGCGCCCCGCGCAGGACGTTGGTGACGGAGCTGGGCCCGCCGCCGGGGGCGCCAAGCGCTTCATCCGACGCTCCGCGGCGGAGGGCGCTGAGCGGCGACAACGCAAGCGAGATGAGGCGCGGCGCGCGAGGGCCGCGGCCGCAGGTGAGGGCCTCGCCGGTGTGGTCGCGCGGGCGGGCGGGAGCGCCGCCGCGGGCCCTGGCAGACACGGGCCGCGGCCCCACGGGCGCCCCGGCT
>CAYZID010000103.1:0-18331 GCA_964478315.1 uncultured Myxococcales bacterium | reverse complement strand
GTCCGCAGCCGTGTCCGCAGCCGTGTCCGCAGCCGTGTCCGCAGCCGTGTCCGCGGCCGTGTCCGCGGCCGTGTCCGCGGCCGTGTCCGCAGCCGTGTCCGGGGCCGCGGCCGTGTCTGCGATGGCGTCGGGGGCCGTGCCTGTCGCCGCGGGAGAGGACGCCTCGCAGGCGGCCGCGCCGAGCAGCGCGGCCAACAGCGGGCCGAGCAGGGCGGCCAAGTGAGGCGAGTGGGGTCGGGAGGAGGAGGGGCGATCGGTGGGGAGCGTCTTCATGACCACGGAGGGTGCCAGAAGGTCGCCCCGTGCGCACGCTCCCGAGGCTACAGGAGCTCGCCGTCGCTACTCACGCGCATGAGGAACGAGCCCGACTGGTCCGTGCTTGGGTCGTAGCCCCGCCCGGACACGAGGAAGGCGTCGCCCAACGGGACGATCCACCGAGCCTCCAGGTCCCAGGCCGCGCCGTCGTCCGTGTAGCTCTTGAGGAAGCGGAGCGACCCATCGGCGGCCACGCGGCCCACCTGCGCCACGTGAGGCCAGGGCGGCCCGCTGTCCTCCGTGACCTCCTCGCCGTGCCCCCAACCCGCGACCATCACGCCCCCGTCGGGCGCGGGAGCCATGGCCTCCAGGTAGGACATGGGCACCCCCGAGGCCACCTGGTAGGTCCTGAGCCACTCCTGCTGCCCCTGCCCGTCGTAGTGGGCCACATACATGGCGCTGGCCCCCGTGGAGCCCCCCGCGAAGACGCCGCCGCCCCCGTCGGGGACGAGCGCGGTGACCCCCTGGGGCGCTGAGAACGGGCGCATGGGGTCCCCGAAGGACATCTGCCACCGCACGGCGCCGGTGGTCCCATCCAGGGCGACCACGTACCCGCCGTCGAACGTGCTTCCGGGTGGGATGGAGCTACCGTCTTCGTAAACCGCCTCGGCCGCCGCAGCATAGCTCGACGTGCCGCCCACGAACACGGTCCCGTCTGGAGCTACCGCGGCGCACAGCGCCCCCTCATGGAAGTCGCCCCCGACCTTGGTCTCCCAGAGGGTCTGGCCGGCCGCGTCGAGGCGGGCCACGTAGGCACCCTGGGGGTTCCAGCTCTCGCCCACGGTGCCCACGACGACCCAACCCGCGTCGGCGTCCGCGCCCGCCGCGGTGTTTGAGAAGGCCGCCGCGGACGTGGCGACCACGGGCAGCGGGGCGCCCGTGTCGGCGTCCAGGATGGGCTGGGGGCCGGACCAGGTCCACGTGGTCCCGCCGGTCGCGTCCAGGCGCAGGACCTTGGGCGTGGCCGGGTCTTGGAGGACCGAGGCGACGAGCAGGGCACCGCGGGCGCCCCCGCTGCCGTCGGGCGGCGCGGGGACGACGCGGACGACGCGGACGCCCGTGGGCGTGGACGCCGCCCAGACCGTCTGGCCCGTGAAGTCCACCTGGCGCACCTGGGAGGGCACGTCGACGGGCAGCCCGTCGCCCTCGCTGCCGTGGAAGATCCCCACAGCGCCCGCGACGTCGGGTGCCAGGAGCTCCGTGTCGGGAACGTGGAGGATCCCGTGTAGGTTGGCGCTCCCCGTGCCGCCCCCCGCGTCGCCGCCGTGGGCGGGGTTCACCTTGCGCCCCGACGCGTCGCAGGCGCCCAACGCCAACAACCCCCACACTCCAAGGAAGACGGCCACACCGAGCCGCCCCCGGTGGGAGTTGACTGTGTTGGCCTTGAGACGCTGCGAGTGTGATGAGAGCCCGGTGCTGCTCATGGGGTCCTCCTCCTGGGGGTGAGGCTCGCGGCTGCGGCGAGCGCGGACCGGATCGGCGGCGCACCCCGAAACAGTGGGCGCCACATGCGTCGAGGCAACGGGTCCCGGCAGAAGACACCCACATGGGTGGGTGGGGAAGGTGGGGGCGGGAGAGGCGTCACATACGAACCGGCGGCGCCATTGGCTGGAGAGGCGGCGACCGCTATCCTTCGCGCCGTCGCGGGGCACTGCGCCCCGTCGTCTCCAAGGAGCCCACCATGCCCACGCCGCGCCTGAGCCTTCACCGCTCGCCCTCCCCTGCCTGGCCGTTCCCCCTGCTCACGCTCGCCGTGCTTGGCCTCATGGGCCTGGCCGGCTTGGGGAGCCTCGGCGCGTGCAGCGACGCCTCACCCGGCGGCGCGGCGGGCGATGGGGACGTCGTGGCCGGGCAGGACGGAGTCCAGGGCGACGGGCAGGGCACCGACGACGGGGCGAGCCCGGACGGCGAGGCGACGGACGTCGCGGACCTGGACGTGCCCACGTGCCCGGCCTGTGAGGCGCCCAAGGTGTGCGCCAACGGGTGGTGCGTGGACCCCGAGCCGGGCGGCTGTACCCCGGGGGAGACGCGGGAATGCTACGGGACCTCGCGGATCATGACGTGCGACCCCACGGGGCAGGCCTTCTCGCCGGTGGACTGCCCGTCCAGTCACAAGTGCCAGAACGATAGCTGCACGCCCGTGCTGTGCGTGCCGGGGCAGTGGATCTGCGAGGGGCTCACGGGCAAGAAGCAGTGCAACGAGGACGGCACGGGCTTCCTGGAGGTCGAGCTGTGCGGCGAGGCGGAGTACTGCTCGGGGGGCAAGTGCGGCTCCACGTGTAGCGACGACCCCAAGTTCGGCTCCTACCTGGGGTGCGCCTACTGGACCGTGGACCTCCCCAACTGGCCGGATCCCACGATGAACCCAACGCCCCAGGACCTGCCGCACGTGGTCATCATCTCGAACCCGGGGGAGTTCGACGCGGAGATCACCTTCGAGCCGCCCCCGGAGTACACGGTGGAGGTGGACGACAACGTCATCCCGGGCGGTGGTTCCAAGATCTTCATGATGCCGGTGATGAACGTGGACCATACGGGGATCAGCACCAAGGCGATCCGCTTCACCTCCACGCGCCCCGTGTTGGTCCACCAGTTCAACCCGTGGCAGTCGGTCTACTCCAACGACGCCTCGCTGCTCCTCCCCGAGACGTTCCTGGGCACGGAGTACGTCGTGGCGAGCTGGCCCACGGACGCGCGCGGGCTCTCGCCCGTCCCCATCCCGGGCATGGACATGCCCAACGTCAACGGCTTCTTCACCGTCGTCGCCATCCACGACGACACGGAGGTCACCTTCACCGTGACGGGGCGCGTGGCGGCGGGGCCGGGCGTGGACGCCATGGAGCCCGGCGACACCCAGACCGTGACGCTGAACAAGGGCGAGGTGCTCAACGTGGAGGGCGAGCCGGCAAAGTTCACGGAGGTGGATGACCTCACGGGCTCCACGGTGACGGCGAACAAGTCCATCATGGTCTTCGCCGGGCAGGAGTCGGCGGGCATCCAGGGGGACTGCTGCCTGGACCACCTGGAGGAGATGATGCTCCCCAAAGAGGTCCTGGGGACGGACTATCTGGCGGTAAAGAGCAAGCCGCGCGGGGGCGAGGTGGACCTGTGGCGGATCATCGCGGCCGAGGACAACGTCACGCTGACCACGGACCCACCGCTGGGCGGCGTGAACGGCGTGACCATGGCGAAGCGCGGGCAGTGGGTGCAGGTGGCGACCTCACAGAGCTTCGCGCTCCACGCCACGGGCAAGGTCCAGGTCGCGCAGTACCTGGTGAGCCAGGGCGCCACGAATCAGGGCACGGGCGACCCGAGCCTCATGCTGCCCGTGCCGGCCGAGCGGTTCCGGGACTTCTACGTGGCCGGGGCGCCTCCGGGGTACGCCGAGAACTGGCTCACGGTGATCAAGCAGGCCGCCGACACGGTGGGGATGGCCGGAGGGACCATCCCGCAAAGCGAGTTCATGCCCATAGGCGGCAGCGGCTGGGAGTACGCCTACGTGGAGGTCACGGCCGGCGTCCACAAGCTGGCGGGGAGCGGCCCCTTCGGCCTCATCGCCTACGGCTACGGGCCGGCGGTCAGCTACGGCTACACGGGCGGGATGGCCGACGGGCTGTAGCCCCTTGCGCGATAGGGTGTGGAGGCGGATGCTGGCATCGCGCGCGGTCGACAGAGGGAACGGAGGAGAGCAGCTCATGGGCGGGCAGAAAGAACAGAAACCCACCAGCACCCAACCGACGCAACAGCAGGCGGCGACCGCACCCCAAGGCAAGAGCAGCAAGTCGGACCTCAAGGGTGCCAACTACGACGCGGCGCAGAAGACCTTGAGCCCGGCGGGCGACGGCGGCTCGTACACGGTGAAGCCAGGGGACACCCTCATCGGGATCGCCAAGAGCCAGCTTGGTGACGGGAGCAAGTGGGAGGAGATCGCCAAGGCGAACCACATCTCCAACCCGTCGGCCCTCAAGATCGGGCAGGTCCTGTTCATCCCGGGGGCCAAGCCCGCCCACGTGCCGGAGGGCGGCGGCGCCCAGCCCCAGACCAAGGACGCCGAGAACAAGGACGCCGAGAACAAGAGCGCCGAGAACGCCGGGAGCAAGGCGCCGGAGACGGACAAGGAGGCCAAGGAGGACGCCCAGACCGAAGCGGAAGCGGACGCCGGAACCAAGGGCGGGACGAGCGCCCCCAAGAAGGAAGACAAGGCCCCGGCGGACGGGACCACGGAGCACCTGGTCACGGACGGCAAGGCCCTGCTCCGCAAGGCGCCGCCGGACCTCGGGGTGTCCAAGGGGACCATCCCGGCGGGGACGAAGGTGGTCATTCTCGAGACGGCCAAGAAGAAGGGCAGGTCCTACGTCCGCGTGGCCGAGGCGCTCCCCAAGGGCGTGGAGGGGCCGCCGAAGCCGCTCGGGTGGACCTCCAAGGCGAACCTCGCGGGCTTCGAGGGCGGTGGGCCGGACATCGAGAACGACGCCTCGCTGCGCCCCGACGACGCCATCCTCCTCAAGGGGCTCTCGGGCCTCAAGCGGACCATGGCCGTCATCTACAACGCCAAAGGCAAGTACCTGCACGAGCAGGCCAAGGCCCTGGGGATCTCCACGGCGGCCGCGGCGGCCGCCCTCAAGGTCGAGTCCAACGGCCACGGCTTCGCGTCCAACGGCAAGATGACCATCCGCTTCGAGAACCACGTCTTCAAGGACCGCTGGGGCAAGAGCAACCCCAAGACCTTCGCGGCCCACTTCAAGTACAACGCTGGCAAGCGCTGGACGGGCCACTACTACCGCCAAGACGCCAAGGGCGAGTGGAAGTCGGTGCACGCCGGCCAGGGGCGTGAGTGGGAGGTCCTGAAGTTCGCCCGGTCCCTGGACGACGAGAAGGCCCTCCAGTCCATCTCCATGGGCGCCGCCCAGGTCATGGGCTTCAACTACAAGAAAGAAGGCTTCAAGTCGGCGCGCGAGATGTTCGACAAGATGTCGGGCGCCATCAAGCCCCAGCTCACGGGCTTCTTCAACTTCGTCAAGAACACGCCAGCGGCGCTCTCGGGCCTCAAAGCCAAGGACTACGTCAAGTTCGCCGGCGCCTACAACGGCAAGGGCAAGGCCAAGGACTACGGTGCCAAGATCGCCGCGGCGGCGCGGGCCTGGGAGGCCGTGACCAAGGGCCACAAGTACGCGTAGTCGCGCGCTCATCAGTAGGCGGAGAGACGGGCCCCCGCACGGCACACGCCGCGCGGGGGCCGCGTCGTCGTGGAGGGCCCCGGCGTGGGATCAGGTTCCGCGCGTGTCCCCGAACAGGCGGACGTGGAGACGATCGCCGAACCGGAAGCCGCGCTCCACGCACGCGGGCACGAGCCACCGCGCCACGGCGTCCAGGCGCCCGACGGTGCGGCCCTCGGGCATGAGGAAGACGCGCTCGGGGGGCGCGTCCAGGGCCGCCACGGCCTCATCGATCTCGGGCAGGTCGGCGGGCTCGGCCACGACGAACTTGAGCTGGTAGGCGGGGCCAGCGACCTCCCGGGCGGCCATCATGCGGCGCACGACGTCCGGTCGCCAGCGCCGCGCCTCGTGCCGCGCGCGCCAGGGCTCGGCGCCCGGCGTGGAGTTGGAGAGCTTGGGGCTGATGGACCAGAGGTCGGGCTGGAGGTCGCGCCAGAAGGTCCCGGCCGTCTCGACGGTCACGTGGTAGCCCTGGGCCCGTAGGGCGGCCGTGAGGGCGGAGGCCGCGGGCGGCAGGGTGGGCTCGCCCCCGGTGAGGACCACGTGCCGGGCGCTGGAGGCCGCGAAGCGCACGGCCTGGAGGACCTCCTCCACGGTCATGGCCTCGCCCTCGGGGCGCCAGGAGGCGTAGGGGGTGTCGCACCACCGGCAGCGCAGGTTGCAGCCGCTCACGCGCACGAAGACCGAGGGCGTCCCCAGAAAGGTGCCCTCGCCCTGGATGGAGTCGAACAGCTCGGCGACCCGCGTGTGCATAGTGAACGTCTCGTGGGACGTATGGCCCACCGCCGCTACGGCAGGCAGAAGTGCAGGCTGGGGACCTTGGGGGCCGACTGGCACGTGAGGCCGCCGTCGCAGGGGTGGTCGGCGTCGCAGAAGGCGCGGCAGGTATAGGTGACGCCCCCGCCGGCGGCCGTCTCCTCGATGCAGTCGGCGCCGGGAACGCACATGGTGGACAGGTCCGTGCAGTCCCCGCCCACGGGGACGGCGCCCGCGTCCCAGCAGATGGTCGAGCCGTCCAGGGAGTCACCGATGTAGCAGCCCTCATCGCTCAGGCAGCCGTCCTGGAGGACCGGGTCGCACTCGCCGTAGCTGCAGTAGCCCCAGTCCCCCACGGGGACGGGCCAGACGCAGTGCTCATCCGAGGCAGGGCAGTCCGAGGCGCCATCGCACAGGGCGAGGCAGGTCATGGGGCCGCAGATGGCGCCCGCCACGCAGGGCTCGGTGTTGGAACAGGCGTCGCCCACGGGCGCCGTCCCGGCGGGCACGCAGCTCATGATCTTGCCACCGCCCGACGGGATGCACTTCTCCCCCTCCGGGCAACCCTCGGCCGGCGGCGTGCATGCATCGCCCATGCACAAGCCCAGGGCCCCGTTCCCCAGGTCCTCATACTGCGGGAAGCACTCCTGCCCAGCGCCCTCGCAGGGGTGCGTGGAGTCGCACAGCGCCAGGCAGCGGGCCTCGGTGCCCGTCACTTGGGCGCATACGGCGCCCGCCACGCAGGGCTCGGGTCCGTCCTGGGCCGTGCAGACCTCCCCCACGGCGATGGTCCCTGCGGCACCGCAGGACAATCCGTCCACGCCCTGGAAGACCCAGCACCACTGACCATCACCGCAGGTGTCGCTCCAGAGGTCACAAGGGGTGGGGCCGGTGTCGGCCACCGTGTCCGAGGCCGTGTCCGAGGCCGTGTCCGAGGCCGTGTCCGAGGCCGTGTCGGTCGCCGTGTCCGAGGCCGTGTCCGCGACCGTGTCCGAGGCCGTGTCCGAGGCCGTGTCCGCGACCGTGTCCGAGGCCGTGTCCGAGGCCGTGTCCGCGACCGTGTCGGCGACCGTGTCCGCGGCCGTGTCGGTCGCCGTGTCCGCGACCGTGTCGGTCGCCGTGTCCGGCGCCGTGTCCGCGACCGTGTCGGTCGCCGTGTCCGCGACCGTGTCGGTCGCCGTGTCCGGCGCGGTGTCGGAGCCGGCGTCCAGCGCTGCGTCGGCGAAGACGTCCGTGCCAGCGACGGGCTCGTCTCCGCACGCCGCGGCGGCGACGCTGGCGGTCAGGGTGAGAGACAACGTGAGGATCGCAGAGCGACACGTGCGCATGGGGACCTTCTGTGGTGGGGGTCGAGGAGACGGCTGGTGGCGGTCGCGTTGGAGCGGAGTATCTGGCTGGGGCCGCGTGGATTCAAGCCAGCGGGGGCCCCCATTGGACAGCCACGGGGCAGCCTGCCTCGGCGTGCGCGAATCGGCTAGCACGTTCGGGGCGTTTGCGCTAAGCCGGATGGCGCGCCGAGGGTGGCATCGGCGGTGCGCGCGCGCGCCGCACGGACAACGGGCACACACATCGCAACGGAGGCGGCATGGCCGACTACAAGGTAGATCTTCGCGACATCAAGTTCGTGCTGTTCGAGCAGCTCAAGCTCCAGGACCTCCTGGGCCAGGCGCCCTACGAGGACTACGACCAGGAGACGCTGGAGATGATGCTCGGCGAGGCCGTGCGCTTCAGCGCCGACGTCCTCATGCCCATGAACATCGAAGGCGACCGCGTGGGCGTCCGCTACGACGACGGGGCCGTCATCACGCCGCCGGGCTTCAAGGAGGCCTGGAAGACCTTCGCCGAGAACGGCTGGGTGGGCTTCACGGCGACGCCCGAGTACGGTGGTGCCGGTGCCCCCCACACGATCGAGGCGGCGACGAGCGACATCTTCGAGGGCGCTTGCCTGGCCTTCAACCTCACGCGCCTGCTCACGGCGGGGGCGGCGCGCCTCATCGCCACGTTCGGCAACGACGCGCTCAAGCAGAAGTTCGTGCCCCGGATGCTCACCGGCGAGTGGACGGGGACGATGTGCTTGACGGAGGCGGGCGCGGGGACGGACGTGGGCGCCTCGCGCACGACGGCCACCCCCGAGGGGGACCACTACCTCATCGAGGGGGAGAAGGTCTTCATCACGTCGGGTGAGCACGACATGGCCGACAACATCATCCACGCGGTGCTGGCGCGGACACCCGGCGCCCCGGCGGGGACCAAGGGGCTGAGCCTGTTCCTCGTGCCCAAGATCCGCGTGGGCGACGACGGCAAGCTGGGCGAGCCCAACCACGTCAAGGCCCTGCGCATCGAGGAGAAGATGGGCATCCACGGCTCGCCCACGTGCGTCATGGGCTTCGGCGTGGGCGGCCCCACGCACGGCTACCTCCTGGGCGAGGAGGGCGCCGGTATGCGCGAGATGTTCCAGATGATGAACGAGGCGCGGCTGTCCGTGGGTATCGAGGGGGCCGCCATGGCGAACGCCTCTTACCTCCAGGCCCTGGAGTACACCCGCGAGCGCGTCCAGGGCCGCGACGTCACGCGGCGCAAGGAGGGGAAGGTCGCCATCGTCGAGCACCCGGACGTGCGGCGCATGCTGCTGTGGTCCAAGGCCCACGCCGAGGGCACGCGCGCCCTGGGCTACTTCACGGCGAGCTGCATCGACCGCTCGCGCGCGGCGGCGGCGGCGGGCAAGGAGGACGAGGCCAAGCGCTGGCACGGGATGCTGGAGGTCCTGACGCCGGTCATCAAGGCCTACGGCTCGGACGTGGGCTTCCGCGTGGCCGACATGTCCATGCAGTGCTACGGCGGTTATGGCTACACGCAGGAGTACCCGGCGGAGCAGTTCGTGCGCGACAGCCGCATCTCCCGCATCTACGAGGGCGCCAACGGCATCCAGGCGTTGGACCTCGTGGGCCGCAAGCTCGGGCAGCACGGGGGCGCCGACGCCATGGCGCTGTTCGGCGAGCTGGGCAACATCGCCAAGCAGATCCAGGGCCCGGGCCTGGGCGGCATCGCCGAGCGCGTGGGCGCGGCCTTGGCGGCCATGGGCAAGGTGGCCCAGGGCTTCGCCAAGGGCGCCAAGGACAAGCCCCTCATGCCACTCCTGGGGGCCTACGAGTTCCTGGAGCTGGTGGGCGAGACGACCGCGGGGGTCCTGCTGGGCCAGCAGGCCGCGATCGCCACGGCCAAGCTGGGCGAGCTGGCCGCGGCCAAGGGGGTGGATCCCACGGACGAGCGGGCCGTCATGGCGCTGGCCGAGGACGACGAGGAGGCCAAGTTCCTCCTGGGCAAGATCGTGGCGGCGCGCTACTTCGCTGACCACATCCTCGTCATGGCGCCCACCAAGGCCGAGGTCATCTTGACGGGTGACATGACGCCCATGGCGCCCATCTTCTGAGTTCCCCCCGAGGATCCCGCCTCGGGGGCTCGGACCGCGGGCCTCCGAGGCTCCGTGACAGTGGCCGGCCGCGCCTCGCGCGGGCCGGCCGCTGCACCTTTGGGGAACCCATCAGCGAGACGAGCGGGCAACGTGTGCTATGTCTCACCGCCGAAGCAACGGCGACCCCTTGAGGAGACGAGGCGCACGATGACCCTGAACTACCCGCCCAAGGGCACCGGCGAGACCGGCCGGGCCTACTTTCGATTCTGGAAGAACTTCAACAAGTTCCTGGCCGAGCGGGAGAGTCCCTTCGAGCCTCAGCCCAACTCCATCAAGCAGGAGCGGGTCTGGAAGTGGGGCACCTCGGGCGTGCAGCTCCGTGGGATCGCGCGCTACCGCGACGGGAACGTCACGATCATGGTCTGGTTCCCCCGCCCCAAGGGGGACGACAAGGGCTGGTTCCTCAAGCTGCGCCGCGACCAGGTGGAGCTCAAGAAGGCGCTGGGCTTCAAGCCCACCTGGAACCCGAACGTGGGCGCCCGCCACGCGGCGACCTACGTGCGCACCAGCGTAGACCTGTCCACGTCGCGCGACTGGCAGCGCGTCTACGAGTGGATGTACGAGCGCATGATGGGCTTCGAGCGCGTCTTCCGGCCCCTCATCGACGGCGCCATGCCCCCCGAGGAGCCCCCGGCGGAGGAGGCAGCCCCCGAGGCCCCCACGGAGGAGGCCAAGGCCGAGGAGGCGCCCCCCGAGGCCGCCGCCACCGAGGAGGCCAAGGCCGAGCCCAGCCCCGCCGAAGCGGTCGAGGCCGCCGAGGGCTAGAAGCTTGATTCACAAGGGCGGACCGAGCCAGGCGCCGCGTCGTGATTTCAGGTGGTTTCGCGAGGAGGGAGCGTGCTGGTGGCACGTGACCGACGAGGGGAACCGCCTGGAATCACAAGAGCAAGCCTGGCGACGGGAGACGTTGTGAATCATGCTTCTAGCGCATGGTCCGGAGCCCCCTCCCGTCGCGGTTCTCTAGTTCCCATCCTGAAAAGGCGGACCGAGCCACGGCGAGTCGATGTGCGTGCCAGGTGCGTTCACGCAACCCGCCGGAGTAGCAGCGCTACTTCAAGTGGTTGCGGGGACGCGCATGGTGCGTGCAGCGGCCGGCGCGGCGACGGGAGGCTTTTCAGGATGGGAACTCTCTAGACCTCCACGGCGAGGTCCTCTGGCGGGGGCTCCAGCTCCACGGTGATGGGCTCCACGCCCCAGATGTCGCGGGCGTACTCCCGGATGGTGCGGTCGCTGGAGAAGCGGCCCATGTGGGCGATGTTCTCCACGACCATGCGCGACCAGGTGTCGGGGTCGCGGTAGGTCTCGGAGACGCGGCGCTGGGTGGCCACGTAGTCGTCGAAATCGGCGCACACGAGGTAGGGGTCGTCGTGGCGCAGGGAGTCCACGATGGGCTGGAACAGGCCGGGCTCGTCGGGGCTGAAGAAGTCCGACTCGATGAGGTCCACGACGTCGCACAGGGCCGGGCTGCGGGCGATGTAGTCGCTCGGGTTGTAGCCGCCCGCCTTGAGCGCCTTGGCGCCAGCGGCGTCGAGCCCGAACAGGAAGAAGTTCTCCGGGCCCACGGCCTCGCGGATCTCGATGTTCGCGCCGTCCAGCGTCCCCACGGTCAGCGCCCCATTCATGGCGAACTTCATGTTGCCCGTGCCGCTCGCCTCCTTGCCCGCCATGGAGATCTGCTCGGAGACGTCCGCCGCCGGCATGATGCGCTCGGCCAAAGACACGCCGTAGTTCGCCAGGAAGACGACCTTGATGCGCCCGTTCACGACGGGGTCGGCGTGGATGATGTCGGCCACGTTGTGGATGAACTTGATGTGGAGCTTGGCGTTGGCGTAGCCGGGCGCCGCCTTGCCGCCGAACAGGAAGGTCCGCGGCGTGAACGGAGCGTCGGGCTCGGCGCGCATGCGGCGGTAGAGCGCCACGATGTGCAGCGCGTTGAGGAGCTGACGCTTGTACTCGTGGAGGCGCTTGACCTGGACGTCGAAGATGGAGTCCAGGTCCAGCTCGATCCCGTGGCGCGCGCGGACGATCTGGGCCAACAGGCGCTTGTTCTCGCGCTTCACCTCGCGGAGCTCGGCCCACAGCGTGGGATCGTCGGCCATGGGCGCCAGCTTCTCCAGCTCGTCCAGGTCGCGGATCCAGCCCCGCCCGATGCGCTCGGTGAGGACGCGGGCCAGCCCCGGGTTGGACAGCAGCAGCCACCGGCGCGGCGTCACGCCGTTGGTCTTGTTCTGGAACCGCTCGGGCCACATCTCGTAGAAGTCCGGTAGGAGCTCCTTACGGATGAGCTCGCTGTGCAGCGCCGCCACACCGTTGACCGCGTGGGAGCCCACGACGGCGAGGTGGGCCATGCGGATCTGCTTGGTGGGCCCCTCCTGGATGATGGACATGCGCCGCTTGCGCGCGTCGTCGCCCGGCGCGAAGATATGGACTTCTTTCAAGAAGCGGTGGTTGATCTCGTAGATGATCTGCAGGTGCCGCGGCAGCAGCTCCGCGAACAGGGGCAGGGGCCAGCGCTCCAACGCCTCGCTGAGCAGCGTGTGGTTCGTGTACGAGATGGTCCGCTGGGTGATGCTCCAGGCCTCGTCCCAGCCCAAGCCCTCCTCATCCAGCAGCACGCGCATGAGCTCGGCCACCGCGATGGACGGGTGCGTGTCGTTGAGCTGGATGGCGGCCTTCTCGGGCAGCAGGTGCAGGTCGTCGTGGGCCTTCTTGAAGCGCCTCAGGATGTCGGCGATGGAGCAGGCCACGAAGAAGTACTGCTGCTTGAGGCGCAGCTCGCGCCCCTCGCGCGTGTCGTCCTTGGGGTAGAGGACCTTGGAGATGCTCTCGCTGAGCGCCTTCTCCTCCACCGCACGGCGGTAGTCGCCGTCGTTGAACACGGCCAGGTCGAACTCCTGGGAGGCCTGGGCGCGCCACAGCCGCAGGGTGTTCACGGTGTCGTTGCCGTACCCCGCGATGGGCGTGTCGTAGGGGACGCCCAGGAGCTTCTGGGTGTAGGCCCAGTCGGTGCGCAGCGTGCCGTCCTCGTCCACGCGCTGGATGACGCGCCCGTAGAAGCGCACGGTGACGGTGAACTCGTGGCGCGGGACCTCCCAGGGGTTGCCCAGGCGCAGCCACGCGTCGGGGCGCTCGATCTGCCAGCCGTCGCGGATCTGCTGCTCGAAGATGCCGAACTCATAGCGGATCCCATAGCCATAGCCGGGCAGCCCCAGCGTGGCCATGGAGTCCAGGAAGCAGGCGGCCAGGCGCCCCAGCCCGCCGTTGCCCAGCCCCGGGTCCTTCTCCTCCTCCAGCAGGTCGGCGAGCTCGATGCCGTACTTCTTCAGGAGCTTCCGCGACGCCTCGTAGAGGCCCAAGTTCACCAGGTTCATCCCCAGCGACCGCCCCAGCAAGAACTCGGCGCTGAGGTAGTAGGCGCGCTTGACGTCGGCGTCGAAGTACGTGCGCTTGGTCTGGATCCACCGCTGCATGAGGCGATCGCGCACGGCGTGCGCCACGGCGCGATAGGTGTCCAGCAGCGTGGACTCGGGCAGGTCCTTGCCGCACGTGTAATTGAGGTGGTCGAGCACCGCGCGCTCCAAGGCCACGGGGTGCATGCCCGTGCGGTCGTCCTCCACGCGCACGACCTCGCGCGCCTCACCGCCCTCGTGCTGACTCGTCATGCCCTACCTCCCCACGGCCCTCGCCCCGGCCGTCACCTGGTCCCGCCATCGCCCGGCCGCGCCCGCGACCGCACGGCATGGTCCCGGCGCCGCGCCCCGCTGTCAACGCACGGCCCGCGCGCGGCGCCGGACACGTCGTGTCCGCGATGGGGAGCCAGCGTCGTCTCCCCTCCTGCCCTGGGCTATCGTGCGGCACCTTGACGACGCCGTGGCGCGCTGACCCATGGCGTCGCCGCACGACGGAGGAGCACGCCGCCAACGCGCGCCGGAGGATGGGATGAGCGGACGTCTCACGGTGGGGACCGCGCCCCCCTGGTGGCCGGATGACTGGCGGCCCGAGACGGCCCCCGCGGCCGTCCGGCGGGCGTCCCGCGCCGCGGCGCCCTACCTCCAGTGGCTCGCCGCGAAGGTGGACCGAGCCACGCTTCGCGGCTTGCTCCCACCCCACGCGGGGTTGCCCCTGCGAGACGTGTTCGTGCCCCCCACCGTCGCCCCCCGCGACCCCGAACCCGCCGACCTGGCGCGGGGAGCCGGCGGCCGCGAGGACCTCCTCCCCGCGCTGGCGCGCTATCGGCGGATCGTGCTCAGCGGCCCCGAGGGCAGTGGGAAGACCACGCTGGCACGGTGGCTGGCCGCGGTGATGCTGCCGCCAGCGTGGTCTCCCGTGCTCGAGCACGACGCCGCCCAGCCCGCCGCGGGGCACGTCCTGCCCATCTTCCTGTCCCTCGACACCCTGGTCCCGGGGCAATACGAGCCACCGGACGCCGCGGCCGAGCGCTGGAGCATCGAGGACCTCATCCGCGCCCACTTCGCGGAGGCCCGCGCTGCGCTGGGTGGCCCAGGGCGCGACGTGACCCTTCGAGCACTCCAGCCCTTCTTCGAGACCGGGCGGGTCCTCCTCATCCTCGACGGCCTCGACCGCGTCCACTGTAGCTTCTGTGAGGACACCGTAGCCTTCTGGTTGGAACGATTCTTGGACGAAGGTCGCGAGCGCTCGTGGCCCTCGCCCTACCTCCTCGTGACGAGCCGCTCGCGACGCGCTGGGCTCCCCATGGAGGTGCGCCGGTCGGGCACGCGCTACGTCGTGGTGCCGTCGACCGACGCGCAGGTCCGAGACCAGCTCGATCGGCTCGCCCGAGCGCTCCAGACCCACTTCGGAAGGGCCGGGACACGGGCGGCTCCCGGTGCGTGGGAGGCCCTGCGGGCGCCCGAGCGAGCCGCGCTGCTGGAGCTCGCCCGCCGGCCCGGCATGGCCGCCCTGTTCGGGCTCGTGTGGGCGTGTGCCCAGACCCGCGGCGACCTACCCCCCGCGCGACCCTCGGACCTGTTCCGACAGGTGACCTCCCTCTACCTCGACGCGCTCGCGTCCCACGCCCCACGACCGCAACTCTCCCGACGGACGCTCGTCACCGCCCTCTCCAAGCTCGCGACCGCGGGGCTGTCCTCGTATCTCCTGCGCACCCGCGACGGTCGGGTCCCGACCACCTGGCCGCGAGACATGCTCATGAAGCGCCTGGAGCGGATCCTGTCGCCGGCGGAGGCCCACGCCTTCCTCTCCCACATGTTGGCGTGGAACGGCCTGCTCCACAGGTCGCTGGGCGGCGCCGTGAGCTTCCGGGACGTAGAGCTGGAGGAGTACCTGTCCACCCACGCGTACCCGGACACGCTGGACGTCCCCCAGGGGCTGTGGGGAGGCGCAGGGGCATCCACGAACAGGACGCCTCAGCCCCCGTGCTGGACGCGCCCGCCCAGCCCTACCGAACGGCCCACGGAACCGCGGCTTCCCTCCGCCCAAGAGGACACCTCCGGCGTCTGGTCCGAAGACCCGGCTGGGAGCCGGTCCTGGGCGGCCCTGGCGTGGAGTTCCACGCCCCGGCCCCCGGGACCTCGCTTCGAGGCCTGGCGACGCCACGAGGAGCGGTGCGAGTTCGAGGACGAGCGGGTTCACGCCTGCCCTACGCGACGAGCGCGCTGGGGCCCGACACCCCAGGGAGCGCCCCACCGCCTCTTGCGTCGACTCCCGGTGGAATGGCTGCTGACGTCCCCCGACAGTTGGTTGTGGGACGCCCTCGCGGCGCACGACGCAGGCGCGGAAGGCGAACCTCTCAGGCGCGCGCGGCGCCTGCTGGCCGCGGGCTACACGCTGTCGGCCGCCCGACCGCCGGTGCGGATCCCGCCGCTCGACGACGCCTACTGGGACGCTCGGGTGGCGCGTGAGCCCGCGTCAGCCCGGTACATACGAAGGATGCAACATCGTCTCTCCATGGCCGAGCCGCCGCGCGTGCCGGCGGAGCACCCGCCGCGCCCCGACGCCTGGGCGCTCACCGCGCTTTGGGCGCGGATGGTGCGGCGTGGCTGGGTCCGGGGGCCAGCGCGGTGGGTGGGCGGCGACGCGCTGCGTGCGCGGATCTGTCAGGCCGAGGAGGCCCTGGCGCTGCGGGAGAACCCCTGGGTCGACCCGCGATGGGAGACCGTCGCGCGGCCCCGCACGGCGCCCTCCTTCGAGGAGGCCGTCCGCCTCGCGACGCGGGTGGTCTTCGAGCTGGGCTTCGAGCGCCAAGGGCAAGCCATGGCAGGGACCATCGAGATCGTCACCTACGGGCACCGTCCTCTCCCCTCGTACCTCCGGGGAGCCATGAGGCGCTTCCTCTGGGCGGCGCTCGGTGCCTCGCTCGAACCCGGGCCGGTTGGGGGTCCGGAGGCCCTGGAGGAGCTGCTCGCCTGGGCGCTGGCGGGAGCGCCCGCCGGACCGCGAGGGGCGGTGGCGCGGCGGCTGCTCCCCATCGCTGAGCTCGCGGAGGAGCTCCACAGGCTCCAGCACGGCGGGCGGGCTCGGACTGGGTGGGCCGTCTTGGAGCGGGCCGCAGACGCGCTCGCGGAGGCCGGTGAAGCCTACGCGGACGAGGAGGGTCGTTAGCCGCTCGTCAGCGTCGGGCGCTCGGCCGGTGGCGGGCGGTGCCGCCCTTGAGGGCCAGGGGGATGAGGGCGACGGCGGACACGAGCGCCATGCCCACGAAGACGTAGAAGAGGTGGTCCCAGCCGTAGGCCTTGGAGATCTTCGCCGTGGCGATGCCCGACAGCGCCCCGCCGATGGAGCCCAGGCCGTTGATGACCCCGGCGGCCGACGCCGCCGCCTCCTCGCCACCGATGTCCTGGGCCGCCGCGCTGGAGATGAGGGCGTCCGGCCCGAAGAGCATGAACCCGATGAGGGCCATGGCCGAACCGTTGGCGACGATGCCCCAAGACCCCACGACCTCGTACAGCACGAGCGCGCCCGCCAAGGCGAAGAGCACCGGCGAAATGAGCCGCGCTCGGTTGTCCGCGAAGAAGCGGTCCGACACGAAGCCGATGGCGATGGCCCCGACGATCCCTCCGGCCTCGAAGGTCGTGGACAGGTAGCCCGAGACCTCCTGGTCGTAGTGAAGCCCCTTCTCCAAGTAGTAAGGGAGCCAGAACAGCAGGCTGTAGCGGATGAGCTTGAGGCCGAAGTAGCTCCCACCCAAGGACCACAGCGCCGGCACCTTGAGCATCTGCCACATCTGCCAGCCCCGCGCGGGGGCGGCGCCCGCGGTGCTGCCCGCGCCCGCGCTGGTGGCGTCGCCGGCGTCGTCGGGGTTCACGGGCGGCAAACCCCGGTCCTGGGGCCGCTCGACCATGAAGACCAACACCATGAGCCCCACCGCGGCCACCCAGGCGGCGGGGACGAAGAACGCCCATCGCCACCCCCAATGGGACAGGATGAAGGTCGCCAACGCCGTGGCGGCCAGGCCGCCCACGACGTAGTTCGTGCACCAGACGCCCATGATCTTCCCGCGCTGCTGCGCCCCGAACCACGGCGTCATGGCCTTCACGTTGTTGGACCACCCCGTGGACTGGAACAGCCCGTTGAGGCTGTAGAAGACCAGGAACACGGTCGCCGACTGGCCGAAGCCCATGGCGAACCCCGCCGCCGAGGCCAAGAGCATCCCCGCGGCGATGACCCGCCGCGCCCCCAGCCGGTCCCCCAGGGCGCCGTTCAGGAACTGTCCGATGGCGTAGAGCGCGAGGTACGTCGTGTCGATGGTACCCAGCAGCTCACGCGACATCCCGATGTCCGTCTCCAGCGTGGTCTTCACCACGGCGAAGTTCTTGCGGACCAAGTAGTAGGACGCGTAGCTCAGCCAGCTCAGGGTGAAGGCCCGCGCTTGGAGGGCGCGCAGCGCGCGGCGCATGCGGGGCGAGAGGGCAGCCCCCGGACCCGGCTCGGGGGTCGAAGGACGAGACTGGGCCTGGGCCACAGCGCGCTCCTGGCCAGAGGAGGGGATGACGCGTCGAACCCACCGAGGCCCGCGCGCCGACGCAGTGTCGGCCGCCCACGGGGCGCGGTCAACGCCCAACCAGACCCCAGCCCGGAGTTCCTTTTTCGAAAACGATGGGCGCCCAGGCCCCACCCTCGCTACCGTGCCCGCCATGTGGAACGCACGCACGATCGCCCTCGCCCTCGCCGCCACCCTTGCTGCCAGCGCCCCCGTGGGCGTGGCGGCGGCCCCTCGACCCGCAGCCGGCCCCACGCCCCTGCCGGGCGCGCCCCGCCTGTCCCCGGATCTGTCGCTCTACCTCCAGCGGGTTCGTTTCGAGCGACGCGGGGCGCTGCCCACGGCCCTGACGGTGGTCATCGCCTTCGACCACGCCCCGGCGCCGGAGCTCCTCCGCCGCCTGGAGGACGCCGGCGTCGCCTTCCGCCACCTCCCCGGCCACACCGAGCGCGCCCACGTGGGACGCTTCTACGGGGCGCGCGTGGCCGTCCCCGGGGGCCTCGACCTCCTCGCCCACGAGCCCACCGTCCGCCAGCTCCTCCCCGCCTTCCCCCCGGCCGTCCCCCCCCTCCCCTCCCCCCCCCCGCCCGGCGACGCCTCCACCCCCCCCCCCCC
>CAYZID010000102.1:0-18338 GCA_964478315.1 uncultured Myxococcales bacterium | reverse complement strand
TCTCCAATGACAACGCTACGCAGGCGGGTTTAGATTTCCCGGTTAGCGCCCTCGGAGGGGCGCCAGCAGGCGGGCGGGGGAGGGGGCCCCGCGGGGCCACCACGCACGAACGGACAAGGGCTTTTCTTTGACGGTGCCCTGGGCCCTATCTACGGTTCGAGCTGGCCGTTTACAAGCGCCACCCCGCTGCCGCCAGCCCCCACGCGGCGGCCGCCGGCCACCAGCCAACCGCGAGGTCCCCCGTGTCCCTCCTCCCGACCACGCGCCCCGCATCCGCGCGCACGCCCAACCCCGTCAGCCCCGACGCCGCGGGCCGAGCGCGCGCCCCGTCCGGTCGCGGCGTCGTCCGCTTCAACCCCGCCTTCCTCGGCCCCGACGCCCTGCGCCGAGGCTTCGTCGTGCGCCGCGACACCCTCGCGCGCGTCGTCCAGGGCCTGTCGTCGGGCCACACCCCGCGCGTGCTCCTCACGGGACCCCGCGGCGCGGGCAAGACCACACTCGCCCTGCGCGCCGCCCAGGAACTCGCCCCCTCGTCCGGCGGCGGCTGGGTCGTGGCCGGCCTCGGGGAGGAGATCTTCACGGCCACCACCGCCGCCGAGCTGTGGGAGGAGCTGGCCCAGGCCGCCGAGGCCGGGTCCCACCCGCCGCGCGCGGCCGTCCTCCCCGCCCGTTCCCCGGACGAGGCCCTCCCCGAGCCCCCGGACGCCCCCGGCGCGGCGGCCCGCGCCCGCCTCCGGGCACTCGCCACGGCCGCCTCCCGCCCGGGCGGCAACCCCGGTCGCGTCCTGGCCGTCATCGAGAACCTGGACACGCTCCTGGATGCGCAGCTCAAGGGCGCTGAGGCCGCCCGCTGGCAGGAGGAGGCCGCCGCCGCCCCGTGGCTCGCCGTGCTGGGGACGGCGCGGCGCCTCCCGGAGACGCGGGGCCCCGGGTGGGAGCGGATCCCGCTCGGGCCCCTCACGTTGGCCGAGTGCCGCACCCTGTGGGCGGCGCTGTCCGCGCGGCTCGCGGGGACCGCCCAGCGCCTGGAGGGCCACGCCATCCGGCCCGTTCAGATCTTCAGCGGGGGCGTCCCGCGGCGCCTGGCGGCGTGGGCCCAGGCCGCGGCCCCCACGGCCCTCCACGCGGACGCCTTGTGGGGCGGGCTGCTCGCCCTCGCGGACGCGGAGACGCCCCGCGTGACGGCCGCCGCGGAGGCTCTCCCCCCCGTGGAGCGCAAGGTGTTCGCCGCGCTGGCGGCGCGATGGGAGCCCTCCACCGCCCGCGAGATGGGGCGCGCCACGGGGCTCGGCACGAACCGGGCGAGCGCGCTGCTCCACCGCCTCGTCGGGCGGGGCGCCGTGCGCCGCCGCGCCGAGCGGGGCGACCGCGCCGGTGCGCGCTACGAGCTCGCAGACCGCGGCGACAACCTGGTCCTGGCCCTGCGGCGACGGGGCGTGGCGGCGCGGCGCCTTCGGGCGCTCGTGGACTTTGCCGCGTGGTTCTATTGGAAGGCCGAGGGCGACGCGGCGGGCGAGGAGGGGGCCGCGGTCGTCGCCCGGGCCCGCGAGCACGGCGCCGCCGGGCGCTGGCGCGAGGCCGTGGACGCCCTGGGGATGCTCCTGGACGAGCCCCGGCCGGGGCAGGCGCTGGGCGCCGCTGGGCTGGAGGTGCTCCTGGACGCCAGCGCGCGGGGCGCCCACGAGGCCGCGCTGGCGCTGGCCGAGGCGCCGCCCTGGACGCACGCGCTGGTGCCGCTGCGCGCGGCGCTCGCGCTGCGCGGGGGGGCCCACGAGGAGGAGCTCACGGCGGCCGCCGAGGTGCGCGCCGTGGCGCTGGACGTCCTGTCGGCCATCCTCTCGCGCCGCGAGGGCTGAGCGGGCGCCGTGCGCGCCGTCACTCCCGTGATTCCCAAATGGAATCGTGCGTTAGAGCGGCGAACCGAGCCTCCGTTTGTGGTAGACCTTGGGTCAGACACGGACCCGGCCTCGGAGCCGCCCGGGCGCGCGACGGCCCGGGGCGAGGGTGGGCGAGACGGCGCGCGCGCGGAGGACGCCATGGCGGAGATGGACCGAATCGACCCGGACTGGAAGGACTTCTCCACGCTGGAAGGCTTCATCTCCGCGCAGGAGCGCATGCACCCGGAGAGCCGCGGGCTCTTCTCCAACCTCCTGCGGCGCATCGGCGTCGCCAGCAAGGTCATCGCGGCGCGCGTCCAGAAGGCGGGCCTCCTGGACGTGCTGGGCAAGGTGGGCAGCGTCAACGTCCAGGACGAGGAGCAGCAGAAGCTGGACGTCATCGCCAACTCCATCATGAAGGCGACCTTCCGCCCCATGGAGGCCATCGTGGGCATGGCCAGCGAGGAGGAGGAGGAGTTCCTGTCACTGTCCGGGCGGCGCGGTGAGGACGACCACTACCTCGTGATGTTCGACCCCCTCGACGGCTCCAGCAACATCGACGCGAACGTGTCGGTGGGGACGATCTTCTCCATCCACCGCTGCCGCTCCAAGGACGGGAAGGTGACGCTGGACGACTTCCTCCAGCGCGGCGCGCGCCAGGAGGCGGCGGGCTACGTCATCTACGGCTCCAGCACGATGTTCGTCTACACGACCGGGCACGGCGTCCACGGCTTCACCCTGGACCCCGAGGTGGGCGAGTACATCCTGTCGCACGAGAACATCCGCATCCCCGACGAGTGCAAGTGCTTCAGCGCCAACGACGCGAACTACAACCGCTGGGACGAGCCCACGCGGCGCTTCGCGGACCACGTGCGCTTCAGTGACGACCCGCGCTACGCCAAGACCTCCTCGCGCTACATCGGCTCGCTGGTCGCGGACTTCCACCGCAACATGCTGTACGGCGGCGTCTTCATGTACCCGCTGAACACGGACACCCGGTCGGGCAAGCTGCGCCTGCTGTACGAGTGCGCCCCCATGGCGATGCTGGCCGAACAGGCGGGTGGCTTGGCGTCCACGGGGCGAGAGCGCATCCTGGACCTCGTCCCCACGTCGCTGCACCAGCGCGTCCCCTTCTGCGTGGGGAACCGCCAGGATGTCCTCCTCTACGAGCAGATGTGCACCGAGTACGACCGCGAGCACCGATAGCCCGCCCGCCGACCCGCCCGCCGCGCCGCAAGGCGGCCGCGTGCGGGCGCCGGCTCACCTTGCTCCTGCTCGGCGCCGTCGTCTCCTCGGTCGCGGCCCTGGCGCCCGCTCGTGCGGGGACCGACCCCGCGCGAACCTGGTTCACCCTGGTCAGCCCCCACTTCGCTCTGCACACCTATGACGACGGGGAGGCCCTGGGCCGCCGGGCCCTGGCCTACGCGGAGGAGGCCCACGCGCAGGTGGGGCGCCTCCTGGGCTGGTTCCCCGAGGAGCGGGTCCACATCGTCCTCACCGACGACGTGGACGCGGCCAACGGCTGGGCCATGGTCCTCCCCTACGACACCATCGCCCTGTACGCCTACCCTCCCGAGGCGGACGGGAGCCTCAGCGACTACGACGACTGGCTGCGCCTCCTCGTCTTCCACGAGTACGCCCACGTCGCCCACCTGGACCACGCCACGGGCCTCCCGCGCTGGGTCAACCGCGTCCTGGGCAAGACCTGGAAGCCCAACCAGCAGCTCCCGCGCTGGTTCACCGAGGGCCTCGCCGTCTGGGTCGAGTCCCTCACCTCAGGCGCCGGCCGCGTCTCCAGTAGCCGCTTCGAGATGATCCTCCGCGCCGCCGCCCTCGCGGACGCCCTCCCGACCTTGGACCAGCTCACGGGCACGCCCCTGGAGCAGCCCGGCGGGACGGCCTGGTACATGTACGGCGGGATCTTGGTAGACCGTCTGGCCCGCGCGGCGGGTCCGGCTGCCATGCGCCGCTTCCTGCGCTCCTACGGTCGCCGCGTCGTGCCCTTCTCCCTGGAGCAGCTCGCCCGCCACGTCACCGGGCGTTCCGCCGCCGCCTGGCACGCCGCTACCCTGGACACCGTCCGGGCGCGCGCCCGCGCCACCGCCGCGCGCATCCGCCGCGCGGGCCCCCTGGAGGGCGCCCGCCAGACCCGTGGCGGCGAGCTCAAGCAGTACCCCCGCTACACACCCGACGGGCGCTGGCTCCTCTACGTCCGCGGCGACGGCCACGCGGCCAGCGAGCTCGTCCGGGCCGCCGTGGACCCGGGAGACGGCCACCTGGGCTCCCCGCGGCGCGTCTGGCGCTGCGACGGCGGCTGCGGGCGCTTCGCCGTGGACCCGGCCGGGGAGGCCATCCTCGCCACCTCGGGCCGCCCCTACCGCCTCGTGAACCTCTATACCGACCTCGTGCGCCTGCCCCTCGGGCGCGGGCTCCGCGCCCCGCTGCCCCGAACCGGGGCGAGCCTCCTCACGCGGGGGGCCCGCACGCGCGACCCCTGGTGGCAAGGCGACGGTCGGGCCGTGTGGGTGACGCGCACGGCCTGGGGGCGCACCTGGCTGGAGGCGCGCGACCCCGCTACCGGCGCCGTCACGCACCGCTGGGAGCCGCCCGCGTGGGCGCGCTGGGGGCGCCTGAGCACCCCCGTCGCCTCCCCCGACGGGGCCACCGTCTACGTGTCCATGCAGGCCGACGGGAACCGCGACCTCTACGCCGTGGACGTGGCCTCGGGGCGCCTGGCGCGCCTCACGCGCGGGGCATCCCTGGAGATCGACCTCACCCTCTCCCCGGACGGGCGCTGGCTCGTCTACGCCTCCGACGCGGACGGGGTCTACGACCTCTACGCGCGCCGCGTGGGCGCTATCGCCGGGCCGTCGCGCGCCGCGGGCCGCACCGTGCGCCTCACCCGCGTCGTCACCGGCGCCTTCTCGCCCGCCGTGTCCCCGGATGGGCGCTGGCTCACCTACGTGGGCTGGGGGCGCGATGGGTGGGACCTCTACACGCTGCCCTTCGACCCCGCTCACGCCGAGGCCGTCCCGCGGCCCGAGCCACGAGCGCCCCGCCCCGCCCGCGCGCCTCCGGCCGTGGACATCCAGCGGCGCGCCTACTCGCCGCTGCCCACGATGCTCCCACGGAGCTGGTTCCCGAGCTGGGCCGTGGACACGTCGGGCCTCTCGCACTTGGGGCTGGACCTGGGCGGCGCCGACATCACCGGCCGCCTGGGCGGGCGCCTCGCGGCGGACTACGACCTCGCGCGGCGCGATCTGTCGGCCGCCGTGGGCGTGGACATCGGCTTGAGCTGGCCCCAGCTCTCCCTGTCGGCGGGGCGCTACTCGTGGGACCGCTACTCGTTCGTGGGCGATCGGCTCGACCCCTACCGGGAGGAGGTCTACTACGCCACCCTCGCGGCATCCCTGGCGCTCCCAGGCGTCGTGGCTGGGAGCGGCGTGTCGGCCGGCTTCACCGTGGACGTGGCCCGTGCCCAGGAGCAGGTCGCGCGGCTCCCCACGCCCGACCAGTACAGCGCCGTCGTCCCCTTCGAGGGCTTCTCCACGCGCCTGGACCTCGGCTGGAGCTTCTCCAGCGTGGAGCAGTACCGCTTCAGCGTCTCTCCCGCCGACGGCGTGGACGCAGCCTTTGGTGTGAGGCTCCGTCTCCCGGCGTTGGGCTCCCACCGGACGGCCATCTCCGCCACCTATCGGCTGCGGGGCTTCCTGACCTTCCCGTGGGGGCGCGACCACGTGGGCGCCCTGCGCGTCCAGGGCGGTTGGAGCGGCGGCAAGCCCGGGGAGTTCAGCGGCTTCAGCTTGGGGGGCGTCCCCGAGCAGGACCTCCTCGTCGATCTGTTCAACCAAGCCCAGGAGGGGGCCGCCTGGCTCCGCGGGTTCGCCCCCGACGCCTTCTCGGGCACCACCTACCACCTCGTGAACGCCGAGTATCGCCTGCCCCTGTGGCGCGCCCGGCGCGGGCTGGACACGCTGCCCTTCAACCTGCGCGACCTCCACGGAGCGCTGTTCGCGGACGCAGGGCTCACGTATACCCCCGCCACCGACGGATCGCTCTGGCGGGCCCTGGGGCAGACCCACGTGGGGCTCGGGCTGGAGCTGCGGGCCGACCTGGACCTATTCTACGGCCTCCCCGTGAGCGTCCGCCTGGGATACGCCCGGGGCGTGGGGAGCGAGGGCACCGACCAGGTCTACGTGCTCCTCGCCCCGGCGCCGTAGCGCCACGACGACCACCGCGGGCGGCCGCTCGCACCCGGTCACGTCCGGGCGTGGGGTTGAGCCGGATGCCCCCGGAATCGTTTGACACGGCTTTCGGAGGGCGGCCAAGATGGCGCCCATGAACGGGACACGGACCAGCGGGTTGTGGGTCGGCGCGGTCATCGCGGCGGTCTTGGTGGGCCTGGGCGGCGGCGACGCCCTGGCGGCGAAACACAAGAAGGGCGCTGCGAAGACGGCCAAGATCAAGGTCTTGGGGATGCAGGTCGAGGGCGCCGACCTGTCCGCCAAGGACAAGGCGGACCTCTTTCACGTCGTTCAGGCCAAGCTCCGCAGCTACCCCAAGATCGATCTCCTCAAGCCCCCGGAGCGCGAGCTCACGGACGAGATGATCGACCTCGAGTGCATCGACATCGATCTGGAGTGCTTGGGGAAGCTGGGGAAGAAGTACAAGGCCGAGCAGGTCTTCTACACCCAGGTGGACAAGAAGGGCGGGGGCTTCGAGCTCCTGGTCCGCGTCGTGGACACGGGGGGCAAGAAGCCCAAGTTCAAGCGCGACCAGCGCACCCCCGTGGCGACCTTCACGGCGCTCGCCAACACCATGGAGCGCGAGGTGGAGGCCGTCTTCGGCAAGCCCCCCGCCGCCGCGGACGGCGCTGGCTACCTGGAGGTGTCGGCCACGCCCGCGGGCGCCAAGATCTTCGTGAACGGCGACTACGCGGGCACCTCCAACGTGAAGCTCAAGGAGGAGCCGGGGACTTACAGCCTGCGCGTGGCGCGGGACGGCTACCAGGAGTCGGTCATGACGGTCGTCGTGGCGCCCGGCAAGACCGTCACCCGCAAGATCGAGCTGGAGCCCCTGCCGGATGGCGTGGCCGCGGGCGGGGGCGGGGGCGGCGAGGTCGCCGCGTCCACACCCTTCTACAAGACGTGGTGGTTCTGGACGGCCGTGGGCGTCGTCGTCGTGGGGACCACGGTGGCCGTCGCCGCCAGCTCGGGCAGCAGCCCGTCCCAGTCCACGGGGGCCGTCATCTTCTCGGTGGACCCGCAGAACGCCTGGCGCGACGCCGCCGTCATGGGAGGTGCCCAGTGAGCAAGCCAACCCACGGCCTCCTCCTCGCCCTGGCCGCCACTCTGGGCCTGGCCGCCGCCGCTTCCGGCTGCGCCGCGCCCTCGGAGCCCCACACGGGCACCTTCCGGCTGGGCCTCCGCGACGACATCTCCGGCTGGTTCCGTCTGCGCATCTACGACTCCCAGCCCGACGAGGCCCTCAACGGCTCGGTGATCTTCGACACGGGCTGCATCGACGCCCGCTCGCGCACCTACGAGCTCACCGGCATCCCCTCGGGCACCGACCGCTGGGTGGCCATCGAGGCCTTCGGCAGCGTCCAGTGCTCGCCCGACACCCGCACCGAGGTGGGCATCCGCGGCGGCGTGGTCATCCCCGAGGGGGCCGCCGGCCCGTACTACCACGTCTCCATGCTCACCGTCGGCGGGGTCTCGGCGCTGCCCGAGGACCTCAACCTCTCGGCGGCCGTGGCCACCCAGGTGGACTTCTGCGACAGCGACGCCCAGTGCGCCCAGTTCTCGGACACCCACCGCTGCTTCGACGGCCAGAAGCCCACCTACTGGTGCGTCCCGAGCTGCTCGTCCAACGCCGACTGTACGGCCATGCACCCCAAGGCTCAGTGCGAGGTGTCCACGGGCTGGTGCTTCCTGCGCTCGCCGTACCCCTTGAACCTCTCCGAGCCCCGCGCGTTCGGGTTCTCCACGACCCGCTCCGACGGCGCCGTCGCCTTCGTGGGCGGCTTCGGCCAGATCGCCGCCAGCGCCCTGCGCCCCGGCGCCACCTACGCCGAGGTCTTCGACCCCTCCACGGGCGTCTTCGCCAAACTCGACACGCCCGCCCTGGACGGCCACGGCGCGGGCCTCTCGGGGTTCGCGCCGCTGGGCGACGACCGCGTGGTCGCGGCGGGCGGCGTGCTCACCGCGCTCGCCACCTGGCAGGGCGAAGGGGGCAGTTTCTCCTTCTCCTTTGGGGATCTCAGCGCCGATGACTGCTCCGGTCTCTCGGGCTCCGGGTGCGTGCCCAACCTCTCCCACGACCTCATCGTGCTCGACCTCATGACGGGCGCCGCCGCGGTCTCCGAGCTGCCCATCCCCCTCGTGCAGCCCGCCGTGACCTCTCTCGGCGGCGGCCGCTTCCTCCTGCTGGGCGGCCTCGCCACCGCCGCCAGCGGCGCGGGCGTCGAGGCCAGCGACCGCGCGTGGCTGTGCACCGCGAGCGACGACCAGACCGCCACCTGTACCGAGGCGGGCCCCATGAAGGCTGCGCGCGCCGGTGCGGCCACCACCTGCCTGGATCCCGCCTGCGGGCAGGTCCTCGTCTTCGGCGGCGCCGCCCAGGGCAAGCCCGTGGCCGAGGTCGCCACGGTGGACGGCGACACCGTGAGCTTCGCCCAGCTCACCGCCACGGGGCTCCCCCAGCGCGTCTACGCGCCCCAGCTCTGCGGGCTACGCCTGGCGGCGGGCTCCACCAAGGGTTCGGGCCCCTCGGCCTTCAACCCGGTGGGGTTGGTCGTGTCCGACGGCGCCGTCTCCGCAGCCCCGCTGTCCAACGTCGCCATCGACGGGCTGCCGCTGTGGCCCGCCGTGGCCTCGCTCCCCGACGGCGATTGCTGGATCTTCGGCGGCCTGAACCAGCAGGGGCGCCCCAGCGACGTGGCCTTCCGCTTCACCGCCGACACGGTGGACCCCTCCACCTTCACCCTCTGGCGCGGGCGCTTCGGGGCCATGGCCGGCGCCGTGACGGCCGGGCCCCTCAAGGGCGCGGTGCTCGTGGGCGGCGGGCTGGCGCTCGCGGGCTCGCCCAACGGCGCGGGTGGCGTGGACCTCGTGCGCGGCGCCGAGGTGCTGCTCCCCTGATGGCGCGCCCATGAGGGCCGCGCGCGAGGCCCTGGCGCTCTGGGCCGCCCTCACGGCGGTCCTCACGCCCTTCGTCCACGCGGGCGTCGCCTGGTTCGACGCGGGGCACCTCACGGCTGCGGCCGCCGGGCTGGGCGTGCCCCACCCCACCGGCTATCCCCTGTGGGTCCTCGCCGCCCACGCCCTGAGCACCTTCCCCCTGGGTACCATCCCCTTCCGCGTGGCGCTCCTCTCGGCCCTGTCGGTGGCCGGTGCCACGGCGCTCCTCTACCGCCTCGCCCGCGTCCACGGGGCGGTGTGGTGGGCCGCGCTCGTGGGGGCGCTCGTCTTCCCCGCCGTGTTCGTCGTGTGGCTCCACGGGACGCTGGCCGAGGTCTACGGCCCCAACGCCCTGGTCCTCGCGGCCCTCGTGTTCGAGCTCTTTCGCCCCCGCCCGCGCTGGGCCGTGGCGGCCCTCCTCACCGGCCTGGGCCTCGGGGCCCACGCCTCGTTCGTGCTCACGGCGGTCGCGCTCTGGCCCCTCGCGCTCACCGTCAGTCACGCCTGGCGCCGCCTGCCGCGCCTCCTCCCCTGGGGGCTCCTGGGGGCGGCGGTCGTCCTCTACCTCCCGGCGGCGGCGGCCTCCGACCCCTGGCTGGACTGGGGCGATCCGTCCTCGCCGGGTCGTCTGTGGAGCCACCTCACCGGGGCCAGCATCCGCGCCTCCTTCGCCGCCGAGATGGGCGCAGGAGGCGTCGCGGCCCAGCACGCCGCCTCCCGCTGGGCGGACCTGGCTGGAGGGGGGGCCGCGGCGATCCTGCTTCTCCTCGGGGCGCTGAGCGCGGCCTGGGTGCGGCCCCGACGCCTCTGGCTGGCCGGCGCCCTCGTCGTCGTCTCCGACGCCGCCTTCAGCGTGTTCGTGAACCCCATGGGGCAGGCGGACCTCCAGACGGGTGTGCCCGGCGCCTGGGGCCTCGCCCTCCTCGCCGCGGTGGGCCTCGGCCAGCTCGCGGGGAGCGAGGGCGCCGTCGCTCGGGGCCTCCTCTCGGCCCGCGCGGCGCGCCTCGTCACGGCGGCCGTGGGCGTCGTGGCGCTGGCGCTCGCCGCGGGCCGCCATCTCGCGGACCGGCCGCCGGACGAGGGCGCCGACGTCTTCGGGCGCATGGCGCTGGAGGAGCCCTCCCCGGGGAGCACGGTGTTCGCCACCAGCGACCACCTGGCGAGCCAGTCCTTCTACCTCTTGGGCGTGGAGGCCATGCGACCGGACCTCATGGTCCTGGTGCGCCAACACCTGGCGGACACGCGGGCCACCGTGGCGCGCTTTCGCCACGCCGGGCGCCCGGTCCCGCCCGGCTACGAGGCCCGGCCTGCCGAGGACCAGCGTGGGCGTTTCGCGGCCCTCGTGGCGGCGGACCTCCCGCGGCGGGCGGTCTGGATGGATCTGGGCGACGGGCGCTTCGACCCGGGGATCGCGCCTACGCTGGTGCCCGGGACGCTGCTCTATCGGGCCACCGGCCGCGCCCAGCGCGCGCCCAGCGCCGCGCCGCCGCCCGGAGGCCCCTGGCTGCGTCGGCTGGCGCGGACGCGCACGCCGCGCTTTCGGACCTTGCGCGTGGCGAGCGACCTGGACCGCCAGCGGGGCGTGTGGCACCTCCTCCGCGGGGAGGTCGCCCAGGCCGCCCAGGTGCTGGAGGAGGCGGTGACCATCGACCCCGCGAACCCGCCGGCGCTCCTCAACCTGGCGGCCGCACGGCGCCGCCAGGGCCGCCTGGACGAGGCCATCGCCCTGCTCCAGCGCGCCCTCACCCTGGATCCCGACTACGCCAAAGCCCGCCGCAACCTCGCCGCCTACCGCGCCGCGCGGGCCGCCCCCTGAGCCGCCGCCCGGCGAGCTTGAATCGCTCCGCGCGGCGGCGGATAGTCGCGGTCCGCGCGGGCCTCGCTGGGAGGTTGGCGCACGGGGTTGGGCGGCGCCCACGCGGTTGATCCGCTGGCGAGCGCGTCGGCGGGTCCGCGCAGGAGGAACCATGACCAAGGAGCTCGTCGACATGGCCATGGAGCTCGCCGCTGCCGGGGATCTCAACCGCGCCCGCGCTGCGCTCGCCAGCGTCACCGAGCAGTTCACTCGCAAGCGCCTGAAGACCCTCATCGGCCGCGTGGGCACGCGAGCCGCGAAGGCCCAGCAGCTCTGGACCGCGCTGTACGAAGCGGATGTGCCCGCCGTCCCCGCACCAGCGGCTTCGGCGGTGGAAACGCCAGCCGCATCTGAGCCGGCCGTCCCCCGTGTGCGTCTCGCTCCCAAGCTGACGATGGACCAACCCTTGCTGTTTCTCCAGGCGGTCGCGGAGGGCGAGCCGCGCGTCCTCGACCCCACGGAGACCCGGCTGACTCACATCTGGGCGCTCGCGGGTGCCGCCACGCTGTGTCGCCACGACCAGCCCGCGCCCTGGACGTTGGACGTGGCCCGGTTCCCACGGGAGGCGGCCCGGTTCGCGCACGCCGTGGGTTGGGAGGACGTCGTCGCGGGGCGGCCGGCCTCTCGGCCCGCGGAGCCCGAGCGCACCGTCCCTCTCCAGCGCGTGCGTAGTCTGCGCGAGATCGAGGCGCTCAGCCGTCGCATCGCCCAGCTCCTCGTGCCCCGAGACGAGGACGTGGAGCTGACCCTGCGGTACGTCCTCATCGAGCTGTTGCGGAACGTCGTGCAGCACAGCGAGGACCCACTCGGTGGCGTCGTCGCAGCCCAGGTGCAGCGCGATCCCGAACACTACCCGCGGCCCATGGTGCAGGTGGCCGTAGCGGACGCTGGAGTGGGTTTTCTGGAGGCTCTTCGACCGCACCACCCTGGGCTGGGCGACGCGCGTGAGGCGATCACGAACGCCCTGCGGCCGCACGTCTCCGGCGCTTTCGGCGAGGGCCAGCGGGGGGCGACCTACAACGCCGGGTTGGGCCTGTTCTTCATCTCGGAGATGGCCAAGCTCACCGCCGGTCGCCTGGTCATCGCCACCCGGGGCGCGGCGCGGAGCCTTCAGGGCGACGAGGAGGGACACGACCGCCACCGGGGCCTGTGGGTCGGTTCGGAGGGGACTGGGTTCCCCGGAACCCTCGTGGGGTTCGAGTTGCCCTTGGAGGACGCCCTCGACTACGAAGCGATGATGGAGACGATCCAACATCGGGCCGAGGAGCGCCGCCTCCCTTCCGACGCGGACCGCGCCGCGGGCCCGCTTCGCTGGGAAGCCCCGCCCCAGGGCCTCCACCCCCTGCTGGTGCATCGGCTCGCCGAGGACGTGACCGAGGCGTCGCGCGTTGCCAAGGAGCTGCTCCAGGCGCGCCTGCTCGACCGGCAGCCCATCGCCCTGGACTTCCGAGGGCTGGAGCTCGGGACGCAGAGCTTCCTCCACGCGCTCCTCTACGAGACGCTGCGTCTCGCTTGGGCGCTCAACGTGCCCGTCTACGTCATGAACGCCGATCCCGCAGTACGGAGCGGGCTCGAGCTCGTGGCGGGCTACGCCCTGGCGCGCTGACGAGAATCCGCGCAGACGCCGAGCGTGGGGCACAGGCCGCGCGTGGGGCGCGTTGCGTGGGGCGTTCGACGCCCCTATCCTACGTCTCACAGCGCGGCGAGGCGGGTGAGCCCGCGAGGAGGCCTTCGTGGCACGAGTGGCACGAGCGACACGAGTGATCGGCATGGGCCGGCGACGGTTGGCGGTGACTTGGGGGCGGCGCGGTGGCGCGGCCTTGGCCCTGGCGGCCGGGCTCCTCTTGCTGGGCGGGGGGCTTGCGGCCGGCTGCGGCGATGAGGCGGCCACCGGCGGCAGCACCCAGGGGATCGACGGCAGCGCCGCGGACGGCGGCGGCATGGACCTGCCCGTGGCGAACCTCGACGTCCCAGGCGACCTCCCGGTCGGCGCCGAGACGACGCACACCCCGGACGGGGGCGGCGGCCTGGACGGCGACGGCGGCGGCGCGACCGACGGGGGCGGCGGCGTGGACAGCGGCCCGCCCTGCGAGGGCTGCCTGCTGGCCCCGTGCAGCCAGAACGAGGACTGCGACAGCGGCTGGTGCACCGAGGGCCCCAACGGTCAGAACGTATGCACCAAGCAGTGCACGGAGAGCTGCCCCGCCGGGTTTAGCTGCAAGCCCATGAGCGGCGGCGGCGCGGACACCGTTTACCTGTGCGTCTACGACCACATCCCCTACTGCCGCCCGTGCGACACGGACGCCGACTGCGCCAACCCCTTGTACACCGGCGCCGACAACCACTGCGTCTCCAGGGGGCCCGGGCTGGGCTCCTTCTGCGTCACCGCCTGCCCCGCCGGGACCTGCCCCGAGGCGGGCTCGCGCTGCGCGGAGGAGACCTTCGATAGCGGCCCCCTGAAGGTCTGCGAGCCGGCCGAGCCCACCGCGGAGTGCGCCTGCAAGCCGCGCTTCGTCGAGGACGGCGCCTCCACGACCTGCTCGGTGGGCGACGCGGGCGCCATGTGCACCGGCGAGCGCGTGTGCGAGGCCCAGGGCCTCACGGCGTGCTCCGCCGCCACGCCCGCGCCCGAGACATGCAACGACGTGGACGACGACTGCGACGGGGAGACCGACGAGGGCTGCGACGACGACGGCGACGGCTACTGCGACGCGACCATGGCCCTCAGCGGCGCCCCCGACGTCTGCCCCCAGGGCGGCGGCGACTGCGACGACGACGCGCCCTCCGTCCACCCGGGCGCCACGGAGCGGTGCGACGACCTGGACAACAACTGCGCGGGCGGCGCCGACGAGGGCTGCGACGACGACGGCGATGGCTACTGCGATGTCGGCATGGAGGTCGTGGGGATGCCCGCCTCCTGCCCCAACGGCCTGGGTGACTGCGACGACACGCGCGCCGACGTCCACGTGGGCGCCGTCGAGCTGTGCAGCGACGTGGACGAGGACTGTGACGGGCAGACCGACGAGGGCTGCGACGACGACGGGGACGGCTACTGCGACGCCGACATGGAGCTCGTCGGCGTCCCCGACGTCTGCCCCAAGGGCGCGGGCGACTGCCAGGACGACGAGAGCGCCGTGAACCCGGGGCAGCCCGAGGTCTGCAACGGCCTGGACGACGATTGCTCGGGGGAGGCAGACGACGGCCTGGACGCCCCCCTGAACCCCAACCAGAAGGGCGCCTGTGCCGGGACGCACCAGGTGTGTGACGCGGACGGGAACTGGGTGGAGGACTACAGCGCCGTGCCTGGCCTCAACGAGCCCGACGAGCCGGACGACGAGGGGCTGGACAGCAACTGCGACGGCGTGGACGGCGACGCGGCCACCGCCGTGTTCGTGGACGGCGCGAACGGCGACGACACGAACGCCGGGACCATGACCAGCCCCCTGCGCCACATCCAGGCGGGCATCGATGCCCAGTCCCCTGGCGGACAGGTGCTCGTGGCGAACCACACCTACACCGAGAACCTCCACCTCAAGGCCGGCGTGAACGTCTACGGCGGCTACGACTCGGCCAACGGCTGGGTGCGGACGAACGACCGCCCCAGCGTGCTGGGCGGGACGGTCGCCGTGGAGGCCGTGAACATCGACACCGCGACGGTGCTGGACTCCTTCTCGATCGTCTCGGCCACGGCCACGACCCCGGGCGAGAGTTCCTACGGCGTGCGGGTCCGAGCGTCCTCCGAGGCGCTGGTCCTCCAGAACCTGGACATCACCGCGGGCGCGGGCGCCGCGGGCGTGGACGCCCCCGACCGCCCCGACGCGGCGAACGGTCTCCCGGGTGACCCCGGGCGCAGCAGCACGGACAGCGACTGCTTCTGCGACGAGTTCGACACCTACGGCGGACAGGGCGGCAAGGGTGGCACGAGCCTGTGCGCGGGCGGCAAGGGCGCGGGCGGCAAGGGCGCCGACTCGGGCTGCGGGAACGACTCCGGTAGCTCCGGCTCGCCGTCGCCCGACGGCACCTTCGGCGGCGGCCCCGGGCTCAAGGGCAGCGACGGGGCCGACGGCGCGAACGGCACGGACGGCGCGGGCGGTGGGGCCACGGGCACGGTCACGGCGGATGGGCGCTGGGTGGGCCAGGACGGGCAGGACGGCACCGACGGGCAGCCCGGCAAGGGCGGCGGCGGCGGCGGCAGCGGCTACGGCGACGACGGCGGGTGGGGCGGCTGCTCCATCTGGGGCGGCGGTGGCGGCGGTGGTGGCAGCGCCGGCTGCGGAGGCCAGGCGGGGCAGGGAGGCACGGCCGGCGGCGGCTCCTTCGCGCTCTTCCTCGTGGACGCGAACCCCACCTTGCAGGGCGTGAAGCTCACCTACCACGCCGGCGGCAAGGGCGGCCACGGCGGCACGGCGGGCAAGGGCGGGACGGGCGCCTCGGGCGGCGACAAGGGCACCGGCTACAAGGGCGCTGGCGATGGCGGCGCGGGCGGCGCGGGCGGCGACGGCGGCGACGGCGGCGACGGCGGCGGCGGCGCGGGCGGACCGGCCTATGGCATCTTCGCCTGGGGCTCCAGCGCGCCGGTGTGCACGGGCGTGAACATCGTCGGCTTGGGAACGGGCGGCGCGGGCGGGACCTCCGCCGGGCACCCCGGGGCTGCCGGCCCCAGTGGAGACACGAACAAGCCCCTGGGCACCTGCGGGGGGTAGCACGAGCGGCCAGGCCCGCGCGGCCCGGGCGGTGGGCCGGCCGGCCGCCCGGGCTCAGCGCTTGGGCTGGGGGTCGCCCTCACCTCCAGGCTGGGCGCGCGCCTTGGCCCGGGCGACCAGCGCCAGGACCTTCTGGACGCGCTGGGCCGTGGGCGGTCCCGTGACCGTCCCCAGCGCCCGCCCCGCCGCGTCGAACACGCGCACCGCCGCCACGGTGTCCTCGGCGAAGCCCAGACGCGGGTAGACCTCGCCGTCCCAGTCGCACAGGACCGGCGTGTGGGGCAGCTCCCGGCGGAGCCCCTCGCGCACGGTCCCGTTGGGGACGAAGAAGGGCACGCCGTCGAGGTCCGCCAGCCCCAGCAGCGAGGCCTCGGCGCCCAGGGGCTCGCGCAGGGCGCGCACCCACAGGACCATGGCCGAGCGCGTCTTGCGCTCGTCGCCGCCCACCACCACCACGGGCCGGGCGCGGAAGACCGTCGCCTGGGTGTGGCGGCGCTCGAACTGGTCTTCGAGAGAGAAGCGGGGCGCCGCCGAGGCGCCCAGGGCCAGGGCCATGGGGAGTAGGATGGCCGGATTCATGGGGCGCACCTCGGGGTGGGGACGCGCCGGAGGGTGAGCGCGTGCGTGGGGCGCAGGGCGTCGTCGAAGCCCAGGCGCAGCGCGGACAGCCACACGTCGCCGCCCGGGGCCGCGACCAACCCGGGCGCGATCCACGTGCCGTCCGAGAAGACCTCCACGTGCTTCCAGCAGCCCGCCTCGTCGCGGTGGGCCAGGAGGATGTTCCCCCGGGTCGTGTCCGCGAAGGCCACGGTGAGGCCCGGGTCCGCGGCGTCGCCCACGCGGTCGAAGGCCAGGGCCGGCCAGACGCCCAGGTCGTAGGAGCCGGCGGCCGTCTGGCCGCTCAAGACCGTGGAGATCGCCCAGGCGCCGCCGGCTGGCGCCCCGGCGCCCCGCTCGGCCAGCTTGAGCGCCCCGGCGACGGCGTCCTGGTAGGCGATGGCTCGACGGCCGCCGGGCGCCACGACCAGGCGCGCGTGGCGCCCCACGTCGGTCGCCCCGGCGGGCGCGAGGTCGCCGTCCACGAGGGCGGCGTTGCCCGCCCCCCAGGGCGCGTCCTCCACCCACAGGGCGCCGTGGTCGGCGTCGTACCAGGCGGCCGTCAGCCCGCCGCCAGCGCCCGCGGGGGCGGCCGCGCAGGTCACGAACAAGCCCGCCCCGAAGGGCAGCCGGTCGGAGCGCGTGCGGCGGTAGATCCGAGGCAGGCAGGTCCCCGGGTCCAGGAGCCCGCTCCCGTCGCTGTCGTCGCCGCCTCCCCCGCCGGTCTGGTCGGTCCCGTCGCCCGGGCCCGCGAGCCGCGCGCAGACCTCGTGGGGCCCGCAGCCCTCGGGACAGGACCAGCCGTCCAGGCCCGAGACGCAGGTGGGCACGGGCGCGCCGCCGTCTGCGCCCTCGCTGGGGGGCACCAGGACGCACAGCTCCAGGGGCCCGCAGGCGTCGTTGCAGGGCGCGTCGGCGCGGGCGGGCAGGGGCGTCTCGTGGAGCACCGACACCTGCCAGCCCACGGCGTCGAGCGTCTCGTCGTCGCGCCCCGCCGCGCGCACCCGCACGAGCTGCGCCACCCGGTCCTGGGGGTCGCGCTGGACGAAGACCAGGCCCACGGGGCTGCCGTCCGCGGGGTCGTGCGTGAGGCAGGCGTAGCGCCCCGCGTCGCCCGCGACGGGCAGCTCCGCCCGCACGCGCACCGCGCCCGTGACTCCATCCAGCCGCAGGAAGCGCACGGTCTGGGCGTCCGCGTCTCGGTAGAGCACGTCCACGACCTGCCGCCCCGCGCCGTCTTGGCCCACGGCGACCGCGGGGCGCCGACCGCGGTCGGGCCCCGGCGCGGCCACGCCCCCCCGGGGGCCGCTGGTCACGCCCACCACGGGGCCGTCGGGCACGCCGTCCACGGCGCGGTGTTCCAGGTGGGTGCCGTCCAGGGTGAGGCGCGAGCGCACCAGATCCCCGTAGGCGGGGTCGTAGCTGAAGACCGTGGGCGTGTCGTCCGTGGCGGCGAGCTGGGCGTGGAAGCCCGGGGTGCCCGGCGGCACGGCCGGCAGCGGCTCGCAGGCGCAGTCGAGCGCGGCGTCGTGGCAGGCGTAGGGCGTGATGTCGGCGGACTCGGCCAGCACGGCGACCTCGCCGGGCGGGCACGCCAGGGCCGCGCAGGCGGGCGCCGCGACGCATCGGCCGGTGGGGACGTGGCAGCCGGCGCCGTCCGGGCAGGCGCCGCCGCACGGGAGGGCGCCCAGGCAGCGCCCGGCGAAGCAGTGGCGGTCGGCTGGGCAGTTGGTGTCGTCCTGACACGGCTCGGGGACGCACTGGGAGACGCCGCCCAGATCCTCGCAGACCTCGCCCACGCCCGGGCAGTCCGAGACGCTCGCGGGCACCGTGCCGCCGTTCGCGGCGGGGCGGTCGGCGCCGCAGCGGGGCGTGGGGCGGCACCAGCCGTGGAAGCACTCGGCGCCGGGGCAGCAGGTGGCGTCCTCCGCGCAGGGCGTGGCGATGGCGCAGCGGCCGTCGGGGCCGCAGAGGTAGCCGTCGGGGCACTGGTCGTGGGCCTCGCACGTGAGGGGCGGGGCGTCGCGCGTGTCGGCGCAGGCGGGGAGCGAGGCGCTCCCGGCACCCAGGGCGAGGAGCGGCGCGAGCGCGGCGAGGAGGGTGGGCGTTGGGACCGGGCGGGAGG
>CAYZID010000101.1:0-18625 GCA_964478315.1 uncultured Myxococcales bacterium | reverse complement strand
TTGCCCAAACGCGGCCTCCTGCGCCTCGGTCCGCAGAGCAGGTGGCGGATCTGGGCTGCGCCGCGGTTGTTGCGACGGCGCTCGGTACGTAGGATGGCGGCCATGTACGGACACGCGCGACGATCTCCGCGGGCCTCTCAGGGGCCCACGCCCGGGCCTTCCCGCCGCTCCGCACACGCGCGACGCCGCGCCCGGCGGCCAGCGCCGTATCGGGCCATCCCCTGGGTGGCCGCCGCGTGGGCCGTCGCGGGCCTCGTGGCCTGCGCCGACCCCGCCCCACCCCAGGCTGCAGCGGACGCCCCGGGTCGATGTCTGGCCGCGCCCACCATCGGCACGATCGCGCTGGGGTCCCCCGGGTTCCCCGTACAGGGCGCCGCGGCGAGCTGCCGCTACGCCGTGTGGCTGGCCCCCAAGGGGCTCGCCGACGGCTCCCTCTCGGCGCCCCAGGTCTACGCCTACGACATCGCCACGGCCGAGACCTTCCGAACCACCGATCCCACCACGGACACGGTGCGCGGCCCCAACGCGCGCTGGTCCCCGAGCCTCCACGGGTTCTGGTTGGCGTACGGCTCGGCGGACGCCGTCGTCGTCGAGAACCTGGACGCCCTGGAGCGCACGACCCTCACGCCCGCCCCCCTCGCCAACTCCCGCGTGAGCCTCTCCTACCCCTGGGTCGCTTGGACGGCTGCCCAAGCTCCATCCACGCCTCCACCCGACGGGCGCGCCGCGAGCGACAGGCCGCCGGAGCGGGGGCCCCGCGACCCAGAGCTCCCCGCCCTTCCCCCCTCCGTCGTACTGGTGGCCGACCTCACGAGCGGCGTCGTCGAGGCCCGCACGGCCCCCGGGCTCACGGCGTTCGAGCCCCAGGTGGACGGTGGGACCCTCGCCTACACGGTGCGCACCCAGGGCCCCACGGGCGACGAGCGCCTCCAGGTCTTCGTGGACCCCCTGGGCGGCCCCCCGGCCCCCAGCCCCGTGACCGCCGACGGGGCCTCCACACGGGGCGCCGCCTTGTACGACGGGCTCCTGGGCTACCTGGAGCGCCGACCGGACGGGACCGCGGGTGTGCGCGCCGTGGACCTCGCCACGGGGGAGCCCCTGGGCTGGCTCGCCGACAGCCCCGACGCCCCGGCTTTTGAGGCGCCGCTGGCCGCGGGCCCCGAGGTCCTCGCGTGGCCCGCGGGCGCGGCGGAGCGGGCGCGCGTGATCCTGTGGTGGCCCCGCACCGGAGAGATGCAGACGATGGCCCCCCCCCTGACCACACCACCACGCCCAGGCCCCCTCCCGGCGGCCTCCTGGGCGCTGGGTGAGCGGACCCTCCTGCTCCCCGACGGTGGATCCGACGGGGCGCTCCTCCTCACCCCCCTGCCAGCACCCACGCGGGCCCCGTGAGGCCTCGCCGCGCGTTTCTTGTGTTGCCCTCCCCGACGTCCGCCCTCTCGGGCGTCGCCCTGATCGGCGCGCTGCTATCTCTGGGGGCCTGCCCCAGCGGCTTGACGGGGGAGGTGAGGGGGCGCCTGGCGCGAGCGGACGCTCTCGTGGCCCAGGGCTCCCCTCACACCGCGATCGCCGGGCTACTCGCGGGCGCCTTGGATCTCCTCCCCCAGTCCCCGCGCCAAGCGGGGCCGCTCCTCGCCCGAGCCTTCGCCCTGCGCCCCCAGCTCCTGGACGACCGTGCGCTGCGTGACGCTCTTGCGCGCTGGCCTTTGGCCGCGGTCCCGTCCGCCCTACGGCCCGCCCGCGCCCTGGGGGACGCTCAAGAGCGCTTCTCCGCGGGCACGTTGCCCAGCGGACCGGGGACGCTCCGCGCCGTGGGGGACATAGGGGCCCAGGCGCGGGCCGTGGGCGACACCCTGACGGCTGCCCGCGCCAACCTCCTCCTGGGCCTCCTCGCCGCCGCCCAAGACCCCACCGCCGCCGACCGGCCCGAGGAGGGGGTCGCCCTGGCCGCGCTCGCGCGCGTCACCCGGGCCCCCCTCCAGGGACTCCAAGGCGCGTCCCTCAAGGCCCTGGCCTGGCTCACCCTGGGCGGCCTCCACTACGACGCGCGCCACATGGGCCGCGCCATCCGCGCCTACCTCCGGGTAGGGCGCAAGAGCGGCCGCTGGCGCGCGGCCCGCCTGGCCATGGCATGGTGTCAGTTCCGCCTCCAGCGGCCCGCCAGCGCCCACGCCATCCTCGCCCAGCTCCCGGGCGGGCCCGCCGCCACGACCGAGTCGGCGCTCCTGGACGCCCTGGCGCTGCACGCCCTGGGCGAGCTCGCGGCGGCTCGGGCGGTCATCGACGCCGCCCTCACCCACGCGGCGCGCTGGAGGGCGGAGCGGACCACCCCCGAGGCCGTACTCGCCGCCGCGGCCGCCGCCGCCGAGCAGCCCTCGCTGGACGCCGAGCCCCCCCGAACCCTGGCCCGCCTCGTGGCCACATCCCAGCCCGTCTGGTCCCTGGCCCGAGAGGTTCTCGCCACAGACCGCTCCCTCCAGCGCGCGGCCCCAGGCGACCGCCCTGCGCTGGCGCGCTATCGCGCCCTCGTCTGGGAGGCCTTCGCCCGTGCGGCCCGGGCCGCCACCGAGGACATGGTGGCGGGAGCCGAGCGCGGCGTCGCGGATCTGACCACCCTGCGCCCGCAGATCCGGCCCCTCACACCAGCGACGCCGGAGGCGCCCCCAGGTCCCGACGGCGGCTCCGCCGTGCCCTGAGATCCCCACCCCGGAGTGTGCGGAATGGCACGCCGCGACGCCTGTCCCGCGCGCAACGTGTGCTCAATGGCACTTTTACAACTCCCTTGAATCAAAGTGCTTGCCTCGCGTCCATGGGCTGCGCTAAGGCATTCATTGTCGGCAAGCACGGGTTCGCGGAGCCCCGCCGACACCCCTCACGACGTAGAAAAGGAGTGGATCATGAAGCGGTTGATGTTGGCCCTGGGGTTCATGGGCGTCCTCGGCCTCGCCTTCGCCGGCACGGCGGACGCCAAGAAGGAGTTCCGCAAGGCGACGGGCCTCAAGTGCTCGCAGTGCCACGAGAAGGGCAAGTCCAAGAAGGAGCCGTCGGACACGCCTCTGTACAAGAAGGCCAAGGCCCACATGAAGAAGGGCAAGGCCTGCATGGAGTGCCACCAGGGCCACGCCAAGCCGCCCAAGAAGGACGACGCGGCCAAGTAGCAAACGTCCCCAGCCACGGGCCCCGGGCTCCCAGGGAGTCCGGGCGCCCCCCACGGCGCCGGACCTCCTCGCTGGGGGCCCGGCGTCCTCGTATGAGGCGTGGGGCGGTTCCTGCCCGGGAGCCCGGGTGGACGCCGCGCCCAGGATCTCCTACTCCACCAGCTCCACGGCGAACACGGCGTCGTCGCGGCGGATGCGGGTGAGCGCTCCGGGGCTGGGGATGGCCCCTACGCGCAGGCGGGTGCTGGCGGCTTCGGCCCCGTCGAAGAGCACCGTCCCCACGTCGAAGACGTTGACGCTCTGTTCCTGAAGGACCGCTAGGATCTTGGCAAGCGCCCCCACCTCGTTGCGGTGACGCACGACCAGGGTGGGGGCCGCCGCCTCGGGGGAAGCCAAGTTCACACAATGGGGAATCCTGCCGTGCGTGAGGAGCGTTTGGACGGCCTGGATGACCATCGCCGCCGCCTCGCGCCGGGCCTGCACCGTGTCCGGGGAGAACACGAGCGTCCCCTCCGGGGCCTCCTCGACCGCCTGGGTGAGGCCCAATCCCAGCGTCCCCGCCGCGACGCGCGGGGACGCCGCCTGGAGGTCCACGATCTCGGGCGCGCCGAGCGCCACGAGGAGCCCGTCATCGCCGAGCAACGCCATGCGCTCGGCGGTCGCCACGGGTCCCTCGTCCTGCCCCTCACCCGTGAGCACGACGACATCCGAACGCCGAAAGAGGGCCTCCGCATCGTCCGCGCGTTGCACGTGCGTCTCCGTGGCCCGGGCGTCGGTGAGCGCCGCGTCCCGCACGACCACGCGCATGTGCATGGCGGCCCCCAGCCGCGCCACGGCGCGGCCTCTCGGCCCAAAGCCATCGACGCCCAGCGTCCTCCCGGCCAGCCCCACGCCGGGGGCGCGAGCGCCCGCCCCCCCGGCCCCGGCGCGGTCGAGGGCAACCAGCAAGCCCAACGCCACCTCAGCGTTGGCGTCCGCGTCATGCCCTGGGCAGTGGGCCACGAAGACGCCCCGCCGGCTGGCGGCCCCCACGTCGATGGTGTCCACGCCGTGGGCCGCGCGGACGATGAGCTTGAGCTGCTCGCCCGCCTCCACGGCGCGCCGCGACACCCGGGTGTCCCCCAGCACGAGGATATCCACGCCCTCCATGTGCTCGGGCAGCTCGTCGGCGTGGACGCCGGGGAGCTCCACGGCCTCCACCCCCAGGGCGTCGAGACCGTCACGGATCTCCGACGCCAAGCTGTCCGCGATCAGCGCTCTCACCATCGCCGCTCCTCCCTCTTGTTCTCACCGCTCGGCCCGGACCCTGCCCCGTGCCCCACTCTCTCATGCCTCCAGCGCGCGCCGCAGGGCCTCGCACACGTCCGCGTGCCGGCGCCCGTTGGACGCCACGACGGGGGCTCCGTGGTCAAAGCGTCCATCCTCTACGTCGTAGCGAAGGGGCGCGCCGTCCAAGAAGGTCATCGCCCCCCCCGCGGCCTCCAGCACCACCATCGGCGCGCAGCTATCCCAGTAGTGGATTCGATGCCCGCTGAAGTAGACGTCCGCCTCGCGCCTCGCGAGCCGCCCCACCTTGCAGCCCACCGAGCTCACCTGACCGCCGTCACCCAACCCCGTCGCCTCACACAGCGCCGCGAACGTCTCGGGCGCCATGCGGGCGGTGGTCGTCAGGCGCATGGCTTCTAGGGTGTCCGCCTTGGACACCCGGAGCTGCCGGATGGTCGCCGTCCCAGGACCCACGCCGAAGAAGGCGCCCACGCCCCGGATGGCGTGATAGGAGCGCCCGGTCTTGGGCTCGTAGACGACCCCCAGGACGGGCTCCCCCCCGTCCACCAGCCCGATCTGCACCGCGTACTCGTCGCGCCCGGCGGCGAAGGCCGTGGTCCCATCGAGGGGATCGACGATCCATAGCCGCTGGGAGGCGCCCGGCGTGAGCCCCTCCTCCTCGCTGAGGACACCGTCGTCTGGGAACCGCCCCAGCAGTGCGCGCCGGATGGCCTCGTCGGCCCGTCGGTCGGCCTCGGTCTGGGGACTCCCGTCCGCTTTGGCCCGGAGCCCCCGATGTCCCCGCGCCACGTCCTCGATGATCGCCCCCGCCGCCCACGCCGCCTCCAGCGCCACGCGCAGCTCCGTGTCCAGGGCCAAGGCGAGATCCAGCGAGGAGGAAGGCATAGGCGAACTCCAAGACGCGCGATGGGCCCCATGTTCGACCGGCAGCGTCCAGAGGTCAATCCGGGGCACGAGGTCACTGGGTGGAGGAGCCGGGCGACGACCCAGGACCCGGCAGGAGCGAGCCTCAGCGGTGCTTCTCCGGCGGTCGGTCGCGGTCGATCTCGGGGAACTCGTAGGGGTCACAGCCCACGACGGCGAGCGCGGGGAAGTTGTCCGCCGGAGGCGGGCTGGGCGTGGCCCACTCCAAGGACACGCCGCCCCAGGGGTTCGCGGCCGCCGCGCGGCTCGCACGGATAGACATGAGCAGCACCGCGAAGGCCATGGCGAACCCCAGGACCAGCACCCACGCCCCGATGGTCGAGACGATCTGCCACCCCTCGTACTGGGGTGCGTAGCTCGCCCACTGGGTGGGCATCCCCTTGGCACCGAGGATGAGCTGGGGGAAGAACGCCAGGTGCACGCCCAAGAACACGACGCCCGCCGCGCGCTTGGCACCCTGCTCGGCGTAGGTCCGCCCGAACATCTTGGGCCACCAGTGGTGCAGCCCGGCGAGCATGGCGACGACCACGCCTCCCACGGCCCAGTAGTGGAGGTGCCCCATGGCGAAGGCCGACCGCCCCAGGTGCGCGTCGGTAGCCAGGACCCCCAGGAACACCCAGGACAGGACCGCCAGCGTGAAGGTCGTCACGAACAGGAGCCCGTAGATCATGGGCACACTCCAGCGCACTGCGCTGTCGTGGAGCGTCGCCACCCAGGAGACCACGATCACCAAGGCCGGCACGGCGGCGAGGACCACGAAGGCCGAGAAGATGGCGCTCACCGCGGGGGACTGCCCCGAGGAGGACAGATGCTGCCCCCAGGTGACGAGCCCCAACCCGGCGAGCGCGATGAGCGCGCCCACCTGAACCCGATAGCCGTAGATGTGCTTGCGGGAATGCACGGCGAAGATCTCGCTCATGAGCCCCAGGGCCGGGAGGATGGCGACGTAGATCGCCGGGTGCGCGAAGAACCAGAACAGGTTCCCGTACAGGAGCGAGTCACCGCCCTGAGCGGGGTCGAACAGCCCAAACGAGCCCGGCGCGAGGCGCTCGACGATGAGCCCCCCCATGGCGAGCACGAGCCCCGGGGTGGCCAGCGCCATGGCCCACGAGGAGGCGTACACCCCCCACACGAACAGCGGCAGACGCCCCCAGGTCACGCCCCGGGTCCGGCCGCGGTGGACCGTTGCGATGAGGGTCACGGACGTAGAGAACAGCGACAGCCCAAGGAGGAGATAGCCCGCCGCGGCCAGAGCGACCGGGGCCTGAGTCTCCAGGCTGTAGGGCGTGGCGAGGGTCCAGCCCGTGTCGGGGCTGCCGGCGAGGATGGCCGCCATGACGAGGACGATCCCCGCGAGCCACAGGTAGAAGCCCAGGAGGTTGAGGCGTGGGAAGGCCACGTTGCGGGCGCCGATCATGAGGGGCACGAAGAAGTTCCCGAAGACCCCGGGCATGAGCGGCGCCAGGAAGGCGAAGACCATGACGCCGCCGTGCAAGGTGAACAGGCGGTTGTAGAGCGACATCCCCTGGGGCACGAGGTCCGCCTTCACGCTCTCGGCGAGGAACCCCACGCTGAAGTCCAGCTCGGGTGTGGCGAGCTCCAGGCGCATCATGAGGGCAAGGACAGCCCCCACGGCGAGCGCCATGACGGTGCCCATGAGGTACAGCAGGGCGACGCGCTTGTGGTCCCGAGTGGTAAACCAGCTCGCCACCCCATAGGGGGCGCCGAGATAGTCCCGCGCCGCCGGTCCAGTGCGGTCGGCGGGCGCATGTGAAGGTGTGGCGGTCGTGGCGGCCATGATTCGGTCCCCCTCCCCTTTACTTGAGCGACTTGATGAAGTCGGCCAGGGCCTGGATCTGCGTGTCGTTGAGCCGACCCTTGAAGGACGGCATCTGGGGCGTGAAGCCCTTGACGATCTGCGCGTTCGGGTCCATGAGCGAGCGCTTGACGTAGGCAGCGTCGACGACGACGGTGCTGCCGTCGACCAGGGCCTCGGTCTTGCCCCAGATCCCCTTGAACGAGGGCCCCACCTTCTTGGAGCCGTCGATGGTGTGGCAGGCATCGCACCCGTGGAGCTTGTACTGCCCAGGCCCGTCGTCGTCGGCCACGGCGAGGCAGTCGGACGAGGCGACCCAGTTGTCGAACTCGTCGCGGCTCACCACGTAGGCCTTGGCGCGCATCTTCGAGGTCTCCGCCCCGGAGAACTCGGCCGAGTAAATGTCGTAGATCCCGGGCCGCGTGGCCTCGAACCAGGTGGTCGTCTCCTGCCCGGGGAGGACCGCCTGGTTCACGCGGAAGGCGGGGATCCACAGGGAGTGTGGGGCATCAACCGTGTTGAGCGTCACCTTCACGGGCTGGTCGTCGGGGACGACGAGCTTCACCGGCTCGGCCGGGTCCACGAGGGAGCACTTCTTGTTCTGCACCGGGTAGTAGAAGGTCCAGGACCAGTTCTGCCCCGTGGCCCGCACGTCCAGGGCACCCGAGGGCGCCGCCTGGAGGCTGGCGTACTCGAACTGCCCCCAGGCGAAGGCGCTCACGAAGAGCACGGCCAGCACCCCGCCCACGAGCAGCGGCAGACGCGGTCCCCCGCGCCCTGGTCCCGTGAGCTGCCCCTCCTCCCGCTGGCGATACTTCCAGGCGAAGTAGAGCGCCACCCCGACGAGGAGGACGAAGACCGCCACGCTCACCATGAGGAGGAAGTAGAACAGGGTGTCGGACCGTTCGGCGTAGGAGGACGCCTCGGGGGGGAGCCAGAGCCCGGCCCCCCACTCCGCGGCCGGGGGCCCGGCGGGGGCGTCCTGGCCGCTCACGGCGGCGGCCAGCTGGGTTGCGAGGGCGATGTTCATCGGAGGACCTCCGCCCGGCGTCGGGGGCCGGGGCGCTTCGACCGCGGCGAACCAGCGGGGCCGCCGCGACGGGGAAACGGGAGCGATGCGTGGGGGACAGAGCGCACGGTGGGGATCACGGCCCTGCGGGCGCCGCCTTCTTCTCGTCGTCCGGGTGGATCCACCCCTTGGGGGCGGGGAAGGCCCGGAGGCGGCTGGGATCCTTGAGGATGATCTCCTCGGCCCGCGCTACCGGGATGCGGTACCATTGCTGGCTGTCCACATACCGGGCGGTGTCCTTGAGGACGGACGCCTCCAGCGCCCGCTGCTTGGCCAGGTCGGGGACGGGCCGGCGAGCCAGCTCCAACACGACGGCGTTGGCGCCCGAGCGGTAGAGCTGGTTGGCGCCCACCGCCACGAGGCCAAGCGCCGCGAGGACCGCCGCGATGAGGCCCAACACGCGCCCCCTGCCGGGGCACCGCTCGGGGTGGACGTCCGGGGAGAACTCCACGACAGCCGGCGTCGTGGGCCAGGGCGCGGCGGGTTGGGGGGCCGCACCCTGGGCGTCGGCCAGCTCCCCATCCACAGGGGGGTTCGTGGTTTCGGTCATCGTTCGCTTCCCATGAGTCAGGAGAGGGGTGGTCGGACCGAGCGCGCGGCGCGTCAGGTGGTGGGGAAGTTCTCGAAGGCGAGGGACTCGCCGATGCGCGGATCCCCCACCGGCACGACGGCGCGGCGAGCCAAGGCCCACACGAAGACCGCCAGGGTCACGCCGCCGATCCCCACGAAGGTCGTGAGGTCCAGCAGCGACCAGTGGGGCCCGTGCATGGGCACGCCGTGGTGCGCGTGGTGGTGGTAGTCGAGGAAGGGCTGGATGAGCCAGTACATGTCCACGTAGTGCGCCACCAACAGAAGCACCGCCCCCGCCGCCAAGGTCGCCCGCCGCCGCTTGATGTGCCGCGACATGAGGTAGAAGAAGGGGATGACGAAGTGCACGAAGATGAGGACCATGCTCAACGTCGCCCAGCCGCTCGTACCGGGCTCGGAGCAAGCCGGCGAGGGGCACGCCTCCCAGCGGTAGGCGAACCAGAAGGTCTCCTCGGGGATATTGCTGTACCAGATGAGGAAGTACTGACTGAAGGCGATGTAGCTCCAGAACACCGTGAAGGCGAACATGTACTTTCCGAGGTCGTGGTAGTGCTCGGTGGTGATGGCGTCCTCGGCCAGCTTGTTCTTCTGCATCCACATGGCCGCAAGGGCGATGGCGGCGTTCACGGTCACGAAGGTCCCGGCGAAGTAGTAGACCCCGTAGATCGTGGAGAACCAGTGCGGGTCGATGGACATCGTCCAGTCGATGGCCGCCGCCGTGATGGTCAGCGCGAAGGTCAAGATCCCCAGCGGCGCCACCCAGCGAGCCCGGTGGGTGAGCGAGGGGTCGTCGGTCACGTCCTGCTTCGTGGAGACCCGGTAGAGGTAGATGGCGAACCCGGACCACAGCACGAAGTAGAGGACGGCCCGCGCGGTGAACCCGCCGGGGTTGAGGAACCCGCTCTTGGCTGCCAGGACCGGATCCTCGGCCATGACCTCCGGGTTGGCCCACTCGTAGAGGTCGGGCATGTAGACCAGGACGACGCCGAAGAGCACGCCGAGCACGGGCAGGCTTAAGGAGAAATCCTCGGCGATGCGCCGCAGGGCCGTGGACCACCCGGCGCGGGTGGCGTGGTGGACCAGGACGAAGAATAGGCCGCCCAAGGCCACCGAAAGCCAAAACATGAAGGACGTGAGGTACTTCGCTGCAAAGAGGCCGGGGTCGTCGCCCATGAGGGCGAAGGACGCACCCAGCGACGCCAGCCCCACGACCGCCAGCGGCAATGGCAGCCGCCGGATGCGGTGGTCCAGGGGGACGGAGGCCTCCTCCAAGGTCACGGTCGGCGCGTGGTGATCGTGGCTCACTTGGTCCACCCCTTGTTGGCAGCGACGCCCGCGGGGACGTCCTCGAGACGGGCGGCCTGGCTCACCTGGAGCGTGCGCACCCAAGCGGCGATGGCCCAGCGGTCCCGCACGGGGATCTGTGCGGCGTACGACGGCATGACCCCCCGCCCCCGCGTGATGACGTCATAGAAGTGTCCGAGCGGCATGGCCCGCAGGCGGTCGCTGTGGTAGGTGGGCGCCTTGGGCTGGAAGCCGCGCTGCATGACCATCCCGTTACCGCTGCCCGTGGCGTCGTGGCAGGGCGTGCAATAGATCTGATAGCGGGCCTGCCCCCGCTCCAACAGCGCCTTGTCGAGCTTCACCTGCGTGGGCAGGGCGTCCACGAGGCGCCCGTCGGGACCGCGGCCCTCGTAGAGGTGGCGATCGTCCCGCACAAAGGCCTCGTCCGAGACCCTTCGCTCGGTGACGGCCGCCCGCGCCACGGTGCCCACGGGAGGCAGGCGCATGGCCCGGCCGTCGTGGAACCACGGGTTGGGCTCTTGAGCCTCGAAGTACTGCCCGAAGTCCATGTTCTGCTGGAGGTGCACGGGCGGTGCCCCGCTCTTGTTGCCCCGACAACCCACGGCCACCGCCGCGAGCGCCACGGCCAGGGCCACGGTGCGCCCCGCGCCGTGGGCCCCGGCCCGGGGGCGTCGGTCACTTCCCAGGAGTCGTCGCATGAGCCTCACTCCTCCACCAGCTCGACGTGGTCGGCGCCCAGCTCCTCCAAGAAGCGGCGCGTCTTCTGCTCGTCGTAGTTCGGGTCAGTGGCCTCGATGGCCAGGAAGAACCGGTCGTCCGTGACGCGCTCGAAGCGCTCGGAGTTGAACACCGGGTGGTGGAACCGCGGCAGGCGGTTGAACCCCAGCATCCCGAAGACGGCGGCGAAGGAGCCCAGGAGGATCCCCAGCTCGAAGGTGATGGGGACGAAGGCCTGGAAGCTGAAGTAGGGCTTCCCCGCGATGATGAGCGGGTACTCCACCGCGGCCACCCACCACTGGAGGAGCATGGCGAGCCCCGCGCCCGTGAGGCCGGACGCCAACACGAGCCAGGGGAGCCGCGAGGCCTTGAGCCCCATGGCCTTGTCCAGGTTGTGGACGGGGAACGGGGTGTAGGAGTCCCAGCGCTCGAACCCCGCGTCTCGCACCTTCTCGCAGGCCTCGTAGATGCCCATGGTGGTGCTGAACTCCGCTAGCAGCCCGTAGGGCTTGCGCTGCTCAGTCATCGGCGGCCTCCTCGTCGGCTCCGGCCGTGTCATCGCCGCTCACGGCCTCGTCGCCCTCGCTCCGCGCCTTCTTCCGCTTGCGGATCTTCCGCACGCGCTTCTTCTTGCCGCCCGCGGCGGCCTCCGCGGCGCCCTCCTGAACCTCGTCCGCCTCGCCGGCGTCCGCCTGGGCCGGGGGCGCCTCGGCCGTCTCGCTGGCCGAAGCCTGGGCCTCGGCCTCCTCGGCGCCCGACTCCGGGGCCTCCTCGCCGGCCTTCTTGCGCTTGCGGACCTTGCGCACGCGACGCCTCTTCTTGCCCGCCTCGTCTGCCTCCCCGGCGGGCTCCGACTCGACGGCAGGCTCAGCGGCCTCGGCCGGCGCGACCTCCGAGCCCCCCGAAGCGTCCGTCTCCGCGGGCCCTTCGGCATCGCCCTTGCGCTTTCGGACCTTGCGTACGCGGCGCTTCTTGCCGCCGCCGTCCGCGGCCAGGCTCTCGGCCTCGCCCTGGCTCGTCTCTCCGGCGGGCGCCTCGGCGACCGAGGCGGCTTCGGCGGCTTCGACGGTCTCGGCGCCCTTGCGCTTGCGCACGCGCTTGGTCCGCTTCTTCTTCCCCTCCCCGTCGGCGTCGGCGGCGGTCGACGCATCGGCGCCGCTCGCCTTGGTCGCCTTGGGCTTGGAGCGCCGGGCGGCCTTCTCTGCGGCCTTGGCGGCCTCGGCCTCCCGTGCCTCACGACGGGCCTTGTCGGCCTCGGTCTCGAAGTGGGGGTCCGCCTCGGGGAGGACCGTCTTCACCTCGGCCAACGCCACGAAGGGCACGAACCGGACGAACAGGGTGAACATCGTGAAGAACAGCCCGAAGCTGCCCACGAAGGTGAGGACGTCCCAGATGGTGGGGCTGAAGTAGTCCCAGCTCGACGGCAGGAAGTCGTGGTGGAGCGAGGTCACCGTGATGACGAACCGCTCGAACCACATGCCGATGTTCACGAAGATGGAGATGGCGAACAGGAACTTGGGGTTGCGCCGCAGCCGCTTCACCCAGAAGAACTGGGGGCTGAGCACGTTGCAGCTCACCATGATCCAGTAGGCCCAAGCGTAGTCGCCGAAGGCGCGATTCACGAAAGTGAAGGACTCGTACTCGTTGCCCGAGTACCAGGCCACGAAGAACTCCATGGCGTAGGAGTAGCCCACGATGGAGCCCGTGAGCAGCACGACCTTCGCCATGTTCTCCAGGTGCTTGATGGTGATGATGTGCTCGAGATCGAAGATCTTGCGGGCTGGGATGAGGAGCGTGAGCACCATCGCGAAGCCCGAGAAGATGGCCCCCGCGACGAAGTAGGGCGGGAAGATCGTGGTGTGCCACCCGGGGAGCTGGCTCACGGCGAAGTCGAAGGACACGATGGTGTGCACGCTGAGCACCAGCGGCGTCGCCATGGCGGCGAGGAGGAGGTAGGCGATCTCGTAGTGATGCCAGTGCCGCTGGGAGCCCCGCCAGCCCAGCGCGAAGATGCCATAGGCGATCTTGCGCATGCGCGACTTGGCGCGGTCACGGGCCGTGGCGAGGTCGGGGATGAGGCCCACGTACCAGAACAGCGCCGACACGGTGAAGTAGGTGGAGACGGCGAAGACGTCCCACAGCAGGGGGCTGCGGAAGTTCGGCCAGATCGCCATTTGGTTGGGCACCGGGAACATCCAGTAGACCACCCACACGCGGCCCACGTGGATGGCGGGGAAGATGAGGGCGCACATGACCGCGAAGATGGTCATGGCCTCCGCCGAGCGGTTGATGGACGTGCGCCACTTCTGCCGGAACAGGTAGAGGACCGCGCTGATGAGGGTGCCCGCGTGGCCGATCCCCACCCACCAGACGAAGTTGACGATGGCCCAGCCCCAGCCCACGGGGTTGTTGAGGCCCCAGATCCCCGTGCCCTCCCAGAAGAGGTACGAGACGCTCACGACGAGGACGCCGAGGAGCGACAGGGACACGAGGAAGGCCGCCCACCACTTGCGCGTGAGGGGGCGCTCCATGGGGTGGGCCACGGCCTCGGTGAGCCCGTGGAAGGTCGGCTCCCCGCCGATGAGCGGTGTCCGCCCGCCGATGGGGTCTAGGTCGACGTTGACTGCCATGTCCTTACACCAGGTCCGGGTTGGGGTTGCGGATCTTGGCCAGGTAGGTCGTGCGAGGCTTCGTGTTCAGCTCGCCCAGGACCTCGTAGCGGCGCGGCTGGTCTCGCAGGATGGACACCTGCGAGTTCTCGTTGGCGATGTCGCCGAAGACGATGGCCTGCGTGGGGCAGGTCTGCTGACAGGCCGTGACCACCGGGCGGGTCTTCGCCTTGGGATCGGCGATGTCGGGGATGTGCCCATCACCGTGGACCTTGGCCTCGATGCGCGCCTCGGTGATGCGCTGGACGCAGTAGGTGCACTTCTCCATGACGCCCCGGAAGCGGATCGTCACGTCCGGGTTCTTGAGCATGCGCACGAGCGGCGGGATGTCGTTGTTGTAGTTGAAGAAGTTGAACCGCCGCACCTTGTAAGGGCAGTTGTTCGAGCAGTAGCGCGTGCCCACACACCGGTTGTAGGCCATGTCGTTGAGCCCCTCGGGGCTGTGCGTCGTGGCCGCCACCGGGCAGACGGTCTCGCAGGGCGCGTTCTCGCACTGCTGACAGCCCATGGGCTGGACCTCCGCCTGGGGCTCGTCGCCGTCTCCCTCGTAGTAGCGATCGATGCGCAGCCAGTGCATCTCCCGCCCCTTGAGCACGCGCGCCTTGCCCACGACGGGGATGTTGTTCTCCGCCACGCAGGCCACCACGCAGGCGTTGCAGCCCGTGCAGGCGTTGAGGTCGATGGACATCCCCCACTGCTGGTCCCCGGTCATCTCCGGGCGGTCCGACAGCGACTTGATGCGCCAGTCCGGCAGGAACTCGTCGTCCTTCACGAACTCCCGGTTGGGCTTGCGCTCCTCGTCGAAGGCGCTCACCCAAACCCCCTGCCCGTTCTTCTCCAGACGCTCGCCCACGCGGACGATGGGGCGCCGCTTCCAGGCGCCCTCGTCGCCCGGCGGGGTGAGGCTCCCGGACTTCTGGGTGGTGGCGAGGTCGTAGCTCCCCTCACCCCGGGCGATCTTGGCGTCCCCGCGGAACCAGGCGCCATCCGCCGGGCGCAGGGGGTTCACGTCGAAGCCCGCGCCCTGGGCGACCTGGCCGAGATCGTCGCGCCCATAGCCCAGATGCAACGACACCGTCCGCGCCGCCTGCCCGGGCGCGACGAAGATGGGAAGCTCCAAGCTCGCACCCTGAGCTTCCAGGCGCACGAGATCGCCGTTGACGACGCCCAGCTCCTGCGCGAGCGCCTTGCTCACGAGCGCCGCGTTGTCCCACGTGAGCTTCGTCATGGGGTCGGGCAGCTCCTGGAGCCAGCCGTTGTTCGCCCAGCGCCCGTCCAGGACCTTGGGGTCGATGTGGAAGTTCAGCTCCACGGCCCCCGCGCCCAGCGCCGCCGGGGCCTTGACCCCAGCCAGGGCGCTCTTCAGCCCCTCCCAGCGCGCGGCCGACGGGGCCGCGGGCTTGGGAGCGCCGGCGATGACCCCCGTGTGGAGCCAGCGCCGCCAGGCGATGTCGAAGTTGGCCGCGGGGACGGCCTGCCGCCAGTGGCTGCGCACGAGCGCGTAGCCGGCCGCCGGCTTCCCGGTGGCGAGGCGCGCGGCGAGCTCCAGCAAGCTGGGCGTGAAGTACAGCGGGTCGATGAGGGGCTGGATGAGGGCGACGGTGCCGTCCGTGGACCGCGCGTCCCCCCACGCCTCCAGATCGTGGCTCACAGGGAGGTGGAGCGTGCAGGCCCGCGCGGTGGCGTCGAAGTACAGCCCGGCGTGGATGCGCGTGGCCGCCTTGGGCCACAGCTCCGCCAGCTTGAGGGCGCTGGGGGCCTCCGTGAGCGGGCTCGCACCCAGCACGACGAGCGTGTCCAGCGCGCCGTCCGCGAGGGCCTTGGCGAGGGCCTGAAGGTCTCCAAGGCCGGCGAGTTGCTCGTGCCGCGCCCAGCGCGCCACGGGCTTGGAGCCCCGGAAAGCGCCGAGCCCCGCGTTGACGAGGTGGCCGAGCGCGTGCACCCAGGCGGGCTGGCGCTCGCCCACGAGGACGACCGCGGCGCCCTTGTGCTTGGCGAGGTCGGCGGAGACGGCGCGGAGGAAGCGCCCGGCCTTCTCGTCGAGCTTGGCGCCGTCCAGGGGGATGGCGTCCGCACCGGCGGGCAGCGGCACGTGATCATCGGAGAACAAGCGCTTGGCCAGCGCGCGCAGGAAGTCGCCGACCTCCGCGCCCCGCAGCCGCAGCCGGTGGTCTGCCGTGGCGCCGGTGGCGCTGAAGTTGGGCTCGACCGCGTAGAGGCGGTTCATGGGGTCGGTGGGCTCGGCCACGCGGCGCCCGTCCGCGAAGGCCCTCGCGTTGGCGACGACGTCGCCCTCACGGCCCAGGAAGTCGCAGTCCAAGGCGAGGATGCGCTGGGCGCCCTCGAGGTCGTACGCCACGTGGGCTCCCGCGCCGGCGACCAGCGCCGCCCCGGCCCAGGCGTTCGTGGGGGCCGCCGGGTCACTGCGGAACCAGCGCGCCTTGGGCAACGCGCGCTGAAGCTCGGCGAGCTGGGCATGCAGCGACGGCCCGGTGATCGTGGGGAGCACGATCCCGACGCCCTGCCCTCCCTTGGCGCGCGCCGCCTTCATGGTGGCGTCGAGCTCCTGGTAGAGCGCCTCCCAGGACAGATCGCTCCCCTTCCCACCCTCGACCCGCTTGGGGACGGCCGAGCGGTGCGGGTCGTAGAGGTTCAACACCGACGCCTGGGCCCACGCGTCGGCGGCCCCCTGGGACATGGGGTGCTGGGGGTTCCCCTCCACCTTGGTGGGGCGGCCTTCCTGGCTCTCTACGACGATCCCCTGGACGCGGGCGCCCACCTGAAACGCCGTGGCGTAGTAGGTGGGGTTGCCCGGGATCAGGTCCTCCGGCCGCTTGGCGTAGGGGATGACGTGCTGGACCTGCTTGCGCACGCAGCCGCTGAGGTTGGCCCCAGCGAGCGCGGCGGAGGCGCCCATGAGGCCCATGAAGGCCCGGCGGCTCACCTCGGCGGGGTCGGACGGCGCATCGAAGGTGAGCTTGGGGTGCGCGTCCAGCTCGGGGAGGCTGCGCCACTGGAGGGGGCGGCGCTTGGGATCTTGCGTGCTCATCGATGGCATCCGGAGCAGTTGACGGGGGGGTTCACGGGACGACGCGCCAGGCGTGCTGGATCCTGGTCGGGATCGTAGGCGGCCGCCTCCGGGCTGTCCTCCCAGTCCATGTTGGTGACCTGGTCGTAGGGACGCAGGTTGGGCTTGGGATCGCGGTGGCACTCCAAGCACCAGGACATGCTCAGCGGCTGCGCCATGGCCACCTTGTCCATGAGGTCCACGCGACCGTGACAGGTGGCGCACCCGACGCCCGCGGCGATGTGCGCCTGGTGACTGAAGTAGGCGTAGTCCGGGAGCTGGTGGATCTTGACCCACGGGATCCCCTTGCCAGTCTTGAAGGACTCGCGCACGAGCTCGAGCTTCGGGCTGTCCGTCTTCACCCGCGCGTGGCAGTTCATGCACGTACCCGTGGCGGGGAGCGCTGCATAGTTGCTCACCTCCACGGTGTTGTGGCAGTAGCGGCAGTCCATGCCCAGCTCGTGCACGTGGAGCCGGTGGCTGTACGGCACGGGCTGTTCGGGCTGGTAGCCCACGTCCGTGAACTTGGGGGAGAACCAGTACCACACCACCCCCACCAGGGCGACGAGGACCACGGGGACCCCGATCGCGAGCCCCAGGGGCACGTAGTTGGTCCATCGCGGGAAGATGTTTGCCACGTCGGAGCACCTCCCTCACCCGACTCGGGGCGAGATCAGCGAGCTTGTCGAGAGGTTCGGCGGGAACCTCAGAGGCCGGGAAGGCCTCTCTCCATATCATATGTGTCGCGATGTATCGCGCCGCGTGGGGCGGTCGCGGCCGGGAGCCCCGGCTGGCCTCTGCGAGCGGCTCACCCGTGGGCTCACCGCCTGCCCTCTCACCCTCTTGTCGCCTCCACGCCTGCCCGGCTCGCGCCAGACAGGGCGCCGTCCGCCCCAAGGCGAAACCGCGCGTGCGCGGCAGCGTGTAGCATCGCCCTTGCCAGCAGGCAATGAAGGGGACAGCACAACGGATGCCCGTCGGCGCTGCGACCGCGGACGACCACCGTTTCAACGCACAGGGTCGGGGGAAGGTCGCGGCGTGGGCGCCAGCTCTCCTCGCTCCCGCGCCTGCGCGAGCACGTGCTGGGCGCGATGGTAGACCTCGTCGACACCGTCGGTGCCGGCCCCGTAGTAGCCGCGGATCCGTCCGCGGGCGTCCACGAGGACGAGCTTGTCCGAGCGGGGGATGAACACCGATCCGTCCTCCCGCACCCGCGGCGTCCCAATCTTCATCCGCAGGCCGTCCGCCACGAAGGCGCGCAGCCCCCCGGGATCGGGATCGGTCACGAGGTGCCAAGGCACCCCCGCCCCGCGGCGCTCCGAGTACGCCTTGAGCCGCGCGGGCGTGTCGTAGGTGGGATCCACGCTCAGCCCCACGACCTCCACGGGCACCTTGTGGGCCCGAAACCGCCGTCCCAGAGCGCCGAGCGCGTCCACGGTCTTGGTGCAGCCCTGCTCGCAGCGAGTATAGAAGGTGCCCAGCACCCAAACCCGCCCGCGCAGCTCGCGAGTTCCGAGCGGCGCCCCGTCCGCGTTCACCAGCACGCGATCGGGGAGCTGGCCCAACACGGGCGGGGGCGGCGGAACGGCACGCATGCAGGGACGAATCGCTGGGATCAGGATGAGCCCGAAGGCCACAGCGAAGGCCCACGGGTGGCGCATGATCAGGCGGCGAAGGGGCCCGGGTGGTGACGGAGGGGGCGCGTCTATCCCATGCGCATCTATCCCGGATTCAGTGGGGGGAAGGCCCGGCGGTGAGGGAGGAGGCTGGTCCACGGCGGCGCGTCCAAGGCGAGGGGGAAAGGGCGGAGCAGGCGCGCGCTCCGGCGAGGCGCAAGGTAGCGCCCCGCCGCCCGAGCGTCACGCGCGAGCCGCCACCCAGGCTCCCGTGGGGCGCCGCGGACAAGGGACAAGCCTCGCCCCCGATCCGCCACCCACTCTGGGATTCGGCTTTGGATCCCGCGTGTGGGTGGCGTCGAGCTGCACGGCCCCACAAGCGGCTGGCCGCTCGACGTGACGCAGCCAC
>CAYZID010000100.1:0-18791 GCA_964478315.1 uncultured Myxococcales bacterium | reverse complement strand
CCCCTCCACCGCCCCCCCTCCGTCGCGCCGCTCGCCGCCCTGGGCCCCGCGAGCGCTCACACCACGGCCGCCGCGCCGGGCGCCCCGCCGGCCCCCCACGTGGCGATCCATCTGGCCCGCAGCGTGCCTGTCTTCGGCGCCTTCGCCCCCGAGACCTTCGGCGACCCCGCCCGGGAGTATCGCCACGCCCAGGAGGCCGCCGCGGTGAGCGCCCTCCCCTGGCTCGGCCACATCGTGGTCACCGGCCGGGACCGGCTGTCATTCTTGGAGGAGGCGTCTGCGGCGCGCTTCTCGAGCCGCATCTCGGGAGAGGTGTTCCCGGCCGCCTTCACGACCCCAGCGGGGACGCCCGTCGCCGTGGCTCAGGCCGAGCTCAGCCGCGACGCGGTGCGCCTGGAGGTCCGCACGGACCGGGTGGAGCCTCTCCTGCGACACCTGCGCGCCCAGGTGGGAGACGCCGACGTGGATCTGGCTCCCACGGCCGCGTGGCTCGTCTTCACCGTGCTGGGCCCCCAAGCCCCGTCGGTGCTAGGGGAGGTCTCCGGGCTGCCCGCGGAGACGTTCTCCGGCCTCCCGCGCGGACGCTGGGGCTCGCTCACGCTCGGCGGGGTCGAGGCGCGCGTGCGCGTGGGAGAACGTGGCCCCAGCAGTGGGGGCGCGGCGTTCGACGTCACGGTGGGTGCCGCGGATGGGGTGTCGACGTGGGACGCGCTGGTCCGAGGCGGCGCCAAGGCGCTGGGAGCCAAGGCGCTGGAGGTGCTGCGAGTGGAGGCCGGCCGCGCCGAGCTCGTCGTGGACCTCCCTCTGGACCGCCCGGCCACGGAGGCGCCCTCGATGGGGCGCGCCATCGACCCGACCAAGCCCCAGTTCATGGGCCGCGAGGCGCTGGTCGCGGGCGACGCCCTGCGCCCCACGGCGCGCGTCATCGTGGGCCTGGCGCTCGAAACGCCAAGCGGCACACCACCCGCCGCGGAGGGGCAACCCCTCCACCCGGTGCCCGACCCAGCGGATGCCCAGCACGCCCAACCGCCGGTGGTGGGCCGCCTTGGGACGGTGGTCACGAGCCCCACGCGTGGGCCCATCGCCCTGGCCCTCGTGGAGCACGAGCGCGCTGCTCCCGGCACGCGCCTGGCCCTCCCCTCGGGGGCGCTGGCGGAGGTGTGCGCCCTACCCTGGTCCGGGTAGCGACGCGCCTCGCTCCCTCAGCGGATGTCCACCGAGAAGGTGCCCTCGATGTGGCAGCTCCCCGGGCCCTGGCCCGTGAGCTCGCCGGCCACGCTGTGACTGCCCGCGGCGGCGCCCCGAAAGTCGTAGCGCACTTGCCCGAAGTCCCCGCGCTCCACCGCCGTGAACCACACGCAGCGTCCCGAAACGCTCGCGTCCAGGATGCGAAAGGTGGAGGCATCCTGGGGAGGAGCCTCCAAGGAGAGCTCGTCGCCATGCTGTGTGATGGTGAGCGGGACTGAAGCGAGATCGAAGTGGTCCGTCTCCCAACGCGCGTCGTCACAGAGCGAGCGGCGCCCGGACCCGCGGATGGTCCAGGTCCCAGCCACCTGGGCGGTGTCCTCGGCCGGGTCGCAACGAGGGTCGAGCTCGCTGTAGGCGGTATCGCAACCAGCGAGCCCCAGGAGAGCCAACACCGCCAGGAGCCACGGGCGCCCCCAGCGAGGCGCGACCACGGCGGGGGCGACCGGCTCGGCGGCGGTCGCTCCGCCGTGCGAGCTAGTTCCCATCCTGAAAAGGCGGACCGAGCCACGGCGAGTCGATGTGCGTGCCAGGTGCGTTCACGCAACCCGCCGGAGTAGCAGCGCTACTTCAAGTGGTTGCGGGGACGCGCATGGTGCGTGCAGCGGCCGTCGCGGCGACGGGAGGCTTTTCAGGATGGGAACGAGCTAGGGCCAGCGGGCGATCTGCGCGACGTCGCGGCGAGGTGTACCATCAGAAGATCACCCCCAACTTCAGGTCCAGCCCATGGGCGAACCCGTTTCCATTCAAGTCGACCATGGTCGTGCCGTACTCCACCGACGCGATGAGGCGTACGGAGTACGTGCGGAGGAGCAACAAGCCGGCCCGGCCAAAGAGGCCCAGACCCCAGCCGCCGTCCTCCCGCACCTCGGTGTTGGTCGCGGTCAGGGCCGAGCCCACGCGGAGCGTCTCGGGCCGCCGCTCGTGTGCGTAGTGGATGCCCAGCCCCCCGCCCACGAAGGGGGCGAAGTCCCCGGTGGACAAGAGGTAGTAGGCGCCGATGTCCATGGGGAAGACGACCCAACCCGGCCCATCCGCGGAGAAGCGCAGCCCGAGCCGCGGCTCGATGGCGAGCCGCTCGGTTTCGAACCAGTAGGATAGCCCCACCTGCACGCCGGGCGCGGAGCTCATGACCGTCCCCACGGGGAAGGCCCCCCCCAGGTAGACGCCCACGCCCCGGACACCCTCTCGCCGCCGCGGAGGCTGGGCCTCGTGGGCCGTGATGTTGCCAAACCGCGCCTCGGCGCCCGGGGAGGTCCCATGCGCCAGCGCCGCGGCGATGCGGGTCGCGGCCTGGTCGAGATCCTCCACTCGGTCCACGGTCATCTCGGCCCGCTGGACGACCTGCCCCGAGGCTACGTCCACGACGTAGGCGTTGGCGATGACCTTGGTGCCCAAGGCCAGGAGCCGCCCAAACACGACCCGCCCCGCGCCCAGCTTGGCGCCCACCTCTCGCGCGCACTCGGAGCCCCCGCAGGACATCTCGGGCTGGATGAAGGCTACTCCAGTCTCGTCTCCCAGGCGGGCCGTGAGCAGGGTCCGAAACGCCTCCGCGTCGGCGTTGGAGATGCTCCGGGTCTCGAGCGCGAGCACGGCCCAGACGTCGCCTTCCGCTCGCGCGGTGGGCGCCGCGGCCACGGCGCACGCGACGGTGATCCCCCAGAGGATAGCCGGCAGGTCGACTCGTCCACGGGGCATGGTGCCTCCTCCTTGCCCTCACTCAGTCCTGGGACCCAAGCACGGCACGCAGCACCACGCGACGCGCCCGCCGCAGGGGGTGAGGGTGCCCGCCCGCGCGTCCCATCGCGGTCGCTGCATACCATGTGCCACATGCCCTCCCCCCTGGGACGTCCTGGCGGCGAGCACTCCCGGGACCTACCTCGGTGCCAGCTTCTCGGCGCGCGCGCGGAGCTTCTTGGCGGCCGCCAGCCCACCGCGCTCCTCCAGGTGCTCTGCGAACTGGAGCAACGTCGTGCGCAGCTCCAGCGTCTCGCCGGACGCCTCGCAGATCCCGAGCGCCTCGCGAAAACACCGCGCGGCCTCGCTGGCCTCGGCGCCCGGGTGCGTGTCGTCGGCGTAGAGTTGGGTGCTCAGAAACTGCGCCCTGGCTCGAAGCGCCTCGGCCACGGCCCCCTGAGCCCCACACGCGCGCGCCAGCTCCAGCGCCCGATCCGCGTGCTCCATCCCCTCCGCCCACGACCCCCTGGCCCGCGCGAGGAGGGCCAGCCGCACGAAGACCCGGGCCGCAGCGCGACGATCCCCCATGTCGCTGGTGATGGCGCGCGCCTCGTGGAGTACGACCTCCGCCGTCCGCAGGTCGCGTCGCTCCAGGTGGGCGAAGCCCAGGTGGCACAGGAGCTCCGCCGCTCTGGGGCGGGCGCCGCCCACCTCGGCGAGGTCGAGCCCTCGCCGCCACGCCTCCAACGCCCCCGTGACGTCCTCGCGCACCCAGCGGACCTGCCCCAGCCCCAGCAGCGCCTGCGCCTCGCCGGCGCGGTCGCCGGCCTGTCGTCGCGAGACGAGCGCCTCCAGCAGAGCCGACTCCGCGCGCGCCACGCGGCCCATGCGGAGATAGAGATCCCCGAGAAGGCCGAGGCTCGACGCGATCGCCTGCTCGTCCCCCAGCCCGCGCCTCGCGGCCAGCGCCTCTTGAAGGTCCCGGCGCGCGCTCTCCACGGCGTCAGGCAGGCCCCGCAGGAGGGCGAGCCTCCCCCGCTCGGCGAGCACCTCGGCCAGCCCCGCGGCGTCCTGCTCCTCGCGAAAGAGCCGCTGCGCGTAGTCCAGGCAGGGCGCCGCACGGTCGTAGTCGCTCAGCCCCACGAAGGCCCGCGCCAGCTTGCACCACGCCCGCGCGCCTCGCGGACGATCGGCGTCCACCAGCGTCGCCTCCAAGAACGCCCCGTACATGCGACGAGCCTCACCGTAGGCCCCCACGGCCAGGCTCGCGTCGCCGTGGCTCTCGGCCAGGTCACACAGGAGCTCCGCGGCGTCCACGTCCACGAGCGAGAGCCCCCGGCGCAAGAGTTCACGCGCCCCATCGTAGGCATAGACGCGACACGCCGCCCGCGCAGCCTTGAGCAAATAGCTGGCGGCCAGATCGGGGCGGCCCCCCAGGGAGTAGTGATCCGCGATCGCCTCGAACCAGCTCCTCCCCTGGGCGTCCGGCCGCGCGGCGAGCCACTGGGCCGCCATGCGGTGGTAGAGGGCGCGATCCTCGGGCGGCAGCTCATCGTACAGCCGGGCCCGATCCTCGCGATGGACGAACGAGAACTCCACCTCCTCGCGCAGCGACGAGCGCGAATGGAAGACGATGAGGTCAGCCCGGCGGGCGTCCAGGAGGAGCTTGTTGAGGCGCTGCTCCAGGCGGTCGTGCACCCATGGCACGAGCTCCTTCTGCCCCACGTAGGGCTGGGTGCGCATCATCGCCAGCACACCGCGGAGCCAAAAGGAGGGCCCGAAGACCGCGGCCATGGACAGCGCGCCCCGGAGCTTGGGCGACAGCGCCGCCATCCTCGCGCGAGACGCCCCCTCCACGGTGGCTGAGAGGTCGATGGGGGTGGTCAGCCGCCCGGCGTGGAACACCCAGCGTTCCTCGCCCGTCTCGAGGACGCCCTTCTGCACCAGGAGGCGGATGTTGTCCTCGAGGACCCCGGGGTTCCCGCCCGATCGGGCCACGAGGTCGTCCACGAGGCCCTGGGGGACGTCGTCTAGCTTGGAGAGGACGGCCCGCGCGAGCCGCTCGAGGTCCGTGGCGCCGAGCTCGTCGAGCTCCAGCGCCAAGTGCCGCGGCGCCGCCACAGGGGTGGACATGGGCCCGGTCCCCAAGAAGACGAGGACGACCGGGAGCCCCGCCAGGGAGTCCACGAGCATCCCGAGCACCCGGGACGCCCGCGGGGTCATGTGCTCGGTGCGGTGGAAGACGATGATCTGAGGGTGCCTCCCCGCGTCATAGCGCATGAGGTTGAACCACGTCTCCAGGGCGTGATCGTGGAAGACCGCCGGGTCCTCCAACCGCAGCTCGGTGGTGGACCGGCCGGTGACCACGAGCCCTGCGAGAGAGCCCAGGAGCTTGGTCGCGGTGGGGAGGGAGACGGGGTCCACGAGGGGCTCTACGCCCCGCGCGATCTTGTCCCGCGCGGTGGCGTCATCGTCGCCGGGGGCGAGCCCAAACCGACGCCGCACGAGCTGCCCCACGACGTCGAGCCCCTCGGGCCCCTCGGACTCGCTGCAGGAGGCGCTCAGGACGTCGATGCCGCGCTTGGAGGGCTCGACGATGGCGAACATCTCGGCCATGAGCCGAGTCTTACCCAGGCCCGGGCGGGCGACCACGCACACGGTGCGGAGGGCCGGCGTGTTCACGGCATCGCGGACGGCGTTGTAGAGCCGCTCCAGGGCGTCTCTCCGCCCCACGAAGGGGCTCTCCACGCCGTAGACGAGGTGCTCGGCGCGGAGCATTCGGTCCAGGCGCACGTCGTTGGGATCGCGGAGCACCGGCGGCGGCACCATGGCGCTGGGGTCGGTGCGCGCTCCCTGCTCCCGGAGGTCGTGCAGCCCGTCCAGCCCTCCATCGGGGTTCAGGTCGAGCTCTCCGGTAGTCGCCTCGGACGCGGCGGCGGTGTCCGGGCTCGTCTCCTCTACGATCAGGAGGTCATCGCCGCGGAGCTCCACGGTGGACGAACCCAGCGGGCTGGTGGGCACACGCCTGGTGCCCTCCTGCGCGCCCGTCTCCGACCGCTGCGCGCGCGTCCGCAACCCCTCCGCGAGATCCTCGGGCAGATGCACCGGGGCCTCGCACCCTCGCCTTTGGTCGTGGAGCGCGATGACCGGGACACCCACCAGCGTGTCTCGCTCGTCGGCGTCCCCGCCCACGAACGCAGCCCCTCGCTCTCCTGCCTCCCCGCCCGCGGCGCCGCTGGCCGTCTTCGAGTCGCTGCGGGGACCGCGCCCCGGGCCCTCTCCTTTCCGGTCCCGCTTGGCCATTCGCCCTACTCCCCGCCCGCGCCGCGAAGCCCCCCTCAGCGGCGCGGAAGGCGCGCTTGGGAGGTGCCAGTGTGGTACCACCCCGCCCCAGCCCGCAGCAACCGTCCCCCTTGCCCGCCGCCCTGGCGCCCACTACAAACGACGTCGGTCGCGGGCCGCGGGCCGCCGCTCCCTGCGCTCAGCCCCTCCCCGCCCCCAGGCGGACGCCGCGCGCGCCGCCGGGCGTCCCAGGAGTCTCCTTCATGCCCCAAGCCCCCGCGCCGCGCCGCCCCCTCATCACGAACGACGACGGGATCGCCTCGCCCGGCCTCGCGCTCCTGGCCCGCGTGGCGCGGGAGGTGTTCGGTGGCGGGCTCGTGGTCGCGCCGGACCGCGAGCGATCCGCCACCAGCCACGCGCTGTCCCTGCACCGCCCCCTCCGCTGCCACGAGACGCCCGGGCCCCTGGCCCCCGCCTGGGCCATCGACGGGACCCCCGTGGACTGCGTGCTCGTGGGGCTCGGGCACCTCAGCGGTGTGTCGGCCGGCCCGGATGGGGCCCCGGTGGACCTCGTGCTCTCGGGTGTCAACCGCGGGCCGAACCTGGGCTTCGACTGTTACTACTCGGGGACCGTGGCGGCGGCGCGGGAGGGGCAGATCAAGGGCCGCGCCGGGGTCGCCCTGAGCCTGGCGGGCAAGACCGAGGACGCCTTCGACTTCGACGCGGTGGAGCCAGCCGTGCGCGCGCTCCTCACCGCCATGGCCCGAGGTGCTGGGCCCGGGCCCGGGGAGCTGTGGAACATCAACCTCCCCGCCGCCGCTCCCCGCGACGATGGTGGCCTCTCGGGGGGGGGCTGGGCGGGGGTGCCGGGCTTTCGGGGCGTGCAGATCACGCGCCTGGGGCGCCGCACCTATCGCGACGCGGTCCTGGTGCGTGAGGACCCGCGGGGGAAGCCCTACGCCTGGATCGGCGGCCCCTTGGACTTCACCGAGATGACCCCCGGCACCGACGGACGCGCCGTCCACGACGGCTTCGTGTCCGTGACCCCGCTCCAACTCGACAACACAGCCCCAGACCGAGATCGGCTCGACGCCTGGCGCGAGCGGCTGCCACCCGACGTCAGCCCCGCCCCCGAGGGCTGACGCCGTCCCAACGCCAACACCCACACGCAACCCCAACGCTGCCCAGGAGCTCTCCATGGCCCCCTCCGCCCCTCGCTTCCCCTCTCTGTTCGTGGACGTGCCGGACTTCCCCAAGCCGGGCATCGTCTTCAAGGACATCACCCCGGCCCTCGCCGACCCCGAGGGGCTCCGCGAGATGATCGATCTGCTGGCCGCGCGCTGGGGCGACGCCGGGGTGACGCAGGTCGTGGGCATCGAGTCTCGGGGCTTCATCTTCGCGGCGGCGCTCGCCTACGCCTTGGGCGCTGGCATGGGCATCATCCGCAAACCCGGGAAGCTCCCCCGGCCCACGATCAGCGTCACCTACGACCTGGAGTACGGGACCGACACGATCCACATGCACGCCGACGCCCTGGGCCCCCAGGACCGCGTGCTCGTGCTGGACGACGTCCTCGCCACCGGAGGCACGGCCGCCGCAGCAGCGGCGCTGGTGGCCCAGACGGGCGCCACCCTCGTGGGGCTGGGCTTCGTGCTGGAGCTCGGCTTCCTCCACGGACGCGAGCGCCTGCCGGCAGGCGTCCCCGTGGACGCGCTCCAGACGATCTGACCTCGCGCTGCCCGTCCGTCCCGCGACGGACGGGCCAGCCGCCCCTCAGTGGTAGCGCTCCCAACCGAGCTCGTACAGGCGCACGAGGGCGTGGTCGTCCATGCGGTTCACGGGGGCGCTGACCTCGGCCAGATCCTTCGGGAAGCGGAACATGTCGGCCACCGTCTCCGCCGTGAGGAAGCGCGTGGCGATCCGCGGGGCGAGGTGCGCGGGATCGAGCGGGCGCGAGGAGGCGAGGACGAAGCCCCACTGGCCGAAGGTCGGTACGTTCACTGTGTAGGGATAGGTGCGCACGAAGCGATCCGCCCCGGGATCCGCCTCGGGGTCTCGGACGGACGCCACGGTGTGCGCGATGCACCAGAAGGCCTCGCGCGTCTCGAAGGGGCTCGTGGCCTGTGTCACGAAGACACCCCCGCGGGCGAGCCGCTTGAACACGAGCCGATAGAAGCTCTGCGTATAGAGGCGGGAGAGGGAGATGGAGTTGGGATCGGGGAGGTCGGCGAGGATGACGTCGTAGGCGTCCCCGCCCCGTGCGAGGAAGGCCATGGCGTCCTCGTTGTGGACGTGGAGGCGCGGGTCGGTGAGAGCCCCGCCGTTGAGGCGCACGAGCGGGGGCGCGTGGCTGAACAGGCGGGTCATGGCGGGGTCCAGATCTACGAGGTCCACGCGCTGGACGCCCGGGTGCGCGAGGACCCGCTGGGCGGCGAGGCCATCGCCGCCGCCGAGGATGAGGACGCGGCGGGCGTTGGGCACGGCGGCCATGGCTGGGAGGACCAGGGGCTCGTGGTAGCGGTACTCGTCGCTGGACGAGAACTGCAGGGCCCCGTCGATGAACAGCCGGAGATCGTCGCGCCAGCGCGTGATGGTCAGGTGCTGGTAGGGCGTGGTCTCGGTGTAGACGATGGGATCTTGGAACAGGGCCTGCTGAATGGCGCCGGTGACGCTGCCGGCCAGCCCGAGGGCGGCACCGAGGGCCACGGTCGCCGCGGCGGCGAAGCCCACCAAGAGCCGCCACCACGATCCGACCCGCCGCCGGAGCAACCACAGGGCGACCCATCCCACGCCCACGTTGGCGATTCCCGCGAGGAGCCCGGCGCGCACGAGCCCCACGTAGGGGACGAGAACGAAGGGAAAGAGGACGGACGCCGCCAGGGCGCCCGCGTAGTCCACGGCCAGGACGTTGGCGACCGAGACGCGGAGCTCGGCACGCCGCCGGAGGATGCGGATGACCAGCGGGATCTCCAGGCCCACCAGGACCCCCACGGCCAGGAGCTCACCGAAGAGGATGGGGCGCGACACCTGGGTCCAGGCGAAGGCAGCGAAGGCCACGAGCCCCATGAAGCCGCCGACCAGGCCCACGGCCAGCTCCACGAAGACGAACGCCGCGACCACGTGGCGCCGGATGAACTGGGACAGGTAGGAACCGAGCCCCATCCCGCTGAGAAACAGCCCGATGACCAGCGAGAACTGCGTGACGGAGCCGCCGAGCAAGAAGGTCGCCACGGCGCCCGCCAAGAGCTCGTAGACCAGGCCCGCCACCGCGGCGATCCCCACGGCCGCGAGCAAAGCCACGGCGAACCCCCGCCCAGGCGCCTCCAGGGCTGAAGCGCCAGAGCCCCCAGCGCCACCGTGGGGCGGTGAGGCGAGCGATGAGGAGCCGCTCCCCTCGACCGCCCTCTCAACCACTGATGCTGGCCGCCAAGATGATGGCCAGGCTCAAGAAGACGGAGCCGATGAGGATGGCGAGCGCCGTGTTCTGATCGTCCTCGATCTCCTTGCGGAGAGAGAACGGCGCGAGCTTCGTGATGACGAAGAACGTCACCGCGAACAGCACCAGCCCGAGCAGCGCGTACACGACGGTGGACAGGAATGTGTCCGTCCACCCCTCGGACCCGAAGGCCATGGCTAGGATCCAACCCTTCATCTCGCTCCCTCCTGTGTTCTCTCCGTCCTCGCACGGCCCCAGCCGCCTCGACCCGCGTCGCGCTCGCCACGCGTCCCGGGCTGCCGTCCCGCTGGGTGCCCCTTGCGGCGCCCCGCCCGGCTCACTTCCCGCCCGACCAGCCCCCCCCGCCATAGCTGCGAGAGCCGCTCGACCCCATGCGGACGCTCCGCACCCGCCGCCGCGCTGCGGCGGCCGCCGCGGCCGCGGCAGCGGCACGGCGCCGGGCAGCGGCGCGGGCCCGCTGGGCCTGACGCTGGGATTCGGGCGCGCTGGGCATGACCTCCATGGGCGTCACGACGTTGGCCTGCTGAAAACGCACCTCGCTGGTGGCCCACGCGGCCCCTCCGAACCCCGCGAGGCCCAGCACGAGGGCGACGACGGCGCCGCGCTCTAGGAACATGCCGCTGCCTCCCCCCGTCGCAGGGGACTGCGAACATCGGGTACCGACCCGGGGCCCACCGACTCAGTCATCATCCCATGCGTCGTCATCATCATCCCAGTCATCGTCCCAGTCATCATCCTCGTCGGCCTCGCCCCGGTCCGCTTCGGCTAGACGCTTGCGCAACGCGAAGGCGGCGCGGCTCAAGAGCAGCCACAGGATGCCCACGGCGAGCACCAGCGCGTACAACAGGAACCAACCAATGGGCGGCGGCGGGGCGCGCACGGTGATCGACAGCGAGGGCGTGGGCGGGGGCAGCTCCGGGCTCGTCCACACGCGCCCGGCGCGGCCGTGCCCCACGACGCGCCAGCGCGCGCCGTCACCGCGCGGGCCCGCGAGGCGGACCTCCTGGACCCAGGCACCACGCTGCTCGCCGTCCCACTCGTAACGGGCGACCTGGGCGCTCGCCTCTCCGAGCGCCTCTCCCCCGTCCCTCACCAAGGTCAGTCGGACATAGGCCCACTGGTCTCGGGCGCCGGCGAGCTCCACGCGCACGTCGACCTCGCCGGTGAGCGGGCTCGGGAACGCCTCCGTCGTGGCCCCCTGAGGCCCATAGAGCTCCGCGCCCCAGCGCCAGCGCCCGATCGTCCGCCCCGAGGAGCCCAACCACACGGCGACGCCCACGGCAGCGGCGGCCAAGAGGAGCAAGATCCACAGCGCCTGGGCCTTGGCGCGCGAGTAGGGCTGGTGAGGCGCTACGCCCTGGGCGGGAGGCAGCTCAGCGGCGCCCCCCGCAGCGCGCAGGAACGCGCGGCGCGGGACGTACTTGGCGAGGAACCACTCGGCCTCGGTCCCGCTCCACTCGCCCTCCAGGCGCTCGTCGCCGCGCACGGCGTCGAGGAGCTGGACGCGATCGCCCACCTGCGCCACCCAGGGGAGCTCGCCCTCGACATGGATGATCTCGGCCTCACCGGTCTCTACGACCCGATAGCGCGCCCCCCGGTAGCGAAGCGCCGTGCCGGCCTCCTCGGGGCTGGACAGCGCCGGCCCGTCGTAGACCTTGCGCCCGAGGGAGACGTGTCCATCGCTGATCTCGAGCCAGGCGTAGCCGGCCTGGGGGGCGAACAGGAGGAGCTCGTCGTAGGTGTAGACGTCCTCCCCTTCGTCGCCTCGATAGCGGATCCACCCGGTGACCTCGTAGTCCGTGCCCTCCCATCGGAACGACGAGCCCAAGGGCAACGGCGGACGCGTGGCGGGGCGCGTCTGGGCCAGTCGTCGCAGCACGGTGGGCGCGGATCCGCGCACGTTGAGCAGGGTGTCGCAGCGGGGGCAGGTCGCCGTGGCGGCCTCTCCCCCCCCGCGCACGGGCACGCGCTCGCCACACGAGGGGCACGCGACCTCCTGCGGCTGGAGAGCTTCGACGTTCCCACAGTAGGGGCAACGCACGGCGGACGGGACCCCGGCGCGCGTCTCCACCTCCATCCCGCCGCCGCACTGGCTGCACGCTACGGCGCGGACGTCTCCGCTCAGGAGGGTCACTCGGGCGCGGCGACCGTCTCCGGCGTCCGCCTTGGCCGCCACGGGGATGGTCTCGTCCAACCCGAGTTCCTGGCGCGTGGCGTCCAGGACGAGCTCGGTGGGGGCCAAGGCGCGCCCAAGGTACAGCCGCGTACCGTCGGGGAGATCCTCTAGGGTGCCCACCTCCGCCGCGCCCACACTGCTCCCCCCGGAGCCCCCCCCGCGGAGGTCGGCGAAGGGGACCCGGTCCCCCTGCACGAGCACGAAGGGAAGCTGTCCTTCCCCCCCCTCGCAGAAGGCCGTGTCGCGCTCGACGACGCGAAAGGCCCGGCCAGCGGCGATCACGGACGCGCCGGGCGTCAGGGAGGCCGCCGCGGGCAGCGCCTCTCCGCCGCCGAGGGTGGCCTCGTCCACGGGGACCTCGGCCTCCAGCTCGAGCTCGCCCTCATCCTCGCTGAGCCAGCGCGTGGCGCCGTCGGCCATGGACAGAGCCCACTCGTCCCAATAGCCGCGCTGGTAGCCGTACCGGACGCGGCCGACGACCCGAAAGGGCTGCCCCTCCACGCGCCCCGTGGCGCCCACGAAGAGCCGACTGGGTGTGGCGGGGAGCGCGGACATGGTGCCCGCGACCTCCGCGGCCGCCTCCCCAAAGGTGACGACGCTGCGGCACGAGGCGCACACGGCCATGTGGGCGAAGCGCCGGTCTACGGTGACCGGCGCGCCGCACTGGGGGCACGGGACGGTAGGGGCTTCGTTCACGGGACGCAAACTCTACCGCAGGTCGACGGCGACGCCCAGCCCACCCGAGCCGCTCGGGCGGACGGCGCGGCGGGCACCGCCCGGGAGGGCTGAACGCCTCGCCGCGAGGGAGCTGTCGATCAGTGGGCGCGGGTGCCGGGGGGCACCTCGGCGGTGGGCTGGAGCAGCGCCAGGCTGCCATCGGGACGGTCCAACGCCAACACCATGCCCTGGGACATGAGCCCGAAGATCTTGCGCGGGGCGAGGTTCGTCACCACCGTCACCGTCTTGCCGACCAGCTCGTCGGGCGCGAAATGAGCCGCGATGCCGGCGACGATCTGGCGGGGCTCCGCCTCGCCCAGATCCACGAGGAGGCGCAAGAGCTTCTTGGACCCCTGGACGGGCTCGGCCGAGCGCACGAGCCCCGCGCGGAGCTCGACCTTCATGAAGTCATCGAAGGAGATGGTGGCAGGGGCCTCTGGGGAGTCCGCCACAGCCTCCTTCCCAGCCTTGGCGCCCTTGGAAGCCGTGGGAGCCTTGGAGGCGGGCTTGGCTCCCCCCTTCGGGGAGGCCTCCTTGACCGTCTTGGGGACCTCCCGCCGCGGGAACAGCGCCGCCCCGTAGGCCACGGGCGCGCCGGGCTCCAGCCCGCCCCATCGGAGGTCGGCGAGGAGCCCCACGGTGGGCGGGGCGCCGATCATCTCGAGGAGCTCCGCCATCTTCACCGGCATGACCGGCGACAGGAGCCAGGCCACGTGGCGCAGGGCCTCCAACACCGTGTAGAGGGTGCGCCCGGCTGCCGCCGGATCGGTCTTCACGACGCGGTAGGGCTCGGTCTCCGTGACGTACTTGTTCAGGCCACGGACCACCTGCAGGGTGTCCTCGATGGCGGTGTGCAGCTTGAGCTCGTCCACGAGGCCCGGCACCCGGGCCTCGATGTCGGCCACGGCGTCCATCATGGCGCGATCCGCCTCGGTAGGCGCCCCAGGCGCCGGCACCTTCCCATCGAAGTAGCGCCCCACCAAGCCGGCCACGCGGCGCGCGAGGTTGCCCAGGTCGTTGGCAAGATCGCTGTTGTTGCGGCGAACCAGCGCCTCCTCGCTAAAGCTCGCGTCCAGCCCGATGACCATGTCTCGGAGCAGGAAGTAGCGCAGGACGTCGGGGCCGTAGACGTCCTTCATCCCCAAGGGGCTCACGACGTTGCCCACGGACTTGCTCATCTTCGTGGCATCGTCCGACAGCCACCAGCCCGTGGCGATGATCTCCTGGGGCAGGGGGAGCCCCATGGCGAGGAGCATGGTCGTCCAGTAGACCGCGTGCGTCGTCAAGATGTCCTTGCCGATGAAGTGGCGCGCGCCGGGCCACCAGGTCTCGAACATCTCGTCGTCACGCGTGTAGCCGATGGCCGTCACGTAGTTGAGCAGGGCGTCGAACCAGACGTAGGTCACGTAGTCGGCGTCGAAGGGCAGCTCGATGCCCCAGGACAGGCGCTCCTTGGGGCGGGAGATGCAGAGGTCTTCGAGCCCCTTGTCCAGAAACCCCAGCACCTCGTTGCGACGGTGCTCCGGGCGGATGAACCGCGGGTTCGCGAGGATGTGGGCGCGCAGGGCCTCCCCGTACTTGGACATGCGGAAGAAGTAGTTGCGCTCGGTGATGCGCTCCACGGGCTGGCCCGTGTCCGGGCAGCGCCCGTCCACGAGATCCTTCTCCGTCCAGAAGCGCTCGGCGGCCGTGGAGTACCAACCCACGTAGTCCTTGGCGTAGATCTCGCCCTGGTCCCACAGCCGCTGGAGGACCCGCTGCACGACCTCCACGTGCCGCGGCTCCGTCGTCCGGATGAAGTCGTCGTTCGCGACGTGCAGCAGCGGCCACAGATCCTTGAAGGCGCGGTGCAGCTCGTCGGTGTGCTGCTGGGGGGTGACGCCGCGCTTGGCCGCCGCGTCTTGGACCTTCTGCCCGTGCTCGTCGGTGCCGGTCACGAAGTAGGTGGCGCTCCCGAACAGCCGCGCGTAGCGCGCCATGGTGTCGGCGAGCACCGTGCAGTAGGCGTGCCCGATGTGCGGCTTGTCGTTGACGTAATAGATGGGAGTCGTGAGGTACTGGCGGTCGGTGGGGGCCACGTCGTCTCCTTCCCTGGGACGGCACCTGGAGGCGCGTGTCACCGCGCCCCCGTCGCTGGGCTGGCTGCTGATGGGATCGCTGGCGGCCCCGCTCGGCGGTGGCGCCCCGGCGGTGCGCCCCGTCCTCCCGAGACCCCGGGACATCACGACGCCGCGCCCGGCGCGCCCCGCCGTAGCGGATCGCGCCCGAGGGCGGCCCCGCGGTGCGGACCTTCTATGCACGCCCGGCACGCGTGTCAAACCCCATAGATCCACGCGCCTTCTGCGCGGATCGCGCCTTGACCCCGGGCCCGGCCCCTGCTAGATCCGCGCGCACTTCGCCTGGGCCCCCGTAGCTCAGCTGGATAGAGCCGGGGATTCCTAATCCCTGTGAGTCACAGGTTCGAATCCTGTCGGGGGCAACTATCCCCCGCCCAGCGCCCCACAACCCGCCGTTCAACGAGGCACGCACAGATGAACCGCTCGGAACTGATCGAGGCGATCTCGCGCAACACCGCCCTGCCCAAGAAGAGCGCCGAGACCGTCGTCGCCACGGTCTTCGACATGATCTTCGAGGCCATGCGCCGGGACGAGCGCGTGGAGATCCGGGGCTTCGGCAGCTTCACGACGCGTAGCTACGGGGCCTACACGGGCCGCAACCCCAAGACGGGCGCCCCCGTAGAGGTCCCCCCCAAGCGCCTCCCCTACTTCAAGGTGGGCAAGGACCTCCGGGAGCGGGTGGCGGGCAAGTAGCCCTCGCCGCGATCGCGTCCCTCGAGACGCCAGCCGCCCGAGCCGGACGGCCGACGGACCGGCGACACGAGGCCCTCTGCACCGCGCGACGGCCCCCTCGCTCGGGCGCGTGTTCGCCCGCTCCAGCGAGGTCTCCTGGGTCTCGGCCCCACGAGTGGGCCCACGGACCGTACCGGGCCCGACAGTGCGGCCGACGTGGACCTCTTGTCCACGCGCTCGACCGCTGGTACAACCAGCCGTCCTTTCTCCCATTCACCACGCGCGAGGACCGGGATGAAATGCCACTCCTGCGGCCGCGACTACGCTGACACCGCGACGTTCTGCCCCTTCTGCGGGGCGAAGCCGGCTCGCCGGGCAGCCCCAGCGCGCCCCGCCGCGACGCCCCGGCCCGCGGCGCCGGCCACCAGCTCCAACGACTTCATCGAGGCCGACCAGAAGACCATGGCCTTGGACATCGCCAGCCTCGGGCTGGACGACGGCGCGATCCCGCGCCCGAGCGGCGGCGGCTTCCAGGCCGACCCCGAGCCGGTGGACCGCACCGTGTCCATGCAGGCTCCCCCCGGCGCACTCAACAAGCCCTCCGCGCCGCCCGCCGGAAAGAAGCCCCCCCTGCGCCGCTCGGGCACGATCCTCGGGATGCCCGGGATGAAGCCGGGGGCCGCTCCGGCCGCACCGAGCGCCCGCCCGAGCAAGGGCAGCGCCGCCCTGCGCGCGGGGCTCGTCCCGGGCGGCCGGGGTGCCGCGTCGCCGCCCGCGCCCGCCCGTGAACCCGAGCCCGAGCCCGAGCTCGAGGCCACCGCCGCCATCGACCCCGCCAGCTTGGGGCTCACCGACCCCGAGCCCGAGCTCGAGGCCACCGCCGCCATCGATCCCGCCAGCTTGGGACTCACCGACCCCGAGCCCGCCCCAGCGCCCGCACCAGCTCAGACGCCCGGCTATGGGTTCGGCGACGACCCCGAGGCAGACGAGGCCACGGCCGCCATCGATCCCGCCAGCTTGGGACTCACCGACTCAGCCCCAGCCCCGGCGTCGGCGCCCACTCCGGCGCCGGCACCTGCCCCGGCGCCCGCCCAGCGGACGGTGAGCCCGCTGCCCGCCGCCCAGGCGGCGACGGGCAAGCCTGCGGGCGGGAAGACCGGAGGCGGCAAGGGGCTCATGGTCCTCTTGGGTGTGGGGATCGTGGCTATCGCGGTGGCCGTCGTAGCGGTCATCATGCTGCTGAGCGGCGGAGGCGGTGGCGCCTCCATGGAACTCGCCAAGACCTTCGTCCCGGCCAGCGTGGACGGTGTCATGGGGGTGAACGCCGACGCCATCCGCGAGAGCTGGGCCTACACCAAGTACAAGTCCCAGATCGAGGAGGCGGCCCAGGAGGCGCGGCCCCTGCGGGCCCTGCTCAAGGAGGGCGTCCTCACGCTGGATGGGATTCACGCCCTGGCGGTGGGGTTCAAGGCGCCCGCGGAGGACACGCCGCCGGCTTTCGTCGCCGCGCTGGGGGCCGAGCTCGACGCCGACAAGGCCGGGGCCTTCCTCAAGGAGAAGGTGGCCCGTGGCAAGGAGGATCGGGTCCACGACCTGGACGGCACGACCTTCTACGGTAAGGCCAAGCGCGAGGTCGCTGGCATCGTGGACGGGGACACGGTCTTCGCGTCGTCGCTCGACATGGCCAAGAAGGCTCTGGCGGTGCGGGGCGGTGGGGACAACTACACGGCCAATGAGGACCTCGTGGCGGTCCTCGGGGACGTGGATGGACCCGCGCTGTGGTTCGGAGCCAAGCTTAACAAGGCCATGCTCGGGGGGCTCGCCGAGGCGGGCCCGGCGGGCGAGTTCCTCAAGCCGGGGGACGTCGTCGCGGTGGGGGTGAGCCTCTCCGGGGGCGTGAAGCTCACCCTGGCGGCCAAGCTCACCGAGGAGTCCCGCGCGAGCGAGATCGAGACGAAGATCAGCGCCGGGCTGGGCATGGCGGGGATGTTCCTGGGCTCCGCGGGGCTCACCGAGGACCAGCAAGCCGACGCCAAGGAGGTCATCGACAGCGTGTCCGTGTCCTCATCCGGGGCGACGGTGAAGCTCTCCATCGAGGTCTCCCAAGAGCTCCTGGAGAAGTACGAAGGCATGGCGACGAAGATGCTCTAGGAGCATGACTCACAGCGTCTCCCGTCGCCAGACTTGCTCTTGTGATTCCAGGTAGTTCCGCTCGTCGGTCACGTGCACCAGCACGCTCCCTCCTCGCGAAACCACCTGACATCACGACGCGGCGCCTGGCTCGGTCCGCCCTTGCGAATCGTGCTTCTCGAAGCATGATTCGCAGCTCTCTCTCGTCGCGGACCGCGGCGGTCGCGGCACGCGGGACGAGCGCCCTTGGAGCCGCACCGGGGACCTGTCCGGTCCCCCTTTGGTCGCGCGCCCGCGGCCACGAACCTTGCCGTGGGAGAGGGGTATGTTTTCTGGCGAGGCGCCGGGCTGAACCATAGAGTTGGGCCTGCGCGAAACGCGTCCCCTCACCCACGGTGGTGAGGCAACGGGGCCACGCGTCCGCCCGGGGGGCAGGTCCCCCGCTGGCGAGCGCGAAACGGCCCACCTCTTGCTTCCACCCCGTCGGGAAGCATGGCCCCCAAGGAGGCTCGAACATGGAGACGTTGACGATTCTTGGAGCGCTCGCGCTCGGGGTCACGGCCGCCTTGGGTTTGGCTCACCTGGGCGTGCGCGCCATCTTGTCCCGCATCCCCCCGCGGCCCACGGACTAGAAGCATGATTCACAGCCCCCTCCCGTCGCGACTCGCGGCGATGGCGGCGCGTCCGCGGCCGCCCAAGCCCTCGAATTGACTACGGCCAGTCCTTCGGGCTTGGGCGACCACGGCCGCACCACCCTCGCTCGCGCCCGCTCGGTCCGGGTTCTGCATCATGCTTCTAGAAGCATGATTCACAACGTCTCCCGTCGCCAGGCTTGCTCTTGTGATTCCAGGCGGTTCCGCTCGTCGGTCACGTGCCACCAGCACGATCCCTCCTCGCGAAACCACCTGAAATCACGACGCGGCGCCTGGCTCGGTCCGCCCTTGTGAATCAAGCTTCTAGCGACCAGCACGAGGTAGTTCCCATCCTGAAAAGGCGGACCGAGCCACGGCGAGTCGATGTGCGTGCCAGGTGCGTTCACGCAACCCGCCGGAGTAGCAGCGCTACTTCAAGTGGTTGCGGGGACGCGCATGGTGCGTGCAGCGGCCGTCGCGGCGACGGGAGGCTTTTCAGGATGGGAACGAGGTAGACGGGGCGCTCCCCCCTCCACTCAGACCACGCGCATGAGCCCCGAGGACGACACCCGCGCCGCGGTGCCCCCGATCCGCCACCTGCTCTGCGGACCGAGGCGCAGGAGGCCGCGTTTGGGCAAGGAGGCAAGCGGCTGGGCGCGGAGGCGTGGCTGCGTCACGTCGAGCGG
>CAYZID010000099.1:0-19210 GCA_964478315.1 uncultured Myxococcales bacterium | reverse complement strand
GCCCACACGCGGGATCCAAAGCCGAATCCCAGAGTAGGTGGCGGATCTGGGGGGACGCGCATGGTGCGTGCAGCGGCCGTCGCGGCGACGGGAGACTTTTCAGGATGGGAACCAGAGTAGGTGGCGGATCTGGGGCGGGTCGCGGGACATCCCGAGACCGGGTACCCTCGTGGGCGATGGATGTGCTCACGTTCCACTTGGAGATCGCCGCGCTGAGCTCGCTGGTCGTGGGGCTCATGGCGCTCCGTGGGCGGCTGGGCCTGGGGCCGCTGTACCTGACGCTGGGGCTTCTCATTACCTTTGTGGCGATCGGCGGCCGCATGCGCCTGCTCGCGCCGGTCTTGGGCGAGACCTCCGTCCCCTTCCAGTCGATCTACTACATGCCCCTCGTGCTGGAGGGGCTCGTGCTGGTCTACGTCCTGGAGGGCGTGGGGAAGACGCGGCGCCTCATCGGGGCTCTGGCCGTGGCTAGCCTGGTCCTGTTCCTCCTGCGGTTCCTCCTCGCCGAGCACCTCGTGGCCTCCGGGCTGGACCTCAGCCAGTACGGGCGGTCCGGATGGCTGCACCCCAAGCTCTTGCCGAGCCTCGTGTCCACCGTCGCCCTCTCGCTGGACGGGTTCGTCATCATCGTGGCGTTTCAGGCTCTCACCAACTTCTCACGCGCGGTCCCCACCGTGCTGGCGCTCTCCCTCGCGCTCCTCGCCGGGATGGCCACCGACGCCGTCGTGTACGGGGGGCTGTCCGGGAGCTTCGACCCGTCCGTCTTCGCCGGTCAGCTCGTGGGGAAGCTCACGGCGGGCGTGGCGGCGGCGGTCCCCGCGAGCGTCTATCTCTCCTGGGCCTTGCGTCGCCAACCGGAGTTGTCGGACGGCGGGCTCATGGACCGCGGGGCGTTCGAGATCGTGCGCCTCCGCAGCGAGCTGGCGAGCGTCCAGACGGCGCTGAGCAAGACGCGCGCGGAGGCCGAGCACGTCCGGCAGGTTTTCAGCCGCTACGTGGCGCCGGACGTCGTGGAGGAGATCCTCGACGACCAGCACCAGCTCAACCTGGGTGGCGAGCTCCGGGACGTGACCATCGTCTTCAGCGACATTCGCGGCTATTCCACGCTGTCCGAGCAGATGGGGCCGGAGGAGACGATCGAGCTCCTCAACCAGTATTTCGCCGCCATGAGCGACGTCATCCACCACTTCCGCGGGACCATCATCGAGTTCGAGGGGGACGCGATCCTCACCGTCTTCGGCGCGCCCCTGGACCAGCCCGACCACGCCGAGCGCGCGGTGCGGGCCGCCATGATGATGTTGGAGGTCGTCGACGAGCTGAACATGCGCTGGGACGAGGACGGGACGTGTCGCTTCTGGCGGGACGTGGGGCTCCCCACCTTCCGCGTGCGCTTGGGTGTGCACTCCGGTGAGGTCGTCGTGGGCAACGTGGGGAGCGCCAGCAGGACGAAGTACGCGGTCATCGGTGACACCGTGAACACCGCCGCGCGCGTGGAATCGCTGAACAAAGACCTGCACACCACGGTGCTCATCTCGTCGACGACCGTGGAGCGCCTCGGCGACGTGCGCATCCCCCTCGTGGACAAGGGCGAGCACAAGGTGCGCGGGCGGCGCGAGCCGGTGCGCGTCTACACCGTGCGGGGCGTCGGCGGGGAATAGCCGGCTCTGGGGCGGTCGATGGCCGTTCTTCCGGTGGCTCGCGCTCCCGTGTCTCGCGTATTTGTTCTGTAGTGTTCCGTTCTTGGACGGTTCTGCGGAGCGAACTGCATGTAGGGTTTGTCGCGAGCGCGTGTGTTTTGTAAGGTCCGGCCCGCACCTTGGAGGGAGTTCCATGAACAAGACACTTCGTCATCTCATCTGGGTCTTCGCTGGCACGGCACTCTTGGCCCTGTCCGCGTGCCCCGAAGACACGACCAACAACGAGCCCGACAGCGGGACGGTCACGCCCGACGTCACGGTCACACAGACCGAATGCGACTACGACGGCGAGTGTGAGGCCAAGCTCACGTTGCAGGCCTGTCAGGTGGCCAAGTGTAACGCGGGCACGTGCGAGGCCGTCACGGCCCCGGCCGGCATGACCTGCCAGGCCGAGGGGCTCACGGGCGACTGCGAGGTCGGGAGCTGCGACGCCGATGGCGCCTGCGTGGCCTCCGTCGCCCCTGATGGGCAGCCGTGCAACCAGTCCGCGTGGACCCCGTGCGAGGCGTACCATTGCGTCCAGGGGAGCTGTGCGGCCTACGCGCTAGCCATCTGCGACGACAACAACCCCTGCACCGACGATTCGTGCGACCCCGCGACGGGCGAGTGCGTGCACGCCAACAACACGGCGCCCTGCGACGACGCCAATAGCTGCACGACACCGGACACCTGCCAGGACGGCGCCTGCGTCCCGGGCCCCAACGAGTGCGAGTGCTTCGCGGACGCCGACTGCGCGGCCTACGAGGACGGCGACGCGTGCAACGGGACGCTGGTCTGCGACCAGGACACGCGCAAGTGCGTGGTCAAGGACGGCAGCGTCGTGACGTGCACCGAGACGAGCGACGACCCCTGCCAGGTCGTAGCGTGCGACCCGGCCAACGGGACCTGCGGCCTCGTGGCGGCGGCGGACGGCACGGCCTGCGACGACGGTGACGTCTGCACCGAGGGTGACTCCTGCCAGGCCGGCGTGTGCACCTCGGGGACCACGGACGCTTGCGCTTGCACGGAGGACACCGACTGCACGCAGTTCGACGACGGGGACTTCTGCAACGGCGTGTGGAGCTGCCAGGACGGCCACTGCGCACCCCTTGCGGACTCCGAGGTGGACTGCTCCCAGCAGGAGGCCCCCGAGTGCAGCACCCTGGCGTGCAACCCCGCGACGGGGACCTGTGAGGCGACGACGGTGGAGGACGGGACCGCCTGCGAGGATGGCGACATGTGCACGGGCGGCGACACCTGCCAGGGGGGCACCTGCGTGGCGGGGACCGAGGACGCGTGCGCGTGTACCGAGACGGCCGACTGCGCCGACCTCGAGGACGGCCTGGCCTGCAACGGCACCCTGGCCTGCATCGACGGCCAGTGCCAGGTGGACCCGGCGACCATCCCCGCCTGTGACGAGCACCTCACCTGCTACGTGACCTCCTGCACGGAGCCCGACGGCCTGTGCGTCATGGACCAGCAGCCCGTGGGCACGCCCTGCGACGACGGCAACCCCTGCACGGTGGGTGACTCCTGCAACGAGACCGCCGAATGCGCCCCCGGTACCGAGGACATCTGTTCCTGCACCGAGGACGCCGACTGCGCGCAGTTCGACGACGGCGACCTCTGCAACGGTCGGTGGACCTGCCAGAACAACTACTGCGCCTACGACGCGGCGACCGTCGTGGACTGCTCCGACTTCGACGCGGGCGTCTGCAACGAGCCGACGTGCAACCCGACCACGGGCGCCTGTGAGGCCACGCCGGTGGCCGATGGGACGGCGTGCGACGACGGCGACGTCTGCACCGGCGGCGACTCCTGCCAGGCTGGCGCCTGCGTGTCGGGGACGACGGACGTCTGCGCTTGCACCGAGACCGCGGAGTGCGCGCAGTTCGATGACGGCGACAAGTGCAACGGCATCTGGACCTGCCAGAACAACCACTGCACCTACGACGCAGCGACCGTCGTGGACTGCTCCAGCTACGGCGTGGGGACCTGCGAGGTGCCCGTGTGCAACGCGGCCACCGGCGCCTGTGAGGCGGCCACCGCCGCGGACGGGGCGACCTGCGACGACGGCGACGACTGCACGGACCCCGACACCTGCACGAATGGGACGTGTGGCGGCACCTTCATCTGCGAGTGCATGACGGATGCCGACTGCGCGGGCAACGCCAAGGGCGAGCAGTGCGTGGACAACAACTGCGCCCCCTGCGACAGCACCGACGACGCCGGGTGCAGCGCGTTCGCCCCCCGCTGCGTGAACAACTCTGCCTGTGTGGAGTGCCTGGAGGACGCGGACTGCGTTGGAAACATCAACGGTGAGCAGTGCGTGGGGAACCTCTGCAGGGTCTGCGACGCCGCCGACAACAACGCCGGCTGCACGGACGCCGCGGCGCCGGTGTGCAAGGACGGCACGAGCTGCGTGGAGTGCCTGCAGGACACGGACTGCGCCGGCAACGCGAACGGCGAGCAGTGCGTGGAGGACGCCTGCACGCTGTGCGACACGGCGGACAACGCCGGCTGCACGGACGCCGCGGCGCCGTTGTGCAAGGACGGCACGGCTTGCGTGGAGTGCCTGGCCGACGCCGACTGCAACGGCAACCCCAACGGCACGTCCTGCGTGAACGACGTGTGCACCCCCCCCGCGGTGGACATCTCGGGCTGGACCGTCGAGCAGACCTCCTCCCTCCAAACCTTCACCTTCCCCGCTTACACGACGGTGCCCGAGGGGACGATCATCATCATCGGCCGCAACGTCGATCAGGCCACGTTCGAGGCGTACTGGGGCGTGACGTTGCCGGCGGGCGTCCTCTACTTCCACGGCGGCAACGCGTTCCCTCAGATCAACGGCAATGAGACGTACACCCTCAAGGACGCCACCGGCGCTACGCTGGATGGTCCCACGGTGGCGGAGCCGGCGACCGGGGACACCAACTTCCGCCGCACGGCGGCTACGGCCGCCGCTCTCGCGTCCTCCTGGACGAAGGGCACGGATGGAAACTCCGGAGCCGGCTCGGACACGACGCCGGGCGTGACGGAGATCTCGCCCGCTGGCGTGTCCTTCATCAGCGAGTTCTCGGACGCGGACGCCTACGCGAATGAGTTCGTCGAGCTCTACATCGGCGGCACGGGCGCCATGCCCCAGACCTAGCTTTCTCGCTCCTGAGCCGTGGCGCCCGGCTCGCCGCCTACCCCGTCTTGTGACAGAGGTAGGCGGCGACGCCGGGCGTCGTCTTGTTGGGCCCGCTTCTCCCCTCGTGTGCCCGGGCGTGGCAGGTCCTGGGCGTCCCGGGGAACACGCTGGCGTGCGGGGAAGTTGACCAGGCGACCCTGGGCCCCGGATAGTGAGCCGCCCATGAGCCTCCTCGTCCCACCCGTGAGCCCCTCTCGTCGCCTGCGCACCGTCGCGCTCGGCGTGTGCGCCGTGTGTGTGGGGTGGGGCGCCGCGGGGGCCCGCGCCGGGGGGGCGCCCGCCGTGACCCCCGTGCCTCCCCTGGCGACGCCCGTCCCAGCCGACGACCTGGGACAGCCCACGCCGCTCACGGATCCCTCCGGGCGAGCGCTCGATCACTTCTACGAGAGCCTGGCGCAGACCAAGGCCGGCGAGAAGAAGACCCGCGTGATGGTCTTCGGGGCCAGCCACGTGGCAGGGGACGGCTTCACCAGCGTCTTGCGCCACCGCCTCCAGGCCCTCTATGGCGACGCCGGACCGGGCTTCGTCGTTCCCGCGCTCCCCTGGCACAACTACACGCACCGCGACGTGGATCTGGGGTGCACGGACGGCTGGCGGTCGTACTGGGTGAGCGCCTCCCACAACGACGACGAGGGTCTCTACGGACTCGCGGGGTGCGCCTTCGAGTCCGCCGACCGCAGGGCCTCGTGCCGCGTGGCCACGGCCCCCAAGACGCTCTTTGGGCGGAGCGTGGACGAGGTCGAGATCTACCTGTGGAAGCAACCCCGCGGCGGACACCTCCTGGTGCGCCTGGACGGCGAGCGTCGGTGGAGGCGGGTGCCCACGCGCGGACGCGAGGGAGCGCCGGGATACGCGCGCTTCCAGGTCGAGGCGGGCCCCCACGACATCGAGCTGCGCCCCAAGGGGGACGGCCCGGTGCGCTTGTTCGGTGTGTCGTTGGAGCGCGATGAGCCGGGTGTGGTGGTGGACTCCCTGGGCATCAACGGAGCGCGCGCGTCGGCGCAACTCGAGTGGGACCCGCGGATCTTCGCCGAGCACATCACACGCCGGGCGCCCGACCTGGTCATCCTCGCCTACGGGACGAACGCCATCGGGGACGACGGGGACCCCATCGACCGATACGAGGCGCGCCTGGACCTCGTCGTGAGCCGCGTGCGGTCGCTCGTCCCCCAGGCGAGCTGCGTCTACGTGGGCCCCTCGGACCGGCCCATCAAGGTGAAGCCCACCCCACCCACCGGACGTCGGGCGCGTGCGAAGTGGGAGGCGCGGCGCAAGGCCGAGCGCAAGCGGTTGGGGTACGACCCCGATCTTCGGTTTCTCCCTCGCCCGCGTCAGGGGCAGGTGATCGCCGCCCAGCGGCGCGTGGCCCACGCCCACGGCTGCGCCTACTGGGACTGGGCGGCCATGATGGGGGGCGACCTGTCCATGCTGCGCTGGGTGCGCTCCGAGCCGCGCCTGGGCGCTCGGGACTACGTCCACTTCACAAGCGCGGGCTACGCGCGCATCGCGGCCCTGTTCTGGGACGCCCTCATGGAGCGGCTCCCCCGCACGGCCCGCGTGGACGCGCCGCCGCCCCTCTTTCAGTGAGGCCCCGGCGCGGCGCCCTCGATGCTGCTCTCCACAGACGCTCGCGGTAGGCGTCGGCAGGCTCCTACGGAGCGTCGAGGAACTCCACGAGCTCTCGTTGCGCGGCGCGCGTGACCGCGGGATCCACGAAGTCGAAGATCATCTCGTGACCGGCCTCCCACTCGGTGACGCGGGACGGCGGGGGGCTCGCGGACTCTGCCACCGCGGGCACGTCGCCGAGCGGGAACAGGGGTTCGGTCTGACCGTCGTGGAGGACGAGCCCAAAGGTGCCCTGGGCGGGCGCACCCACGGCGACCGCTCGCATGAGGCGGGCGCTGGCGCTGTTGGGGATCCACGGGTCGTCGTGGGCGAGCTGGAAGAGGACGCGGGGGGGCTCGCCACCTCGCAGCCGTCCGGACAGGAGGTCCGGCGCGAAGCTCAGCGGGTCGATGGGCGCGAGGATCGTCTCGACCACGGCGTCCAACAGCTCGCGGTCGTCGGTCCCCCGGATGAGGTTCCGCGTCTGGTCTCGCAGGAGCCCCACGTCAGGCGCGTGCGCCGTGGCTAGCAGCAGGAGATCCAGCTCGGTGCCGAGCGTCCGGCTCTCGCGGGCGACGCCGCTGAGCCCGCCTCCCGGGACGCTCAGGACGGCTCGGGCCACCCGCGGCTCCAGGGCGGCGAGGGTGGTCCCGAGGATCCCGCCCAGGCTCTGCCCGACGATCGAGATGGAGCCGTAGTGGTCTGCCACCCCGTCGCCGTCGAGGTCGATCTCCCCCCGGGTCCCGTCTGCCGCGGCCAGCAGGCGCACGAGGGCGAGCTGGTCCAGGAGGCTCTGACGCCACTTGTCGCGCGTGCGGGCGAGGAACGTGGGGTTCAAAAAGGGATCCGGGAAGGAGACCCCTTCGCCGGCCAGCAGCTCGTCCTTCTTGGTCGCGAACGCGCCCTCGGGGTAGGGCACGTCGTGCTGGCGGGCGCCGTGCTGGTAGTTGTCGATGGCGATGAGCGCCCGCCCGCTGGAGCAAACCGCGGCCGCGAGGGAGGCCCAGACCTCCTTGCTCAGGCGAAAGCCGTGGATGGCCACCACCACGTCGAGCGGCGCGCCCGAGGGCGGGCTCGGTGCAGGAAAGAAGGCGACATAGGGTAGGGGATGGAAAGGTGCCCGGGTGTCGAGGACGGGGGGGTTGTCGGCGGAGATGGGCGCCGTCGCGTCACGGCCTCGCATGGTCGCGAACAGCCAAGGGGCGTCCACCGAGCCCCGGTCGTCAGCTACGAGGAAGTGTGGGGAGGAGAGCCACCCCGTGACGACGACGCCCACACCCCGCGTGGACTCGCGCGCGACGTCGGACGGCAGGTGGAGGTGTGCCTGGGCCAGCGCGGCCGCGACCCCCTGGACCCCGGGCGAGACGTGCTCGGCGCGGGCCGCGAGCTCCCGGCCGCCCGGCCCGATGCCCGCGTACGCCGTCACGGTGATGGGAGCGGCAGCCTCCAGGTCGGGCCGCCAGACGGGGAGCTCCCCGGCGACGGCGTCGCGCAGGGCGCGGGTCTCGGCGATGACGTCGGCCACCGTGTACTCGAAGTACGCGACCGTGTCGTCTCGGCTGGAGATGTCCGGGTCGGCCGCGGCGACCCGCGCGAAGCTCTCGTCGGTGGTGGGATCGCCCTGCTCCTGGACGGCGGCGTAGTCGGCCGAAGCGCGGAGCTCTCCGCCGCTGAACGTGCGCAAGCGGTGGGCGAGCACCGCCACCGCGTAGCGACCCGGTGTGAGCGGGGTCTCGGGGCGGCACACGAGGCTGTGGGTTCCCCGCCGGACCGAGCACTCCGCGAGGGCCAGGCGCCGCACGGCGTCGCCACCGCCCTCGTCGCCCAGGGCGTACAGCCGCACGGCGTCGGCCACCGAGTGGCCCGGGGCCCCGTCCTCGACCCAGGCTGCCGGTGGCCCTCCCGATACAGGGACGCGGATCGGCTGACCCGGCGCGACGCCCTGCGCGCGAGCGACGCGGAGCTGGTCCAAGAAGGGCATGGCCGCCAGGGGCTTGGCGCCGAACCCCGCCAGCACGCCCAGGGAGGGGCCTTCGGTGGAGGCGTACAGGTCGCTGGGGAACACGTGCGCCCCCGCGCTCTCCGCATGTCTGTCGAACCGGACGGTGGCCCCCTCGGGGGCTCCGTCCAGGGCCTCACAGCCCGCACCCAAGGTGGTCGCTAGGCCCACGAGCACGACGCCGAAGAAAGCGCTCCCGAGGGAGGCCGTGGACGGTGGGCTTCCGTCTACGTTCTTGCGCGGTGCGAGCACGGACAGGTCCTCCCCCCAACAATGCGACGAGACGCGCACGAGTGTACCTCGTGCGCGTCTCGTGGGCGAACGTCGAACGTTCGCGTCTTCCCCGCGGCGGCGGCGGAGCGTCGTGGTTCCGCCTTGGACGGCGCTATGCAGCCTTGGGCGGCGCCACGCTGTCCGCTTGGTTGCGCAGCGACGTCGCGATCTTCTCCATCATCTCCTTGGCATCGCCGAAGAGCATGGCTGTGTTCTCGTTGTAGAACAGGGGGTTGTCGACGCCTGCGTAGCCCGCGCGGCGGCTGCGCTTGCAGATGACCACCTGGTCCGACAGCCAGGGCCGGAGCACGGGCATGCCGTAGATGGGGCTCGACTCGTCCGTCTCCGCCCCGGGATTGACGATGTCGTTGGCGCCGATGATGAGCGAGACGTGTGTCTTGGGGAAATCCTCGTTGATCTCGTCCATCTCCAGGACGATGTCGTAGGGGACGCTCGCCTCGGCGAGCAGCACGTTCATGTGCCCGGGGAGGCGCCCCGCTACGGGGTGGATGGCGAAGCGGACGTTCGTACCCCGTGCGCGGAGGAAGTCGGTGATCTCGCGCACCGCGTGCTGGGCACGGGCCACCGCCATGCCGTACCCGGGCACGATGATGACCTCCTTGGCCTCCAGGAGCTTGCGGGCCGTCGTGTCCACGTCGAACTCGTTGACGTCCAGGGTTCCGCCCCCGCCCCCGCCCCCGCCGGCCGCCTTCTTCGTGGGCTTGGCTCCGAAGCCACCGAAGATGACGTTCCAGATGGAGCGGTTCATGGCTCGGCACATGATGACCGAGAGGATGGCGCCGCTGGAGCCCACGAGGGCGCCCGTGACGATGAGGAGGTCATTGCCCAGCATGAAGCCGGCCGCCGCGGCGGTCCACCCGGAGTAGCTGTTGAGCATGGAGACCACGACCGGCATGTCGGCGCCGCCGATCGCCATGACGAGGTGGATACCCAGGAGCCCCGACAGGACGCTCATGACGAGAAGGGGCGTGAGGCCGTCCGTGCCCGTGGCTCCCACGTAGGGGACCGCCAGGACGACGGAGGCGATGACCACGCCCAGGTTGAGGAGGTGCCGCGCTGGGAGGATGAGGGGGGTACCCGAGACGGAGCCGCGGAGCTTCAGGAAGGCGATGATGGAGCCCGTGAAGGTCAGGGCACCGATGAAGATGTCGATGTAGACCTCGATGAGGTGCACGGCCCCGGCTTCGGCGCCGTGCTCCAGGAAGCTCGCGAAGCCCACGATGACCGCCGCCGCCCCTACGAAGCTGTGGAGCATGGCGACCAACTCGGGCATGGCCGTCATGGCGACGCGCTTGGCGAGGATGGCGCCGATGGCGGCGCCGATGACGATGGCGCCCAGCAACAGTGGAGCGTTGCCCAGCGTGTCCACGCCGAAGGTGACCGACATGGCGATGACCATGCCCAAGATCCCATAGAGGTTGCCCCGCCTGGCCGTCTCCTGGCTGGAGAGGCCGCGGAGGCTGAGGATGAACAGGACGGCGGCGACCAGGTAGGCCAACGATAGAAGCACAGTCTCCATGGTGTTCGCCCTCCCTTACTTGCGGAACATGGCCAGCATGCGCTGGGTGACCAGGAAGCCGCCGGCGATGTTGATCGTGGCGATGAGCGCGGCGATGAGGCCCAAGATGGCCGGCGCGTCCAGGGTGTCTCCCACCTGGAGCATGCCTCCCAGGATGATGATGCCGCTGATGGCGTTGGTGACGCTCATGAGGGGCGTGTGGAGCGCCGCGGTGACGTTCCAAACGACCTGCCAGCCCACGAAGATGGCCAGGACGAAGACGGTCAGGTGCTGGACGAAGGTCGTGGTCTGGGCGCTGGCCGGCTGGCCGTCTGTGGCGAACCGGGCCCAGGCCCACAGGCCCACCAGCGCGAGGCCGAAGACGATGGAGAGCCAGGACGACTTGGGCTTGGGCTCCTCGGCGGGCGCGGACGCCTCCACGACCTCGGGCTTGGCGGCCGCCGGGGCGGGGGCGGGCTTGGGCGCTGGGGGCGCCTCTTTCTTGGGCGGGGGCCAGAGGACCTCGCCCTCTCGGCAGATGATCGAGCCGCGCGTGACCTCGTTGTCGAGGTCGATGACCACCGCGCCGTCCTCGACCAGGTCGTCGAGGAAGTGGACCAGGTTCATGCCGTACAGGCGACTGGCCACGCGCGGAAGCCGGCTGGGCATGTCGGAGTAGCCGATGACGCTCACGCCCTGGTACTCGACGATCTTGCCGTTCTCGGTGACGTCGCAGTTGCCGCCCTGCTCGGCCGCCAGATCCACGACCACGGAGCCTGGCTTCATGGCCTTGAGGTGGTCCTCCGTCCACAGGCGAGGCGCCGGGCGCCCGGGGATGAGCGCCGTCGTGATGACGATGTCCACCTCCTTGGCCTGCTCCTGGAAGAGCGCCATCTCCGCCTCGATGAACTCCTTGGACATGACCTTGGCGTAGCCGCCGCCGCCCTCGCCGGACTCCTCGATGTCCACCTCGAGGAACTCCGCGCCCAGGCTCTTGACCTGGTCCTTCGTGGCGGCGCGCGTGTCGAAGGCTCGCACGATGGCCCCCAGCCCGCGGGCTGCGCCGATGGCGGCGAGGCCCGCCACGCCGGCTCCGATGATGAGGACCTTGGCGGGCGGGAGGCTGCCGGCGGCGGTCATCTGCGCCGTGAAGAAGCTCCCGTACCGGTGGGCGGCCTCGACCACGGCCCGGTAGCCCGCGATGTTCGCCATGGACGACAGGGCGTCCATCTTCTGGGCGCGGGTGATGCGCGGCACCTGGTCCATGGCGAAGACCGTGGCGTTGCGCGCCGCGAGCCGCTTGACCAGATCCTCGTTGGAGGCAGGCCAGATGAAGGACACCAGCGTAGCGCCAGCCTTGAGCCAGTCGGCCTCGTGGACGCCGGGCATGTCCGGGCGCTCCATGGGGGCGCGGACCTTGAGGACGATGTCCGCGGCGGCCCACAGGTCCTTGGGGTCGTCGACCACCTTGGCGCCAGCCTCCGCGTAGACCTCGTCGGTGAAGCCTGCTTCGGCGCCAGCGCCGCTCTCCACCGAGACCTCGAAGCCGAGCTTCTGCAAGCGCGCGATGCTCTCGGGCGTGGCGGCTACGCGCCGCTCACCCGGGAACACCTCGCGGGGGACTCCAATCGTGGCCATCGAACCCTCCGTGGTTTCTTGCGATTCCAGAAAGTTATGGGCAGGGGGGGCGGCCCCCCCCGAACCGGGCGCGGGGTCGTTACCACAGGGAGCGGGGCGCGGGAAGCCGAATCCTCCGCAGCCGCACGCACCGAGGCCGTGCGCGGGGCATCCTCGCCCCGATCCGCCACCTACTCTGGGATTCGGCTTTGGCTCCCGCGTGTGGGCGGCGTCGGGCTGCACGTCTGGGTGCTCGACGTGGCGGGGCCACGCCTCCGCGCCCAGCCGCTTGCCTTCTTGCCCAGATGCGGCCTCCTGCGCCTCGGTCCGCAGAGCACGTGGCGGGTCGGGGCCTCGCGCCGCACCTCGTCACGCAACCCGGGGAGCGCCCCAACGGGCGCGGACGCCCGCCCAGCCCGGGCGCGCCGAGCGGCGGGCGTGGCTCCGAACCGGCGCAGCGGAGAGCGGGTGCGGATCAGAAGTAGAAACGGAAGCCCAGGGCCCCTTGGAGGTCGAAGTAGGCCCCAGGGAGGACGTAGATCGTGGGGACGACCTCCAGGAACAGCTCGCCAGCGAAGCGTTTGAACCACAGCGCGAGCCCCAACGGGACGCGCGCCGCGAGCCACACGCTCGCGCGGCCGTCATCGTAGTAGTAGCATCCGAACTTCGTGCAGTAGCGGGTGCGGTTGGTGTTGAGGATCAACCCCAGGCCCGGTCCGACGTACAGGGGCATGGCGAGGACCGAGCTGCGCAGGCCCGTGTCGAAGTGGAACAGGTAGTCGCCGTAGAGGCCCACGCCGCCCCAGTTGCCCGCCCAGCCCGCGGAGCCCAGGTGGAAGTCGATGGCGTCCCGCTTGGAGAGGAAGTACTTCCCCGTGAGCCCCGAGGGCTCGTTGAGGATGAGCCCCAGGCCAAAGTCTCCGCCGCGTGCTGGGTGGGCGCTGGACGGCGAGGGGGCGAGGAGGAGTCCGGCGGCCAAGAGGGCCCCGACGAGGGGCGAACGGAGTGCATTCCGTTGCATCGTGAGTTCTGCCTTCCTGGTTGTTTGCGCGGGTGGGATGACAGGGGGTTAGAGGCTCTCGATGTAGTCCGCAAAGCCCTTCATGAGGGCCTTGTACCACAGCGAGCCCAAGACCCGCGCCCCTTCGCGCGTCGCGTGGGACAGGTCGGCCCAACCCAGGCGGGGCTTGGAGCGGTACCACCGCCCCATGGAGCCCTCGCCCCCCATGGCGTCGAAGATGCTGAAGAAGGCGCAGCCCTCGGCCAGGGCCACCTCGCGCTGCACGGGGATCATCTTCAGGAGGTCGGGCTTCGTGCGGATGCGCCCGCGGTGCTTCTCGCCGTGGTCGATGGGAGACATGACGACGCAAGACGCTTGGGGTGCCGCCTGGCGGTAGAGGCGCACCACGTCCACGAAGCGCTTGCGGTACCAGGTCATGCTCATGCCCTCGTCCACCAGCTCGTTGCCGCCGAAGGCGATGATCATGAGGTCCGGCTTGCGGTGCTGGACCTGGCGCCGGAAGTGCGCTGGGTCCATGTTGAGCATCCGGGAGCCCCGGGCTCCGACGAGCCCGATGCAGTCGTACACGACGCCGGGGCCCGCGCGCTCCATCGTCACCCCGTAGACGCGAACGGGGCCGTCTCCGGCCGACCGGATCTTGAGCTCGTGCGGGCCGTCGGGGACGTCGATGATCTGGAAGGCGTCGGTGAGCGAGTCGGCGCGCGTGTCCAAGACGGTGGGCTCTGCGCCGTCCACCGCGTAGCTGAGCTTTCCGTAGCGCTTGCCTCGCGCGTAGTAGATCTCGAAACGGCTGACCGCGCGCCCCACGGGGCCGCTCTCCGCCGTGGCGTAACGAGCCCAGGCGCCCAGGTAGCCCAAGGCCGAGACCCCTCCGAAGCCGTAGTGGGCGTCTTTGGCGCCAGCGTCGATGATCTTCCAAGAACGCCAGCCTTTGCGTTCGTACTCCACGCCCTTTTGCACGTACCAGTCCGTGCCGGGCTCCACCAGGATGTAGCCGTGCCCGGCGTCCCCGAGCTCGCGCTGGAGGAGCTGGCGCGTCACCGACGTGAGCCCATCGGCGGCGATCGTCGAGTCTCCCCAGTGGGAGATCCGCGTCACCGCGCCCGGACGCCCCAACGCCGTCTTCGCCAGGGAGGCGTAGAAGTGTCGCATCGCCCCCGTGGGGTCTTCGATGGTCACCTTCACGCCCGCGTACTCGCTTGGGGGGACGACGATGCGCTTGGCGGGATCTCCCGTGACTCGGGGCGGGGAGGTGGGGCCGACGTCCGGCGCGACGACCTGCGCGGCGGCGTCCGGGGAGGGACCGCTCGCGTGGGGAGCCTCGCTCGGAGGGGAGGGGGGCGCCACATGGATACCGTGACCTTTCGTCGGGGCCTGGGCGTCATCCAGGTCCGCCGTCTCGGCGAGGAGCTGCTCTTCGGCCGCGCTGAGCTTCGCCGTAGCCGCCACGCCGCCCGAGGCCTCGGCCGTCCCTGGGGCCACGCCGTCGGTACGGAAGTGCTGGGAGAAGGGCAGGGGGTCTCCCGACACCCACACCTGGAGGTCGCTCGCGCACACGCGCCCCATGGGGGTGTCGGCGCACTGGTCCGGCGACCAAGTGTAGGGGAGGGCCACCACGAGGAGCGCCCCCAACCCAGCCACCAACGCCGGGCGGACGCCGGGCGGCAGCTTGCCCGCGGTCTCCCAGTCGGGCGGTGGCGTGCCGTCGGGGACCTGGATCTCGTCGAAGGAGGCCATGAGGGGGCGTGTCTCCGCGGGGCGGGGAGGCGGTCGCGGGGCGCGGCCGCCGTGGTTGGAGGGAAACGGAAGCTAGAACTGGAACGGGGACCGGAACGAGAAGCGGGACGGGGAACTAGAACTGGAAATAGATGAAGGGTGCCGCGTCCGAGGCGATGTGGCTGATGGCCAGGAGGGCGGCGGCGAGGGCGGCGCCTTGGGCGAGCGCTGGCCAGCTCTCGAAGACGTCTCCCAGCGCGCGCACCCAGCGCCGCGGCGTCCAGTGGACGAGGAACGTCCCGGCCAGCAGGAGGAGCAACGTCGTGGAGTGCGCGCCGTTTCCTTGCACGTAGCGCTGGAGGTCGGTCGCCCAGGAGCCGTGGAGGAGGAGGTCGAACATGGCGCCGGCTTGGGCGAAGGTCTGGGAGCGGAAGAGCACGCGGGCCAAGACCACGAAGTGCAGCGTCAGGGTCACGCGCCACACCCAGCCCCAGGCGGTGAGCTTGGGCTTCTTGCGCCCGGCGATGTTCACCCGCACGAAGCGGTGGACGCTCATGGCCGTGGCGTGTAGGGCGCCGTAGACCACGAAGGTCCAGCTCGCGCCGTGCCACAGGCCGATGAGGATGAACGTGATGAAGAGGTTGCGGTAGGTCGCCCAGGCTCCGTTCCGCGAGCCCCCAAGGGGATAGTAGAGGTAGTCGCGGAGCCACGAGCCCAGGGTCTTGTGCCAGCGTCTCCAGAAGTCCTGGATGCTCGTGGCCATGTAGGGCCGGTCGAAGTTGTCCGGGAGGTGGAATCCGAACAGGAGGGCCGAGCCGATCGCGATGTCCGAGTAGGCGGAGAAGTCCAGGTACACCTGCATCGTGTAGCCGTAGAGCCCCAGCATCGTGTCCAGGGGGCCGAAGGCGCCCACGCGGTCGAAGACCCGGTCCACCATGTTGAGGCCCAGGTAGTCGGCGATGGCCTTCTTGAACAGCCCGATGCCGATGAGCCACAGGGCGCGGCTCACCTGCCCGCGCGACAGGAAGGGCCGCCGCCCGATCTGCGGCAGGAAGTCCACGGCGCGGACGATGGGGCCCGCGACGAGCTGGGGGAAGTACCCCACGAAGAAGGCGAAGCGCAGGAAGCTCCGTTCAGGGGCGCAGCGGCCGCGATACAGATCGATGGAGTAGCTCATCGTCTGGAACGTGTAGAAGCTGATCCCCGCGGGCAGCATGATCTGTAGCCGCTGGAAGACGTAGTCCGTGCCCGCCACCGCGTTGCTGAGGCTCACGGCGGACTCGTAGAAGAAGTTGGCGTACTTGAAGACGCCCAGGAGGCCGAGGTTCACGACCAGGCTCACGATGAGCCACGCCTTCTTCTTGCGCGGGCGTCCTTGGGCCTCCGCCGCGACCATCTGGAGGCCCGCCGTGTAGTCGGTCAGCGTGGACGCGACGAGCAGCAGCAAGAACCAGGGGTTGGACGCCGCGTAGAAGAGGTAGCTGGCTACCGTGAGGAACACGATGCGCAGGAGGTCGCGCCGGGCCAGCGCCCAATACACGAGGAACACGACGACCAAGAAGATCGCGTACTCCAGGCTATTGAACAGCATCCGCAGGCTCCCGCGCCGGCACCGTGGCTTGCCGCGTGGTAGTGGAAGCGCCGGGTGGCGTCAACTCCCGCATGCGTTGGTGTGGTCGCGAGGCTTGGCCGCGGAGACCGGCCGCCTGTCCCTGCTGGGCCCTGCTCGCATCATCGTCGGATTGCCCACGGCGAGGTCATGGCCCAAGATGTCGCCTCGGTGGGCCCCAACGCGCCTGGGCCTCGGGCTCCGTTCGGTGCCCGAGGCATCGGGGTGACTCTCGCCCCCCGTGCCGTCACACGACCGACGTCCCACGACAGGAGCTCCCGTGCCCGGTTCGCTCATGGCCGCCTCTCCACCCCGCGTCCAGTGCTCCTTGGGGTCTCGCCGTCGCCTGGCGCTCGCCGTGGCGCTGCTGCTTCTTCACACCCTTTGCGGGGGGGCCGCCATGGGCGCCGCTCCCTCGCGGCTTCCGCTCGCACCGGCCTACCCGTGGGTGTCCCCGGCCGAAGCGGATGGTGTCGAGGCCACCTCGTTCCACCCTGCGGGGTTGGCCTTCCTGGAGGGCGCCGAGGCGGGCGTCGCGGGGCAGATCCCCACCGACTTCGAGCGCGGAGGGGGGCACCTCACCTGGCTCGGCGCCGGGCACTTGGGGCCCGTGTACGGGGGGCTCGCCTACTCGTTCTTCCCCGTGCGGCACGAACCCCAGGCGTCCGTGCACCGCTTGGACCTGGCGCTCGCTGCGCGCCTTAGCGACTACGTGTCGGTGGGGCTGGGCTGGAACGGCCTGTTCAGCGATGTGGACGCTCGCGTGGACGCCTACGCGGCTTGGTCTCTCTCCACGACCATCCGCCCGGCTCGGGCTTTGTCCTTCGCTGTCAGCCTGGACCGCCTCAACACGCCGAAGCTCCCGGACGAGGAGATCCTCCCCACCGAGATCCGCCTCGCGGTCGGCGTGCGTCCCGCCACCGAGCGCGTCAGCTTCCTCATGGGGGGGCGCAAGGAGCTCCTCGACGGAGGGGGCTGGGCGGTGGACCTTGGCGCCCATGTTCTCCCGGTGGACGGGTTCAGCTTGGGGACGTACGCCCGCTACCGCGCGACGCCCGGCGAGGGGGACGCGGTGGAGTGGGGGGTGGCGCTGGGGCTCACCCAGGGGGCGTTTCGGCTGGGCGCAGGCTTCGGTGGCCGTGTCCCGAGCGGCGGGGAGGCGCCCGCCGGGCGTGCCCAGGCCGCGTCTCTGTTGCTCACCGCCGGCACCGCCCGCCGGGCTCCGCTGTGCGAGCCCGACGGGCGCGTGCTCGACGTCCGCTTGGCCGGCCCCCTGGCCGAGCGCCCGGCGTCGTCGTTGCTGAGCCCCGAGCGCCCCACGATCCTTCAGTGGCTCGCGGTGCTGGACATGGCCTCGCGGGATCCCTCGGTGGCCGGCGTGCTCGTCCGCGTGGACGCTGCGCCCGGGTGGGCCCAGTGCTGGGAGCTGCGCCAGGCGTTCCTCCGGCTCCGTCGCCGCGGCAAGCGGGTCATGGTCCACCTCGCCGTGGCCGACATGCGCGCCCTCTATCTCGCCTCGGGCGCTGACCGCACGACCCTTCACCCCGCCGGGGTCGTCATGGCGGCGGGGCTGTCCATCACCTGGACCTACTTCCGAACCCTGCTGGACAGGCTGGGCGTGCGCGCCGAGATCGTCCGCTACGAGGACTACAAGTCCGCCCCCGAGGCTTTCACGCGTCGGGGCCCCTCGGCCCCCGCGCGGGAGCAGACGCGGGCCCTGCTGGAGGCCTTCGACCGCGCGTGGATGGAGGCCGTGAGCCAGGGGCGACGCCAGACCCCCCAGCGCCTCCGGGCCACGCTCCGGGAGGCGCCGCTCACCATGAAGATGGCCCTGGACGTCGGCCTCGTGGACGCCCTCGTGGACGAGGCCGACCTCGTGGCGGACATGCGCGACTTTCTGGGGTTCCGCCCACGTCTCGTCACCCGCTATCGTCCTCCCGCCCGCGCTTGGGCGCGGTGGGGCGGGAGCCGAGTCGTCGCCATCGTGCCCGTCGTGGGGACCATCGTGGATGGGCCCACGACCCAGGGGCTCCCCCTGCCCATCCCCTTCGTGGGCGGTGCGCGCACCGGGGACAGGTCCTTCGTGAGTGCCTTGGAGGCGGCGGCCGCGGACCCGTCCGTCGCGGGGATCGTCGTGCGCGTCGCGAGCCACGGCGGGGCCGCGTTGGCCAGTGACCGCATGTACCGCGCCGTCGTCGAGGCCGCTCGCCGCAAGCCGCTCGTGGTGAGCTTCGGCGAGGTGGCCGCCAGCGGTGGCTACTACCTGGCCGTGGGGGCACCGCGGGTGCTGTCCACGCCCCTGAGCATCACCGGCAGCATCGGCATCTTCACCGGCAAGGCCGATCTCAGCGCTCTCCTCCAACGTCTGGGCGTGGACACCTACACGGACAAGACCTCACCCAGCGCGGACGCCACGAGTTGGTACCGCCCCTGGACGCCCGGCGAGCGCGCGAGGGCCCGAAAGCGTCTCGGGGCCTACTACGACCGCTTCGTGAACCTCGTCGCGAGAGGGCGGCACTTGCGCCCTGCCGTGGCGCGCGCCGCTGCCCGCGGGAGGGTGTATGACGGCGAGGCCGCCCTGGAGCGAGGCCTCGTGGACGCGGAGGGGGGGCTGTGGGACGCCGTCGAGGAGGTGCGACGGCGCGCGGGTGCTAACCGCGAGCCGATCCGCGTGGAGTACCGGCCCGGCCGAGTGGGGGTCCTGGCGCGCCTGGGCGCCGTCTTCGGCGGTGCGCGGGCGACCCAGGCCGTCGCGCCGGAGGTTGGCCTGGGGGCCGGCGGGTGGTTGGGCGAGGCTGCGCGGGCCGTGGAACTGCTGCGCACCTTGGCGGGTGGGCAGGTCATGGCGGCGATGCCGGGGCGCGTGGAGATCCGGTGAAGACGAAGCCCGCTGCCGGACGCTAGATTGCGTGCCAGGCTTGGGCACAGCCCCGATCCGCCACCTGCTCTGAGGACCGAGGCGCAGGAGGCCGCGTTTGGGCA
>CAYZID010000098.1:0-19381 GCA_964478315.1 uncultured Myxococcales bacterium | reverse complement strand
CCCACACGCGGGATCCAAAGCCGAATCCCAGAGTAGGTGGCGGATCGGGGGGCCCCCCCTGCCCTTGTCCCAAACGGCGCCGGGGCTCACCATGGAGCCCTACCCACCCAAGCTGCGCCCGCTCCGCCCCCTCTCCGCGCCGAGCCCCCTCGCCCGGAGAGCGTCCGGCCGCGGGAGGCGCCCCCAACCGGGGGAGGAGGCACGCCATGAAGCTCAACCACATCGTCGTCGCGAGCAACCTCTCGCCCGCCGCCCGGCAGTCCTACCCCCACGCCGCGTCCCTCGCGCGGACGTTCGGGGCCAAGGTGACGCTGCTCCACGCGGACGACCTGGACCACGGCTACCACGATCACACGGCGCTGGCGGCCTACCTGGACACGGCGCGGACCGTGCGTGCCGAGCGGATTCGCCAGGCGGAGGCCGACTTCGCCCGCCTGGGCGTGGACGTGAAGGTCGAGATGGTGCCCGGCTCTCTCAAGAACATCTTCGCGGGCTGGGTGGAGGCCAACCAGCCCGACCTCGTCGTCATGGTGAAGCGCAACCGCGGGCGCCTGGAGCAGCTCCTGCTGGGATCCACCACCAAGCGCGTCCTCCGCCTGGGCGTGTGCCCAGTCCTCGTGGTCCACCAGTGCGACACCGACCCCGAGGAGCCCCCGGCCGAGTTGCCCCAGTATCGGCACGTCCTCACGGCGACCGACCTCGGCCCCACCAGCCGCCCAGGGCTCCGCGCCGTGTCGGCGTTAGCCCAACGCCTGGATGCGCGGGTCACCGCCGTCCAGGTCGTGCGCCTCCCCACCCTCCACCCCGTCACGGACTCGGAGCAGGCGCTCGCCCTCCCAGGCGACGAGATCGACGTCCTCAAGGAGCGCTACGACCAGGGGCTGCGGCGCGAGCTCGAGGCCGTGGGCGACGGTCGCTTCTGGCCTATGGTCATCGTCGGTGGGAACCCGGGCGACGGCATCGTCGAGGCAGCGGCGATCGAGAAGGCCGACCTCATCGCCCTGCCCGCCACCGGGCGCGACTCCCTGGGCGAGCTCCTGCTCGGCAGCACCGCGGAGCGCGTCGCCAAGCGATCCAAGGTGCCCGTGCTCGTCATCCCCAGACCCTTCTTGGAGATCTGGGCCGGTGAGGCAGCGTGAGCCACCGGGGCGTCGGCCCCCCCTGGGGCCGTCGCCCAACGCCGTAACCCCCGATGGCCCGGGCTCAGAAGGCCGACACGAGCCGGTAGTAGACGCCCAAGCCGTCCCCATCTTGGCCGCCCCCGGACTGCCACCCCACCAGGAGGGTCGCCCCACCCAGCGCCCGTATGACGGGCTTCGTCTGGTCGCCCGTCCAGGTGCGGTTGGCGACCACGCGGGGGCCCTGGGCCTCGCCGAGCGCGGAGAAGCGCCGGTACTGGACCGCGAAGCCGTCGGAGTCCACGCCCTGGGACTCCCAAGCGACGAGGAGCTGCCCGCTGGGGACGTAGGTGAGCGCCACGTTCCGCTGGTCCCCGGCGGTCAGCTCGTGGGCGCGGAACTCCCCGCCCGCCTTGGTGAGATCGCTGTAGGCGAGGATCTGGCAGTAGACGCCCAGGGTCCCCGGCGCGTCCTGGGCGAAGGACTGCCAGCACACGGTGATGCGGTCCCCCTGGGGCGCCACGGCCACGGCGGGGACCGTCTGGTCGTCGTCCACCGTCGTGTTCACCTGGGTCTCGCCCCCCACGGGGACGGCCACCGAGGACAACTTCTGGAGGAAGATCCCGTTGCCCGAGAGGTCCTGATCCAGCGACTGCCATGCGACGACGAACCCATCCGTCCCCGGCACGACGGCCACGTCCGGGAAGTCCTGGGGCATGTCCTTGGTCGTGTTGATGACGAACTCGCCCTTGATGACAGCCCCGTCCTTGTCGAAGTAGGCGCCGTAGATGTCGGTGATGGAGCCCGGCGTCGTGGAGTAGCCGCTCCAAACCACGAGGAAGGAGCCGTTGGAGGCCATGGCCACCTTGGGGTGGCGCTGGAGGTCCTGGGTGGTCGTGTTCACCCGGAACTCGCTGCCCAGCGGCGTCCCGTCGGCGTAGTAGAGCTGCGCGTACACACCCTCGGCCGAGCCGTCCTGGTCCACCGACTCCCACACCGCCACGAAACGGTCCGGCCCGCCGGCCACGGCCGGCCGGAACTGCCCCTGCTTGTCGTAGGTGTTGATCTGGAACTCGTCCTTCACCGTGGCCCCGTTGGCGTCGATGACGCGCCCCAGGACCTCGCTGACCTCCTTGCCGAAGACCGGAGACTCGTAGGCGATGAGGACGTTGCCACCCGCAGCCTGGGCGGCCACCATGTTCCGCTGGTCTCCCCCGGTAGTGTCGTTGGCGCGCCGCTCCACCTTCCCCATGGAAGGCGTGCCATCCTTAAGGTAACGCCGCGTCCACACGTAGCCCGCGCCGTCCACGAAGGCGACGACCCACTCGTCGGTGTCCAGGACGCTGAGCGTGGGCTTGTACTGGGAGCCCGCCGTGATGCTGTTCACGGTGAAGGCGGGGCCCGCGGGCGACCCGTTGGCGTTGTAGAGGTGGGCCTTCACCGCCCAGCCGTCGTTGTCGCCGTTCTGGTCGTCGTAGGTGACGACGAAGCTGTTGTCGCTGAAGGACCCCACGTCCCCCAGGCGCTGATCACCCACCTTGTTCTGGTTCACGGTGAACACGTCCCCGGCCGCGCTCCCGTCGAAGTAGAAGCGCCGCCCGAAGACGCCCCGCCCGTCGCCGTCCGGCCCCGTGGCGTCCCAGACCAGGACGAACTTGGAGTCCGTGAAGCCGACGATCTTCACGGCGTGGATCGTGTTGCCAACCCCCGTGTCCACGAGATTCCAGGGGTTGGTGACGCCGCTGTCGGGGGAGCCGTCGGCCTTGAAGCGCCGCACCAAGACCTCGTGCCCCGAGGCGGGCACCCAGGCGAGGAGGAACTTGTCCGTCCCGTCCGCCGTCACCCGGGCGTCCACGGCGGTGGCCGCGGTGGCGTAGCTATCCGTCAGGGCCACCCGCGTGCCCACCTGGGCCACGTCGGTGGGCGGGAAGTAGTGGACCACGTAGTCCACCGGCGTGTTCTTGCCTGGTCCCGAAGCCTGGGACACGTAGACGTAGCCGATGTCTCCATTGGAGAAGCCCAGCGGGAAGGTGCCCGCGAGGGTCGTCGTCCGCGAGCCGTTGTAGACGGTCTTGTTCGTCACGACCGACCAGAGGTCGGCCTGGCCCAAAGAGACCCCAGCGTAGTCGTAGACGAACCCGCGGACCTGCCCCGTGGCCGAGCACGGGTAGTAGCCGCCGCACGAGTAGCCCCCGGTCCAGTCGTTGACCGCGAAGTCCCCGGTGGGCGCCGAGCCGATGCGCCCGTACCACACGGATGGCGTCCCGCCCGCGCCAAGGTCCACCTCCTCGTTCTCGCGGCTCCCGTTGGCCGCCGAGAGGCGGAAGTAGTGGTGCCCGTTGCCAGACTTCCACCAGGACGTCACGTAGCGCCCGTAGCCCAGCGGCGCCACGCTGGGCTGGTAGCCGCCCGAGCCCGAGGTGCTCACGAGCTCCTCGATGCAGGCGTCGTCGGTCCCGATGCACTGCCCGTTCTTGCACGTGTCGATCTGGGTGCAGACGTTGCCGTCGTCACAGGGCGTGCCGTCCGTGGCGGGGATCGCCACGCACTGCTGGAGCGCGGGGTCACAGTAGGCCGAGTTGCACGCGTCGCCGATCTCCGCCGCGCAGTCGCGCGCCGCGCCACCCGTGCAGGCGCCCTCCCCATCACAGGTCTTGCCGGTGGTGCAGAAGTCCCCGTCCGAGCAGGCCACGCCCGCCGGCTTGGGCGCCTTGACGCACTCGTAGAACTGGGCGTCCAGGGCGCTGCACGTCCCCACGTTGCAGGCGTCGTCCAGCGCCGAGCAGTCCGGCTCCGCGCCCGCCACGCACGCGCCGCTCTGGCACAGGTCGCCCTGGGTGCAGCCGTCCCCGTCATCGCACGCCGTGCCGTCCGCGGCGTTGGTGACCTCGCAGGTGTCGGTCTCCTCGTTGCACACGGCCGTCTGACAGCCCCCGGGGTTCGCCCCGCAGTTGAAGCTCCCCCCGCCCACGCAGGCCCCGGCCCCGTCGCAGTGGTCGCCGGTCGTACAGAACAGGCCGTCGTCGCAGGGGATCGTGTCCCCCGAGAAGGTCTGGATGCACGAGTAGCTATCCGGCCCGTCGCTCTGGCAGGCGCCCACGACGCACGGGTCGTCGTTCTTGCCGCAGACCGCCGGCGGCCCCTGGACGCACACCCCGAGCTGGCAGGAGTCCCCCACCGTGCAGCCATCGCCGTCCGCGTCGCAGGGTGTCAGGTCCGGGAGGTTCACGTGCTGACAGGTCCCCGTGTCCGTGGCGCAGACGTCCACGGTGCAGGGGTTGCCGTCATCACAGGCCAGGTCGTTGGAGCAGCACCCCTGCGTGGGGCTCCCCATGCACACGCCCTGGACGCAGATGTCGTCCTGGGTGCAGGTGTCTCCGTCATCGCAGGTCTTCCCGGACGACGGCGCGGTGAGGCACCCCTCCGTGGCGTCGCAAGCGTCCGAGGTGCACGGGTTGCCGTCGTCGCACAGCTTGTCGTCCGGGGCGTGCCCGCACGCGCCGGTGAGCACGTCGCAGTAGTCGAAGGTGCACGCCACGCCGTCGTCGCACAGGCCCTCGTCGATCTCGTCGTCGCAGTCGTTGTCCTTGCCGTCGCAGACCTCCTCGGCGCCCTGGTAGACGGCGGCGTCCAGCGGAGCGCAGTCCACGGTGTCGATCATCCCGTCGCCGTCGTCGTCGCCGTCGCAGGCGTCGCCCATCCCGTCCCCGTCCGTGTCCTTCTGGTCCGGGTTGGCCACGCTGGGGCAGTTGTCCACGGCCTCCGTGGCGCCGTCCCCGTCGATGTCGGGGTCGATGCAGTCCGCCTGCCCATCGCCGTCGGTGTCGTCGTAGCCCTCGTCGGTGAGCCCGTTGCAGTTGTTGTCCAGCCCGTCGCACTGCTCGGGGATGGGGGTGTCGCCCACACACACCTCTACACCGCCCACGCACGTGGCGACGCCCGGACAACTCCCGTACTCGTTGTCCGTCGTGCACGGCGTGTCGTCGGGCAGGTTGTCAGTGACGCCGTCGCAGTCGTTGTCCACCTGGTCGCAGATCTCCAACGCGGGCTCGGGCGCGTCGCAGGCCTCCAGCCCGTCCGCGCCGCACATGCGCTCACCCGCGCACGTCCCGAAGTCGTTGGAGACGACACAGTCGGTTTTCATGTTCAGGGACTTGCCCAGCTCGTTGCAGGCGCACTGCCCGTCCACGCGCACGCACTGCTGGGTCTTGGAACCGTCGCCGAGCACCTTGTCCTGGCAGTCATAGCCGTCCGGGCACTCCATATCGGTCTCGCAATAGCCGCCGCAGAACTTCCCCTCGGGCCCATAGTCCAGGCACAGGCTCAGCTCCGCGTCGCCCTTGGCCTGGCAGTCCAGGTGCTCCTGGCAGGGCTGGCAGAGCTTGGCGTAGCGAGGCAGACACAGGAACAGCGGGTCGCTCGACCCCACCGACGCGAGGATGCACGCATAGCCGTCGGGGCAGGAGTCCACGCAAGGCTCCACGCAGCGCTTGCCCACGTCCGTGGCGATGCAGTAGTCGGCGCAGTCCTCCGAGGACTCACAGGCACACCCGGCGGGCTTCTCGGGTCCCTCGCAAGGGTCTGCCGAGACGTCCGGCATGACGTCCGCGCTGGGCCCCTCGTCCGATGAGCTGCCATCGCCGGGCGTGACCCCTGGGTCCGGCGTGACGCTGGTGTCCGGCACGGCGCCCCCGTCCAAGCCGGCCCCGTCGGCCAGGGCGACGGGCACGTCCACCCCGCCCCCTTGAATCTCCTGCGAGGTCCCCGACGCCCCGCTGTCTCCAGAGCACGCGGCCCCCAACAGGGCGAACCCTAGAACCACGACCCCCATCAGGGTGCGCTCACGCATCTTCCCCCCCTAAATACGTTGCCTTCCCGCCACGACGTTGCTCTGCTCAACCGGTGAGCTTCCGGCTCGCCCGCGAGATGTTCGAGACAGCCTCAAGCTATGCCTGCAGGCTCGGGGACGCAACCCACGGGGCCGCCTGGTCTGACACCCATGCGTCCCCCAGCCTGGCGTGGTCAGCGCACACGCCCCAGCGCCTCGGCCACAGCGGCGAGGAGTTTCTGGGCTCGAAACGGCTTGCTGAGCAAAGCGTGCGCGCCAAACTCGCCCTCCAGGGCGTCGCGCGTGTGGCCGGACATGAACAGCACGCGCAGGCCGGGATCCAGCTCCCGGAGCTCCTGCGCCAGCTCCGGCCCCGACATCTCGGGCATGACGACGTCCGTGAGGAGGAGGTCCACCTGGGCGTGGGCCCACCGATGCCGCGCCTCTCCCGGTGTCTCCGCGCCCAAGACCCGGTAGCCGAACCGTCGCAAGATCCGCGCCGTAACGGCCAAGATGTGCGGGTTGTCGTCCACCACCAGGATCGTGCGCCCCTCCCCCTCCTGCCCGGCGGCCAAGCCGGAGCCCGGCTCCACCGCTTGGTTCGGGTCGGCGCCGGTCCCTCCCTCGGAGTCTCCCTCCCCTACCTCGGGGAAGTACAGCGAGAACACCGTCCCGCGCCCCGGCGCCGTGTCCACCTGGATGTGTCCCCCCGCCTCCATCACGGCGCCATAGACCATGGACAGCCCCAGCCCCGTCCCCCGGGGGCGCCCCACCGCCCCTCCCTCGACATCGGTCGCGCCTACCTTGGTCGTGAAGAAGGGCTCGAACGCGCGCTCCAAGACGTCCGCCGTCATCCCGCGGCCCGTGTCCGCCACCCGCACGACGGCCCAACGGCCCGGAGGGATGGCGCCGTCGAGGGCGGGCGCAGCGACGTCGAGGGTGACGGTCTCGGTGGTGAGCGTGATGCGACCCGCCCCGTCGATGGCATCCCGGGCGTTGAACAGGAGGTTCACGAGGGCCTGCTCCAGCCGCGCGCTCGGCGCTCGCACGCGCTGGGGGCCCGCCCCCGCGGTGAGCTCCACGGCGACATGCGGCGCGAAGCTGCGCGCCACCAACCGGTGCACCGCGTTGGCGGACTCGCGCAGGGACAAGACCTCCCCCGAGAGAGAGGCGTCCGCCCGAAACAGCAAGAGCTGCTGGGTGATCTGGCTCGCGCGCCGCGCGGCGTCCAGCACCTCCTCCAAGTCCGCCCGTGCGGGCGAGTCGGGCGGCAGGGCGTCCACGGCGAGGTCCGTGTAGCTCACGATGAGCCCCAGGAGGTTGTTGAAGTCGTGGGCCAGCCCCCCCGCCAGAGCGCCCAGCGTCTGGAGGCGCTCGGCCCGACGGGCCCCCTCCTCGAAGCGTGCCCGCTCGGCCTCCATGGCCTTCTGGTGGGTCAGATCCCGGAAGGCAGCCACGCGGACCCGCCGTCCTCGCATGTCGATGGAGTGCGCCGTCACCTCGATGGGGAACTCCTCCCCGCTCAGGCGCCGCCCGACGATCTCGTACGGATCCTCAGACCCCTCTCGAACGGCCCGCATGGCACGTTCCCAAGAGGACTCGGTGAAGAGCGACCGCAGGTCCTCGGGGAGCGGGCCGTCCGGCGAGAACCCGAACATCGCCCGGCACCGCGCGTTCGCGTCCAGCAGCCTCCCCCGGTCGTGGATGGCGATCCCCTCGTTGGTGACGGACGCCAGCCAGCGGAAGCGCTCTTCGCTCTCGGCCAACGCGCGAGCGTCTCGCTCGTGCTCGGTGACGTCGAGGCCCAGCCCATAGAAGTGGGTCACGTCGCCGTCCGCCCCGCGCAGGCACCCGCCCTGCCACTGCGTGTAGACCTCCGCGCCCGACGGGTGACGCCAGCGGGAGCGGTGCGCCAGACGCGGCTCCCCCGCCCGCACGCGGTCCATCATCGCGAGGATGGCACCTCGGGCCTCGGGGCGCCCCAGCACGTCCCACACGAATCGCCCAACCACGTCCACGCCGGGATCGAGCCCCCACGTGCGCGCAGCCGCCGGGTTCAGGGAGACGACACGCCCCCACGCGTCCAGCACGACGACGAGCATCGGGCCCCGGAACAGCGCGTCGAACAGCGCTCGCTCGTCCCTGGCTCCGCCCCACGCCCCACCGCCCATCCGCCCTCCCCGTCGGCACTGCCCTGCCCACCCAGGCTGTAGGCTGGGGAGGGAGAGCGCAAGCCATGGGCCAGCTCACCGAGCAACGCGCCCCGAGCGAGTCCACGGCGAGGGCCGCGGAAAGCGCGGAAGGTTCCAAGTCCTTGCGCCATGCCGCCTGGCTGCTAAGAGTAGGGTTCGAGTTCTCGAACTGCCCGCCGATCCACCCCCGACCATTGGGGCGCCACCATGACCACCCGCGACTTCACGCGCCTGACCAGCCTCGCCGCCTGCGCCGGTTGAGCGGCGAAGACCTCCCCGGAGGTCTTGGCGCAGGTCGTGCGCCCGCTCGTCCCGCTGTTCCCCGACGCCGCCAACCCCGACGTCCTCGTGGGCCTGGGCACGGTAGACGACGCCGCCGTGCTGCGCCTGCCGGGCGGGCGCGTGGCGGTCACCACGGTGGACTTCTTCCCGCCGGTGGTCGACGACGCCTACGACTACGGCGCCGTAGCCGCCGCCAACGCGCTTTCGGACGTGTGGGCCATGGGCGCCACGCCGGCCCTCGCGCTGAACATCGCGCTGTTGCCGGCGGACATGCCGGTGGAGATCTCCCAGCGCATCCTCTTGGGCGCCGCCGAGCGCGTGCGCGACGCGGGCGCGGTGGTCGCTGGCGGCCACACCATGGACAACAAGGACCCCGTGTTCGGGCTCGCCGTGGTGGGCTTCGGCGACGAGGCGGCGCTCATGACCAAGGGCGGCGCCCGCCCGGGGGACGCGCTGGTCCTCACGAAGCCCCTGGGCTCGGGCCTCCTCACGACCGCGGGCAAGCGGGGGCTCTTGGGCCGCGCGGAGTACGACGCGGTGGTGCGGGTCATGGCGCGCCTCAACGGGCCCGCGGCCGCGGTCGCCCTCCGGCACGGGGTGCGGGGGGCCACCGACGTGACGGGGTTCGGCCTCCTGGGGCACCTCATCGAGATGGCGGACGCCGCGGGCGTGGTGATGGAGCTCGACGCGCAAGCCATCCCCTTGCTCCCGGGCGTGCCCGACTTCGCCGCCCAGGGCACCTTCGCGGGGGGCGCGTACCGCAATTGGGAGCACGCCGCGCCGCGGGTGCGGTTCGAGCGGGAAGTGGGCGAGCCCGAGCGCATGGTGCTGGTGGACCCCCAGACGAGCGGCGGGCTGCTCCTGGCCGTGGATCCCTCCCGAGCCCGCGCGGTCGTCCGCGCGCTGCGCCCCACGGACCCCGAGGCGGCGGTCATCGGGCGGGTGCGCGTCCGGGAGGACAGCGAGGCCCTGGGGCCCATCGCGGTGGAGATTCGTTAGCGGGGAGGACCACGCGTGAGCATCGCCATCTGTTTCCTGGCCCGCACGGGCCTGGTCATGGGCACCGACAGCCGGGTGACGACCACCGGCCCCGAGGGCAAGACCCGCGAGGACGCCTACCCCAAGCTGGTCCAGTACGGCCGCCTCCCCGTGGGGATGGCCATGGTGGGCGCCGGCTCCTACGGCGGCCGGGACTTCCGGTCGCTGGTGGCCGAGACGCACCGGGCGGCGTGCCCCGACGGCAAGACCTTCGGGAACGTGGAGTCGGTGGCCCGCGCCTTCGCGGACATCGCCGGCGGGATCGCCCGGGAGTCCGGCGCGCGGGGGCCCGACGGCAAGACGGTCCCCATGACGGTCTTGGTGGGCGGCTTCTCGCCGGGCGAGGCGTTCGGCGAGCTGTGGGAGGTGACGCTGCCCCAGGGGGACGTCCAGCGACAGGCGGCCCCGCGGAGCCAGACGTTCGTGTGGCGGGGGCGCGCGGACGCGATCAAGACGCTGTGGTGGGGCGCGAACCTGGGGGTCCTCAACCGGGTGCTGCGCGAGCACGAGGTGCCCGACGAGGAGGCCCGAGCCATCGTCGCCGACGTCAAGAAGGGCGCGTCCTGGGGCCCCGAGCGGATCGCCTGGGGGATGCCGCTGTCGAGCGCCGTGGACCTCGTGCGGTTCCAGCTCGAGGTGCAGATCCAAGCCGAGCGATTCCTGCCCGGGCGCAGCGCGTGTGGGGCGCCCGTGCAGCTCCTGGCCATCAACGACACGGGGCTCCACTGGGTGGAGCAGCCCTTTCCGGCCTTCAGCGCCATCGGCTGCTGACGGGCGGCGCGGTGGTTGGGGGCGCCCAAGCCACCGCGTCGGCGCTCGCTACTTGCCAGGGCAGGCCGCCACGACGGCCGGGTCCAGGTTCTTGGCTCCGTAGGCCTTGTCGAAGGCCGCGGCGAAGTCCGCCGCCAGCTTGTCGGCGCGGGCGTCGTAGGCGGCCGGGTCCGCCCAGGTGTTGCGGGGTTGCAAGACCTCGGCCGGAACCCCCGGGCAACTCGTGGGCACGGCCAGGTGGAAGCGGGGGTCGCTCACGTACTCGACGTCGGCCAGCTTCCCGGACAGGGCGGCCTCGACGATGGCCCGCGTGAGCTTGATGTCCATGCGCGCCCCCACGCCGTAGGGGCCCCCGCTCCAGCCGGTGTTCACGAGGAAGACCTGGGTGCCGTGCCTGGCCATCTTCTCGCCCAGCAGGGAGGCGTAGTCCTCGGGGTTGCGTGGCATGAAGGGGGCGCCGAAGAAGCGCGAGAAGGTGGACACGGGCTCGGTGACGCCGGTCTCCGTCCCCGCCAGCTTCGAGGTGTAGCCCATGAGGAACCACAGCATGGCCTGAGGCGCGTCGAGCCGCGACACGGGCGGCAAGACGCCGTGGGCGTCGGCCGTGAGGAACAGGATCGTGCGCGGGTGCCCGCTCACAGGGGCCGTCTTGACGTTGGTGAGGGACGTGAGCGGGTAGCTCACACGGCTGTTGGGGGTGAGCCGGTCGTCGTCCACGTCGAAGGTCCCATCCGGCCACATCATGCAGTTCTCCACGAGGGCCCCGTGCTCGTGGGGGTCGGCCTCGCGGAAGGCGGCGCGCCAGATCTCGGGCTCCTTGTCCTCGCGGAGGTGGATGAGCTTGGCGTAGCAGCCGTTCTCGAAGTTGGCGATGCCGTCGTCGCTCCAGCCATGCTCGTCGTCGCCAAGCAGGGCGCGGGTGGGATCCGCCGACAGGGTCGTCTTGCCGGTCCCGCTCAAGCCCAGGAGGAGCGCGCTGGCGCCCTCCGGGCCCTCGTTCGCCGAGGCGTGCAGTGGGAGGATCCCCTGCTCGGGCAGGAGGTAGTTCATGACGGTGAACAGGAGCTTCTTGTTGCTGCCGCAGTAGGCGGAGCCGAAGACGAGCCCGACGTTGTGGTCGAAGTCGTGCACGATAGCCATGTGGGTGGTCTCGCCGTTGGGGAGCTTGCGGAGCAGGCCCTCGTAACGGGCGGGGTCCAGCCGGTCGTAGGGCAACGAGACCAGCGTGAAGGGGCGCTCGGCGAACACGCTCCGGTCGATGTCCTCGGGGACGGGGCGGAACATGTTCAGGGTAAAGAGCGCGTGCGTGGCGCGGGGGGTCACCGTCCGCACGGGCAGCGCGTAGGCGGCGTCCGCGCCCACGACGCGGTTCGTCACGAGCACCTCGTCGTGGGCCGCCAGCGCCTCCATGGCGTCCGCCCAGAGCATGTCGAAGACCTCGGGCTCCAGGGGGATGTTGGCGGGCGCGTCCCAGTCGATGTGGTCCTGGGAGCCCGGGCGGCGCACGATGAGCGTGTCCTTGGGGCTCCGCCCCGTGGACTCGGCGGGGGTCCACGTGACGAGGGCGCCGTTGGCGCTCACCAAGGCCTCACCGCGCTCGGTTGCGCGGTCCACGAGGGAGGCGCGATCGGGGTCCCGGGTCACGCGCGGGTGCTTCGCGAGGATCTCGTCCAGGGTCTTCGTGTAGTCCACGGCGGCTCCTTTGTGAGCGACGGGGAGAATGGCAGGGGCGGGCAGCGGGGATGCGAGAGGCGGAGAGCCACCTTCCGCCCGGTGAGCGCTCGCCCGCCCAAGTGCCAACAGGAACGGGCAAGCATGGGTTCGTCTCACCCAATATAGGGTGATGACGGGACTGTACGGGCTTCTCCCCTGTCCGCAAAGCCCGGAGCAGCGGGCCACCAGTGACATGGGACAGACGCGGCGCCGAGCGGGCGCGAGCGAGGCTGGAGGTGGCCGGCCGGACCTACCTTGCCTTCAACGGCTGCCACGGCTAGCTTTCGCCGGGCTCCCGGGGGAGCTGGCGTGCTGTCATGCAGGGACAGCGGAGGTAGGCGATGCGTGAGACGACGCTGGGCGCTTGGGCGAGGATCGCGGCGAGTGTCGCGCTGGCGTGGGGCGTGAGCGCGTGCGGCGGGAGCGGAGGGGACGACCAGCCGGCCACGGACGCCGCCTTGGACATCTCCCAGCCCGACGCGGGCGGGGACTCCGCGGGCGCGGACACGACGGGCGGCGACACCAGCGCGGACGAGGGGTCCCCGGACGGGGGCCCCAACGACGTCCAGCCCGGAGCCCAGTGTCCGGACGGGTACGCGACGCTGACCTTCGCGGTGGACGACACCGCCAACCAGACCTACGGCCCCGGGGAGCTCATCTGGACCGGGTCCTTCTCCTACGATGAGGCCACGCGCACCCTCACCTACGCCACGAGCTGGCTGCCCAACGAGGGCCCCTACCCCACCCTGTTCGACGACGGGCCGCTGAGCGCGGGCGGTCACGAGGCCGAGGGGCAGACGGCGGGCGACCACGTCTGGAGCGTCGCGGTCTGCTACCTGGCGGACGAAGACCGCCTGTTCGCCTACGGCCTCCTCAACGAAGACCTCCGCTGGATCTGGGTGGGCCCCAACGGGCAGCTCGAGGTCCCCGCTGGCCAGACGGGCGTCGTGGACTTCCCGGGGATGACGATCGCCCCGCACGGGACCGTGGACTTCCGCGTCACCCTGGACACGACCGCCCTCCACCCGGACTACGAGGGGATCGACGGCTCTTACGGGATCTACATCAAGGGAACCATGAACTCTTGGACGCCCGTCCAGCTCCTAGACGCCGGGATCTTGGGCGACGAGGTCGCCGGGGACGGGATCGTCACCTACCAACAGTCCTTGTTCCTCGGGAAGCACGATGGGCTGCTGCGCGGCGGTGAGCAAGCGCAGTTCGTGTTCGTCTTCGCCAAAGGCGACACGGGCCCGGACGACGGCCTGGAGTACAAGGTCGACGGCGACGCCGTGACGGACGGCGTCGCCGCCGAGGGCTTGTGTGGGGGCGCGTGGACCGAGCTCGCCGTGACCCTGGAGTTGGACTCCAAGGGCAAGAGCTACAACACGACCGTGACCATGTGCGAGGACGAGACGCCCCCCTGCGACGACGCCTCGAACCCCTGCGATGAGGGCTACTCCTGCGTGGACGGCGCCTGTGTCCCCGACGCCACCCCCTGCGACGACGTCTCGAACCCCTGCGACGAGGGCTACTCCTGCGCGGACGGCGCCTGCGTCCCCGACACCCTCCCCTGCGACGACGTCTCGAACCCCTGCGACGAGGGCTACTCCTGCGTGAACGGCGACTGCGTGCAGGACGGCCCCACCCCCTGCGACGACGTCACCAACCCCTGCGACCAAGGATACGTCTGCGTCTCCGGCAACTGCGTCCTGGAGGGCGGCGGCCCGGAGATCTTCCTCGTCATCCCCGCCACGGGTCCCGCCACGGGTGGCACGGAGGTCAGCATCAGCGGCCAGGGCTTCACCGACGGCGCCACGGTGGACTTCGGCGGGGAGGCGGCAACCGTGACCGCGGTGAGCGCCACCTCCATCCAGGTCACCACCCCGCCCCACGCCGTGGGCGCCGTGGACGTCACGGTGAGCCTGGTGGACGGGAAGAAAGCCACGTTCCCGGGAGGCTTCACCTACGTCGAGGCTGGCTCGGGCCCCACGGTGACCGCCGTCACGCCAGACAGCGGCCCCACGGGAGGCGGCACCTCGGTGACCGTCACGGGCGCCAACTTCGCCGACGGGGCCAGCGTCCTGTTCGACGCGGCCACGGCCAGCGACGTGGTGGTGGCGGCCGACGGCCTGTCGCTCACCTGCACGACGCCCGCCCACCCCGTGGGCGTGGTGAGCGTCACCGTCACGAACCCCGACGACCAGCAGGCGACGCTCGCCGACGCCTTCACCTACACCGCCGCCCTCCCCGGGTGGGCTCGGCTCGACGGCCCCGCAGCGCTGGGGACCGTCGTCGGCGTCCCCACGGGGCTCCTCACCGCCCAGGTCTACGCCGAGGGCGTGACCCCGGGGGACGGGGCCGGCTTCGGCCTGGACGCCGAGGTGGGCTACGGGCCCGCGGGCTCCGACCCCACCGACAACCCGTCCTGGACCTGGTCCGCGGCGACCTACCAGGGCGAGATCGGGAACAATGACGTCTACGCCGGCGCCATCGCCGCGCCCGAGGGCACGTACAGCGCGACGCTGCGCTTTACGATCAGCGGCGGCCAGTCCTACCTCTACGCGGACCTCGACGGCAGCGACAACGGCTTCGACCCCGCGGCCCTGGCGACCGTCACGGTGAGCCCCGCTGGCGGCCTCACCCTGGTGTCGACCTCGCCGGGGATCCTCTCGCCAGCGGGGAGCCAGGCCGTGACGCTGCTCGGCGCCGGGTTCGACGCGGGCTGCACCCTCACCTTCGACGGGGCGCAGGTCGCGGACACAGCCTTCGTGGATGGCAGCACGTTCACGTTCACCGCCCCCGCGCACGTCCCGGGCGACGTCGAGGTGGCGCTCACCTGCGGCGCCGACACGGCGAGCCTCACCGTCCCCGTGCAGGGGGCTTGGGACGGCCTCCTGGGAGACTGGCCCGACGCCCTCAAGCTCGCCACCAGCGCCGTCCCGAGCGACTGGGGCGAGGCCAACACCCTCACGGACCTCTACGCGTCCACCGACGGTGAGACCCTCTACATCGCCGTCCGCGGCCACACGTACGGCGAGTTCGGCGCCAACGCCCTGAGCGTCTACATCGACGGAGACCTGGGCGGGGGCACGAACGTCAGCGACACGGCGACGATCACCGATACCGACGGCGCCGTGGACGACGCACTGGGCGGTGCCCTCTCCTTCGACATCCCAGGGTTCGGCGCCGAGGTGGCCTGCGCCACCCTGGACGGCGCCACCTACACGCCCGAGGCCAACTCCGGCGACCCGGCGGCGGTGGCGGCCGGGTGCCGCGGGCTCGTCACGCCCACGAACCTCTACTGGTTCCTGGACGCGGGCGTGGTGTCGGGGGCCGACGGCGTGGAGATCTGGCTCCCCCTGGCCGACCTCTACGGCGCCCCCGCTGGGGTGAGCCGGACCGTGGGGCTCAACGTCCGCATCGGCAACGGCAGCGGCCTCGTGTTCTCCAACCAGGCGCTCCCCGAGGGCGTCTCCGGGGTGGACAACGTCGTCTCCACCGCGGCGGCGTCGCTGTCCTTCACATACTGACGCGGCGCCGGCCGCCGCACGGCCCGACACGCCCCCTCGGAGGATCCCATGCAGGACGCGCATCGCGAGGCCCCACCCTCACGGGCCACGCTCCTGGCCTGGCTCCATGAGCTGCTCCAGCCGGACGACTACCGAGACTACGGGCCCAATGGCCTCCAGGTGGAGGCGGCGCCCGGCTCCGCCCCCGTGACCAAGGTCGCCACCGGGGTGACCGCCAACCTCCAGTGGATCGAGCGAGCCGCTCAGTGGGGCGCGGACCTCGCCCTCGTGCACCACGGGCTGTTCTGGCAGGGGGCCCCCCTGCCCCTCGTGGGGCCTCTGGCCAGGCGCGTGCGGGCCCTCATGGCAGCGGAGCTGTCCCTCGTCGCCTACCACCTCCCCTTGGACGGCCACGCGGAGGTGGGCAACGCCGTCACGCTCGCGCGCGCACTGGGGGCGGCGGCCACGGAGCCCGCCTTCCCGCACGCCGGCCAGCCCACGGGGTGCGTGGCGACCTTCGAGCCCCCCGTGGCGGCGAGCGCGCTGCGCGACCGCCTGGCCGAGCGCGTGAGCGACCGCACGCTGGGCTTCCTGGGGGGGCCCCCGGAGATCCGCCGCCTGGGGGTCGTGACCGGCGGCGCCCCGCGCGCAGCGACCGAGGCCGCCTCGCTGGGATGCGACGCCTTCCTCACGGGCGAGGCCACGGAGTTCTCCCAGGCGGACGCGCGCGAGCTGGGCCTGCACTTCTTCGCAGCGGGGCACCACCGCACCGAGCGGTTCGGCGTCCAGGCCCTGGGCGAGCGTCTTCGAGCGGCCTTCCCAGCGGTGGAGGTCCGCTACATCGAGGTGGATAACCCCGCGTGAGGCCCGGCGGAGCCCCCCAAAAGGCGCTGAGGAGGCCGACGTGGAGGCGCCAGCAGAACCCGCTGGCCCCCCCCCCAGGTACGCCGAGCCGGATACGCACCCGGCGCGGCGGCTCGCTACTTGAAACGGATCCCGTCGATGAGGATGACCGTGTCGTAGATGGAGTCGCCCGTGTCCGTGGCGTAGAGCCTGAGGTTCACCTTCCCCTGCCCCGCCAGCGCCTGAATGTTCTTCGTCGTCTTCTGCCACAACACGTTGTAGACGCCGCCCTGGTCGAAGCTCACGTCGCTCGCCGTGAGCCCCATGAAGTACTTGCCGCAGTCGCAGGGGTAGTTGCCCGTGCAGTAGCCGGTCGCCGTGTCGAGCTGGCAGCCGCTCTCGCCCATGCAGTCTAGGTCACAGGCCGTGGGGTTGTTGCACGAGCCACAGCTCCCGTCGCCATAACCGCAGAGGTCGTCGATGGTCAGATCCACGACGGTGATCTGCCCCGCGGCGCCGGTGAGCACCGCCTGGAAGTTGTCCTGGTACGTGGAGCCGCAGAACTCCTTGAACTCTTCGGAGAAGAACTTCCAGTAGATCTCGATCTGGGTCTTGTCGGCGGGGATACAGAAGTCCTGCTCCAAGGTGCCGGTCTGCACCGTGTAGCCCAGCCCCGTAGAGATGAGGCCCATGAACTTGCCCTGGGTGGGCGCCGAGCCCCCGAGCTGGGGAACGACGCGCCCGTCTCCGTCCACGTGCCAGCCCGTCGTGTCCCCCGTCTCGAAGCTCGCGTTGAGGATCTCCGAGGCGCTGAGGTCCAGGTTCCCCGCGCCCAGCAGGCGCCAGTAGGTGCCCGGGTGGCTGGGGTCCTGCTGCACCTCGAAGGCGTGCCCCACCAGCCCCTTGCCCACGGCTCCGTCGAAGACCTCCTTGACGCGCTCCCCCGCCCAGGCGCTGTCCACGATGTCCGAGAAGCCGGTGATGGCCAAGGCCCCGTGGGCAAACAGGGTGGTCGCAAGCGTGCCGTTGTAGATGCTCCGACAGGCGCCCAGGTTCACGAAGCTCTTGGGATACCCGCCGCCCGCGTAGGCTTCGAAGAAGGCCGGGGTCATGGCGTAGCCCTTGTTCGTCATCACCACGCGGCCCAGGCGGAGGTCCGCCTGGGTGCGGTCCAGGCACACGCCCGAGCTGGAGCTCCCGCCGCTTCCCTCGGTCACCAGACACACCGTGCCCGTGGGGCAGCTCCCGTTGGGCTCGCTCGCCGTCACGGTGCAGGACTGGTTCGTCTGCATGAGGTTGCCGCAGACGACCTGGTCACCCGACCACAGGACCTCCTGGGCCCCCATGTGGTCCCAGTGATAGACGTCGCGCTTCTGCGTGGGGTCCATCCCCTCGAACAACGCGTCGCCGTGGGTGGAGATCGACACGATCCCGTAGTTGGACAGCTCTCGGAAGCGGTCCAGCGTGGCGGACGGCCCCTGGAGAGCCATCTCCCCCTCCAGGGCGAAGCTCGGGCACTCGGTGGCGCCGAGCACGGTAGCCACGGCCGGCCCGTCCTCGGTGGAGCCGAACTCGCTCGCGAAAGGCGCGAGCACGATGGCGCTCCGCGACCCCACCTCGTGCACGTTGCCGCCGATGGCGGGCGCCACGCCGGACGCGGGCGCGGGGGGCAGCCCACCGCCCCCGCCGCTCCCAGCGTCACCACCCTCTCCACCGGGCCCCCGCGTCCCGGCCGGGTTGCCCATGACGGCCCCGAGCACACCCGAGTGGAAGCGCACCCAGACGCCGTGGCCGTCGCCCGACGAGGTGCCGGCCTCGGCCACGTTGGGATCCGCGAGCAGCGTGTCCACGACCTCCTGGGCCGTGGCCCCGCCGTTGAGCTGCTGGGCGGCGGCGTCGATGACCTGCTTGTCCGTGTTGCACTCGCTCGGCGTGAAGTGCGCCAGACAGTAGACGGGGATGATGGGCGACAGGGCCTCGTAGCTGTTGGCGCTCTGGTTGATCTGGACGCCCACGCGGAAATACGCCGGCTCGGTCGTCCCACAGTTGACCGAGGTCTTGGCCGAGTAGACGCCGTCGCCCTCGATCTCGTCCCCCGCCGACGAGGTGCTGCCGTTGTCGACCATGCTCCCCACGGTGCTCAGCACGCCGCCGTTCGCGTCGGCCTTGTAGAGCTTGACCGTGCTGTCATCGAAGTTGCCGTACTGCCCCATGGGGATCGTGAAGACGACCGTCGTGGACGTGTTCAGCCAGGCCACATTGGGCCGCGCCACCAGGGGGCCGTCGAACTTGAACGCGGGGTTGTAGGTGATGACGATGGTGTCCGACGCGGTCTTGTCCCCCTGGGAGGCGGTCACGGTGATGGTGTTGTCGCCCGGGTCCAGGTCGATGGGCCCAGAGCCCCAGAAGGTCCCCGCCTCGATCTCTCCGCTGGCGCCCGTGGACGCCTGCCAGGTCATGGTCTCGGCGTCCCCGAACAGGATGCCGCCCACGGTCGTCCTCGATCCGATGAGGCTCGCGGTGGCCCCCCCGGCCGGGCTCGTGATCTTCACCATGAGCTCGTGGGATGGGAAGCCGATGGTGTCCTCCACCACGTCGGGCTCCACGACGGTATCCCCACTCCCGTCAGGAGATGGGCCCGCGTCCCCGTCGGACTCCGTGTCCTGCTCCGTGTCCCAGACCGTGGTGTCTCCATCGTCCGACACGTCGAGGTCCACGGTCTCGGGCCCCGCGTCGAGCCCGTCCGGGGCCGCGTCGGTGCGCACGTCGAGGGCATCCCCACCCGCACCCCCGTCGTCCCCGCCCGGGCCGCCATCGTCCGTGGCGCACGCAGCTCCCAAGGACCACAGCAGCGCCACCACCAGCACCGACGCCGTCTTCCAGCGGCTCGCAGAGCCCCCTGCGCTATGCCCCCGGTGGTCGAACTTCCTCGTCATGCCTCTCTCCCACGCGCCGTCATCGGGCGGGCCCGCCGCCCCAGAAGGCCGGGACTATAGCGGCGCCGTTCGGTCAGGGTCAACGCAGCGCCCGCAGCCCAAATCCGCCACCTGCTCTGCGGACCGAGGCGCAGGAGGCCGCGTTTGGGCA
>CAYZID010000097.1:6466-19457 GCA_964478315.1 uncultured Myxococcales bacterium | reverse complement strand
AGTACGGGGTGAGAGGGATGGAGTGTGGTGGAGTGATGGAGTGTTGGTGGTGTGTGTGTAGGCTGTTGGTGTTTCAATGATACGGCGACACCCGAGATCTACAGAGGTGGGATCGTCGGCAGCGTCAGAGGTGTATAAGGGACAGCTCCTGCGTTGAGGCTTGAATCGTGGCGACAGGCTCACGGGAGCGGCCGGTCGCCCGATTGGAGCACCTGTATCGTGTCGCGGTCAACCAGAAGTGCGACATGGGAGCGGGGCCGTTGGGGTTTGGGCAGGGTGGGGGAGGCGCACGTGGGAACGTGGGGGCTCGTGCTTGCCCCGCGCGGCCGATATTGATAGGGCGGAGGCGTACCGGATGCGTGCGGCTAGCAAGAATGGGCGGCGCGCGGGCCCCCGCGCGTGCCGGGGAGACGCAGCGTTCGGTGTGGTGAGGCCGATGGTGGGTGTGAGCGCGCCCCGGGGTCGGCTCGGCAGCGCGCGGACCTGGGGGCTGGAGGAGGACAGGATGCGTGGGACGAAGCTCATGGGTGTGGGGGTCGGGGTGCAGGTGGCGCTGCTGTTCGCGGCCTGCGCGCCCCACGGGGTGAAGACGACGCCGTCGCCCGCGGTGGGTGCTGGCGGGGACGTGGGTAAGGAGCTGAAGATGGTGGGCCGGATCTCGGGGGAAGAGGACGCGCGGCGGATGTTGGAGGAGCCCCAATGGGCGGACGTTCAGCGGTTCCAGGACTTCTGCGCCAACTCTATCGCGCGCGCCAAGGACGTGCGGGAGCGGCTGCGCAAGGGGGGCCTGGATGACGCGACGGTCGTGCGGGACTTCGACCAGCTCTCGCGCGAGCTGGAGACGGCGGGCAACCTGGCCGGGCTCATGTTCAGCGTCCACCCGGACAAGGCCTACCGGGACGCGGCCCAACAATGCGAGCGGGACATCGAGCAGTTCGGCACCGAGACGAGCCTGGACCGTGGGCTCTACGAGGCCCTGGCCGGCGTGAAGCTGGACGGGGTGGATCCCATGACCAAGCGCTTCGTGGAGCATGGGCTGCGGGACTTCCGGCGGGCGGGCGTGGACAAGGACGAGGCCACGCGCAAGCGCATCGCGGAGATCAACAAGCGCCTGGTGGAGCTGGAGCAGAGCTACATCAAGAACATCAGCGAGGACACGCGCCACATCGAGGTGGCGGACGCGGCCAAGCTCAAGGGGATGCCCCAGGACTGGCTGGACAAGCACAAGCCCAACGCGGATGGGAAGATCGTCGTGACGACGGACTACCCGGACTTCTACCCCTTCGAGACCTACGTGGCGGACGAGGGGCTGCGTCGGGACCTCTACGTGGCCTTCCAGAGCCGTGCGTTCCCGGTGAACGTGGGCGTTCTGAAGGAAGTCCTCGCCCTGCGCAGCGAGAAGGCCAAGCTCCTGGGCTTCAAGGACTGGGCGCACTACGCCGTGGCCGACAAGATGGCCAAGTCGGCGGAGACCGTGGACGCCTTCATCCAGGACATCGCCAAGATCATCCGCCCGCGCTCGGACGCGGACCTCGAGACCCTGCTGGCCCGCAAGCGCAGGGATCACCCCAAGGCCACGCGCATCGAGTCGTTCGATCGCTTCTACTACATGGCGCTGGTGCAGAAGGAGCAGTTCGGCTTCGATCCCCAGTCGGTGCGCCCGTACTTCAGTTATCCCTCCGTGAAGGAGGGTGTGCTGGGCGTCTACGCCAAGCTCCTGGGCGTGACCTTCCAGAAGGTTCAGGGGGCCAAGGTGTGGCACCCCTCGGTGGAGCTGTACGAGGTCCGCGAGGGTGACAAGCTCGTGGGGCGCTTCTACCTGGACATGTTCCCCCGCGCGGACAAGTACAAGCACGCGGCGACCTTCCCCATCCAGACGGGAGCGCCAGCCGTGGCGGGCGAGGCGCGCCGCGTGCCTTACGGGGCTCTGGTGTGCAACTTCCCGAACCCCGCCGAGGGGGACCACAAGGCGCTCATGGAGCACAACGACGTGGTGACCTTCTTCCACGAGTTCGGCCACCTCGTGCACCACCTCATGGGGCAGCGCAGCCGCTATATCGACCTCAACGGCTTCCACGTGGAGTGGGACTTCGTGGAGGTGCCCTCGCAGCTCCTGGAGGAGTGGGCGTGGTCGCCGGAGGTCCTCCAGGGCTTCGCCAAGCACGTGGACACCGGCGAGCCCATCCCCGCCGAGCTCGTGAAGAAGATGAAGGCGGCCGACGAGTTCGGCAAGGGTGTGAGCCTCATGCGGCAGGTTTTCTACACCGCCATGAGCTTCTATCTGCACGAGGCGGACCCGGCGACGTTGGACCTGCGGGCCTACGCGGACGAGCTGTTCGAGAAGTACAGCCCCTTCCCGCCCCTCAAGGGGGGCGCCGTGTACGCCAACTTCGGACACCTCATCGGGTATTCGGCGCTCTACTACACGTACCAGTGGTCCCTCTCCATCGCGAAGGACCTGTTCACCCGCTTCAAGGCTGAAGGGCTCATGAACCCGGCGACCGACAAGGCCTACCGGCAGGCGATCTTGGAGGCTGGTGGGACCGAGGACGCCGACGAGTTGGTGAGGAAGTTCTTGGGGCGCCCGCGCAACCTGGACGCCTACAAGGCCTGGATTCAGCAGGAGCAGTAGGCCGCCGCGCGCGACGGCGGGACCGGGGGCTGGCGCGCACGCTCCTGCGCGGGGTGCGAAGGGAGAGCGTCGGGTTCCCGGTCCCCGCCCACCGGGCAGGGGGGCGTCTTTCGATGTCTCCGCCGCCCGCACGCAGGGTGAAGTTCTTGTCGCCGCGGGGATCTTCGCGGACGCTGTGAGGCGACGTGTCGCGCACCACGGGCTTCGTGGCACGAGCGTTGCTTGTACCCGGTCCCGGGCGCGCCGCGCGCCCGACACTGCCCCGGAGAGTCGACAGGAGAGCCCATCATGAAGGACGCCTCCGAGCTGATGCACCTCGTGCCCACGGCGGCTGCGGGCGATGAGGACGCGGTCGCGCCCAGCCCGTTCGCCGCCCGGGCGCCCACGCTCCACGAGGTCACGACCGACGACGGCTGGCGCCTGCTGCTCCGCCGCTTCCCGCCCCGCGCCGAGGTGCCGAGTGGGTCTGCGGGGGCCACCGCATCCCGCGCGCCGGCCCTCCCGCCCGTCCTCATGGTCCACGGGCACGCCAACAGCGGCTGGATCTGGTACGGCCCGCGCCACGGCGGGCTGGCTGGGGCCCTGGCGGACGCCGGGCGCGACGTGTGGGTGGCCGAGCTGCGCGGGAACCCTGGGACGGAGCCCACGGGCGGCTCGGCGCGCCGGGCGGACGTGCGCTTCAGCGCCAAGCTGCGCCACGACCTGCCGGCGCTCACGGCGGCCATCTTGGAGGCCACGGCGGCTCGACAACTGGACGCCGTGGGCCACAGCCTGGGCGGCGTGCTCCTCATGCTGCGGGCCTTGGGCGCGGACACCGACGGCGGAGCCATCCGCCGACTGGTCGTGTTGTCGTCGCCCTTGCATCTGGAGGGCGGCGTGCCGCGCTGGCTGTCGAGCGCGCCGTTTCGGGCGCTGTCCAGGCGTCTGGGGCGCGTGCCGTTGGGAGCCCTGGGGGCGAAGGGGGGCGCCGCACTCTCCATGCGTGCCATGGGGGCCCACGTGGACCCGCGGCTCCTAGACCACGAGACGTTCCGCGCGTTCCTGCGGCATGGCCTGGCGGACACCTTCGGCCCCGAGCTGGAGGAGGTCCTGGCCTGGGTGCGCACCGGAGATCCGCGCGTCTTCTCGGACCCCTCGCTGGTGGGGCGTCCGTTCCGGCGGCTCCCCGTGCCCACACGCTTCTTGGTGGGCGCGGGGGATACGCTGACGACGCCCGCAGCGGCGCGCGACGCCTACGAGCACTTGGCCGGGGCGGAGGCTGACTTCCGCATCATCGGTGGCGCCACGGGGGCGCGTGGGGACTATCGCCACGCGGATCTCCTCATCGCGCCCAGCGCGCGTCTCGACGTGGCGCCGCACGTGAACGAGTGGCTGGCCCGGACGGACGAAGCCCAGCGGGCCGGCCACCTGCACCGGAAGGGCGTGCAGCGCCCCGCTCGCCGCGGGAGCGAGGCCCGCGCCGCCGGGGCCTGATCCACCTCCACCCAAGCCCGCCCGCGCTCTTGCCGCGTCTAGAGGGCGGCGCGCGTCCGCTCCTACGGGCTCGCGCGGAGGGGTGGCGTTAGGCGCCAACGCTCACCGGGGCGGAGGATGTGCACGGCGAGGTCGCGCACGCCCTGGGGCTCGCGGCCTTTCACCTCTGTCACTTGGGCCTGGCGGGCGTCCACGATGACGACCTGGCGCCTGCCGTAGACGGTCAGCTCGCCGCCCTCGAACAGGACGCCCGTGTCCTCGCCGATGCCGATCCCCACGAGCTTGGGGTGGTCCAAGACCGCCGTGATGAGCCGCCCGAAGCGCTTTCGGATGGCGAAGTGCTGGTCCACGATGACGTCCGCCCATAGCCCCAGGCCGCGCAGGCGTCCCATGGCGCGGTGGCGCAGAGGGCGCGGCTTGGGCACCCCGGAGACCATGACCTTGGTCAGCGACGAGGCCCCGGCGCTGGTGCCTCCGAACAGGACGCCCCGCTTGCGGGCGCGCTGGAGGGGGCCCACGAGCTTGGCCTCCCGCATGGCGTCCACCAGACGCTCTTGGTTGCCCCCGCCGAACCAGATGATGTCTGCACGGCGGATGGCCTTCACGCCGGCCTCGTGGGTCAGGGGGAAGACGTACTCCGGATCTTTGGCGCCCGCGGCCCGCCACTTCTTGACGTCGATCTTGCCGCCCCGCTCGCCCTTGGAGGCCTGGGGAAAGATGACGACGTGAGGCGCCTTGACGCCCCGGCGCTCCCGGGCCCGTGCCAGCGCCGCCCGCAGCAGGGAAGGCGGCATCTCTCCCCCACCCACGGCGAACAGAGGTGCTTGCGTGGGGGCTTGGGGGGCGGCCTGCGGGTTGGGTGCGGGGGCCGCGAGCTTGGCACCCGGGGCAAGAGACAGCAGAACCGACAGGCAGAGCGCGAGCATGGCGACCTCCGAGGGAGCCCCGCCATCCCCCCGCCCGGGGACGCGCGGTCCCCGCGGTACAGACCGAGGCTCGTCCAAGATCCTAGCCCCCACTCTGCGGCCTGTCGTCTTTTCTGCCGGCCGCCGAGCGGTGACGCGGGGTCAGACGGGCCCGGTTGCCTCCCTGTTCATCTCGGCGGTCCTGCTCATGCTGTCGCCGTGTCTCAGTACTGGTGGCACTGGTTGCACTCGGGTGTGTTCATGTACCGGTACGGGCGGCCCCAGGTGACCTCTGTCTGCTTGAGGTGACAGGCGACGTTGGAGCAGGTCTTCGTGGCTGGGTCGTAGGTGGCCGTGGTCAGGTCCTGGGCCGAGCTCATCTGGATGGGCGTGGACGTGAACGCGACGTCCGGTCGCCCATTGACGTGTCGCGTGAAGTCCGCGATGGGTACCGGCCCGTATACGGACCAGCCGTCCGCGGGCGCCGTCCAGTCGCGGGTCCGGGTCCCGAAGTCCTTGACCGTGTCGTCGTGACACGCAGCGCAGGGGGCGGGCTCGTATCCCATGTTCCACCCGTGCAGGGACTCGTAACCGTCGGCGTCGATCCACGAGTGAGAGTCCCCCGCCCCCGCCTGCACGGAGGGGACGCTCGTCCGCGGTGGGAAGCCGTGGCAGTCCCCACAGCCCACGCTGCCGCCCCAGGTGGGGGTCGCGAAGGTGCGCGCGTAGTTCACGTCATAGGGCGGGTATTGGATGGGGTAGTCGGTGAAGGGGAAGTCCGCCCCCGGAGCGGGGACCGGATCGGGCACCGACACCCCCGCCGCGCTGTGGCAGTAGATGTTCGAGCACGTGCCGCCCGTCGTGTACGAGAAGCCCCGGGCGTCCACCTGGGCGACCGCGCCCGGTGTGTAGCTGGCGGTCGCCGTGTTCTTGGAGCGCAAAGAGCCGGCCGGCGCTCCTTCGGGTGTGAGCTCCACCTCCGCCATGCCCCCGCTCGCGTTGAGGACGCCGTTCATGTGCGACGCCGGGTCCAGCGGGTGGCAGTTGCCACACCCAAAGGTGTAGCCCGGGCCGACCGTCGCGAAGTCTCCCGTGGCGCGCGTGTCGCCATAGGCCACGTCATCCAGCAAGCCCGCGTAGTGGGCCAGGTGGCTCCCCGTGGCAGGGGGCGCGCCGTGACAGCCATCGCAAGCTGCCACGACCTCCAGTTGACCGTTTACGTGCTTGCCCCCCGCCACGTCGATGCTCCCGCTGGGAGCAACCGTGTCGGGGTGACACGTCGCGCAGTCCGACGCCGCTGGGTGGGGGCTCGGAGGGGGCGCTCCATGGCAGGCGCCGCACTGCGCGGGCGCGCCCGTCGTGTCGTTCCAAGAGGGCTCGGTGAGCGTGCCCCCAGAGAGCGTCGCCCCGTGGCAGTAGACGTTGGAGCAGGTCGGCGCGGCCGGGTCGGAGACGTCCAGCGCGGGCGCGGCGCCGTCCGCTGTAGCCAGCTCGCCCCACGTGAGCTCCGCGGGCGGCTCGCCGTAGTGCCCGGGGGTCTCGGGCGCCGTGGGCACCGTGTGGCACTCGTCGCAGGCGATCGGCTGAGCGATCTCGCTGCCACTCAAGTGGATCGCGTGCGCTCCAACGGCCGCGTCCGCGGCCTCGGTGGCACCGTTCAGGGAGGCCGGTGGCGCGGGGCCAACCCCCTCCTGGCCGTGACAGGCCGTGCAGGTGAGCGCGGGCGCCTGGAGGATGCCGTCGATGTGCTGTCCGCCGGCAACGTCGACCGTCCCGTCTGGGAGAACGGTCCCGGGGTGGCACGTGGCGCAGTCCGTCCGTGCCGGGTGGGGCAGGGCGGGCGGCGCACCGTGGCAGGTCCCGCAGGCCGCCTGGGTGCCGTCCAGGGTCACCCAGCTCGGCGTCGTGTTCGTCCCACCCTCCAGCGTGGCCCCGTGACAGTAGACGTTGGAACACGTCGCGGAGTCGCGGTCCCACGCGCCCTGGGCCCCGTCCGCCCCCGCCAGCGGTCCCCACGTGATCTCGGCCGGGGCCCCGTCGTCCGCGTGCCCCGGCGCGTCCACGGTCGCGGGCACCACGTGGCACTCGCTGCAGGCTACGGCCTGGCGCAGCGGTCCGTCCTGGAGATGGGCTTGGTGGGCTCCCACGGCGACCTCGCCCGTGTCCGTGAGGCCAGTCGTCGACCGTGGTGGTGCCGGGTTCTGTCCCTCGGTCCCGTGACAGGCCGTACACGTCAACGCGGGCGCCTGGAGGGTCCCATCGATGTGCTGGCCCCCGGCGACGTCGATCGTGCCGTCTGCGCTCACGGTTCCGGGGTGGCACAGGGCGCAGTCACTCGCTTGGGGGTGCGGAAGCGGCGGGGGGGCGCCGTGGCAGGCCCCGCAGGCGGCCTCCCCCGCACCGACCTTGGTCCATGTCGGCGTGTTGTGGGTTCCCCCCGTCAACGTGGCGCCGTGGCAGTAGGTCGCCGAGCACGTAGCCTGGCCCTCGTCCCACGCGGGCGCCGCGCCCCCCGCGGTAGCCAACGGACCCCAGGTCAGCTCGGCCGGCAGTGCCGTGTCGACGTGCCCGGGTGCGTCCACGCTGCCCGGAAGCTTGTGACACTCGGTGCATGCCACGGCCGCGCGCAGGGCTCCGTCCTGCAGGTGTGAGCGGTGGGCCCCTACGCCGACCTCGGTCGTGCTCGTGCCGCCGAGCACGGCCCTGGGTGGCGCCATGCCCGTGTCGTCGCCGTGGCACGCGTTGCACGCGTTCGACGGGGCGTCCACGACACCGTCGATATGGTGGCCGCCGAGGACGTCGATGGTGCCGTCGTCCTGCACCGTCAGCGGGTGGCAGACCTGGCACTGGTCCACCTGCGGGTGGGGCGGCGGAGGCGGGTCGCCGTGGCACGATGTGCACTGCGCCTGCGTCCCATCCACCTGGGTCCAGACGGGCGTCGTGGCCTGGCCGCCGGTCAACGTCGCCCCGTGGCAGTAGGTCGTCGCGCACGTCGCCGCGTCGCGATCCCAGCTCGGCGTCACGTTGTCGGTCACCGCCAGTCCGCCAAAGGTCACCTCCGCCGGAGCTTCGTCGATGTGGCCCTCGGCCCCCACGTCTTCGGGGACCACGTGGCAGCTCTCGCACGCGATGGCCTGGCGAACATCGCTGTCCGTGAGGTGCGCCTGGTGGGCCCCCACGGTGACCTCGGTCGTCTCGGTGAGCCCCTGCGTGGACACGGGAGGCGCGGGGTTCGCTTCGCTCCCGTGGCAGGCGTTGCAGGCCGCGTTCACCTGGAGTTGGCCGTCGATGTGCAGGCCTCCGGCCACGTCGATCGTGCCGTCGTCGCGCACCGTACCAGGGTGGCAGATGCCGCAGTTCGGGTTGTTCGGGTGGGGGGCCGGAGGTGGGGCGCCGTGGCAGCTATCGCATTGGGCCTGCGTACCGTCTACGCGGGTCCACAGCGGCTCGGTGGCCTGTCCCCCGGTCAGGGTCGCCCCGTGGCAGTAGGTCGTCGAACACGTTGCCTGGTCGCGGTCCCAACTCGGAGCCACCCCCGTGGCACGAGCGAGCTTCCCGAAGCGGACCTCGGCGGGGGCGGGGTCGATATGCCCCGGCGCCTCCACGGTCTGGGGCACGGTGTGGCATTCAGCGCACGCGACGGCCTCGCGGATGGCACCGTCACGGAGGTGGGACTGGTGCGCGCCCACCTGGACCGCCGTCGTTGCTTCTAGTCCCTCCGTACTCACGGGAGGCGCTGGATTGTCGGGCCCGCCGTGGCAGGCGTTGCACGTCTGCGCCCCCACCTGGAGCTCCCCGTCGATGTGCTTGCCGCCCTGGACGTCGAGCTCGCCGTCCTCGTCGACTGTCTCCCGGTGGCAGAAATGACACTGCTCGACCTGGGGGTGGGGTGGGGGCGGGGGGGTACCGTGGCAGGCGCCGCACCGCGCCTGATCTCGGGCGGTCCAGACCGGCTGCGTGTTGTCACCTCCGGTCAGCGTTGCGCCGTGGCAGTAGGTCGTCGAGCAGGTAGCGCTCTCACGGTTCCAAGTGGGCTCCACGTCTCCCGTTCGGGCGAGCGGGCCCCAGGTGATCTCCGCGGGGAGCGGGTCCACGTGGCCCTCGTCTCCCACCTTCTCCGGGACGACGTGGCACGAGTCACAGGGCAGGGCCTGACGCATGGGCCCATCGCTGAGATGCGCCCGGTGGGCCCCGACCCCCAAGGCGCCGACGGACTTCGATCCATCCAAGGCTTGGGGCGGCGCGGGGCTCGTGGCGTCGCCGTGGCAGCTCGAACAGCCGAGCTCGTCCGGGAGGCCATCGGGCATGGGCGACTGGCACGCGGCCAGGGCGACGGACGTGCAGATCAGCGAGATGGAGCCGGGCCACCTCCAGGCTTTGGCAAGGGCCGGCCGGGACGCCGCGTTGGCGCCGGGATGGGGTTCGGGTCGGTCCTCTCGCGATCGGAGCAGCGCTCGGTGCTTCATCGCGCACCTCCCGCGTGGCAGGTGGCGCACCAGGTGGGCTGGTGACACACGGTGCAGTTCTCGTTGTCCCGCACTTGCGCGGCCAGACCGTGGGTTGCCCGCCAGGCTCCGCGGTGGTTCGTGGGTTGCGTGGTGGCGTGGCAGCGTTGGCACGAGCCGGTCTCGTGGCAGAGGCGGCAGTCCTCCCGCTGCCACTGGGCCTCCAGGCCGTGTAGACGCTGGCGCCACAGGCCCGTGTGGTTCCGCGGCCGCTTCGTCGTGTGGCAGGTCCGGCACGTGGGTTCCACATGGCACAGGGAGCACCGTTCGCCGTGAGGCCCATCGTCCCCGACCCGTCGGGCCTCCAACCCGTGTCGGGTCTCCCAGCGGCGCGCGTGGCTCGCGGGCGGCTGGCGGCGCCGGTCGTTCCCGTGGCAGGCCACGCAGCGGGTGGGCGGTAGGCCCACCTTGCGCGTGGCGTGGCAGTCGTCGCAGGCGGGCTGGGTGACCAGCGGCTGGCCCGCGGGCTGCCGATCCTCGACCGTCGCCGCATGGCAGGTCTCGCACTTGGACACGGCGCGGACATGCCGGCCGTGGGGGAAGGCGGGCAGGCGCAGCTTGCGCCCGGGATGCTGGATCTTGGAGGTCTGCACGCGCCCTTCGTGACAGTCCGAGCACGTGTCCAGGTTCAGCTCGGGGTAGCCGTCGGGCCCCAGGTCGCCGTGACACCCCCGGCACTCGGCGCCGCGATCGTCGCTGAGGTGGCGCGCGTGATACAGGGGCTTGCGCCGCTGGTGGCAGTTCATGCAGCTCTCCGCGCCGTGGCAGGCGTCACAGCGCTGCGCGTGGGGTTGGGCTTTGCCGGCGGCCGTGAACTCTGCCAGCACACCCCCGTGGCGCTTGGGCCACGCCGCGTCGTGATACGAGGGTCGAACCTTGCGCTCGTCCACGCCGTGGCACGTCGCGCAGTCGTTCGGGCCCGGCTCGATGTCGTTGTCCTTGTGGCAAGCTAGGCACTGCTCGGGCTCCAAGAAGCGCTCTCCCGCCTTCTGCGTCCCATCGACCGTCCGCTCATGGCACGTCTTGCACTCCTCCGCGTCGGCGTGCAGCGCGTGCGGGAACTTCGCCTCCCTGAACCGCGCTGCGGCCGGTGGTGGCCGGTAGGCGGGGGGCTCGTCGTGGCAGTTCAGGCAGGCGTCGCGCGAGGCCACCGGGCGTCCGTTCACCTTCTTGGTGTGGCAGTCCGCGCACTCCGCCTCGCTCGCGTGCGGTTCGAGCGCGTGCGGGAAGACCGGCGGTGGTGGCGTGGCGCCGAGCGCTGGCGCCGCCCACAGGGACGCGACCGCCGCGAGATAGGCACCAGCGCGCCGCGCACGGCGCGCCGTACCCACGGAACCCAACCCGACCACGGGGCGCGACTGGCGCCCTTGCGGTGACTTCCACCAGAGACCGGGCTCCATGCGCCCTCCTCGTGCCAAGACCACTCACCAACCTCGGGGGAGAGCCTATGCTAGAGCGCAACTGTTGTCCACCGGCGTTCCTCCGCCCCGATCCGCCACCTGCTCTGCGGACCGAGGCGCAGGAGGCCGCGTTTGGGCAAGGAGGCAAGCGGCTGGGCGCGGAGGCGTGGCCGCGTCACGTCGAGCACCCAGCCGCGCAGCTCGACGCCGCCCACACGCGGGATCCAAAGCCGAATCCCAGAGTAGGTGGCGGACCTGGGCTCCGTGTTGGCCGCGGAGCCAAGAACGCTGGGCCTACCGCTTCGACCTCACGCGCAGCGCGGCGATGATGGCCTGGGGTGCGTGGCCCGTGGGGTTCCATGGGCGCTGGAGGCTGACCAGGGTGCCCCCCTCCCGGGTCCAGGATGGGCCGTAGCTCGCCCGGTCGTCTACGAGGACGCGCCCGGGTGCGGCGCACACGTGCTTGGGGTGCCCGATGAGCATGTCCTTGGTCTTCAAGTGTTGACGCACCCAGGCGTACTTCCCCGCCGCGCTGGCCGCGAAGGGGCCGGGCGAGGTGAGGACGACGACGCTGTCGCAGGCCGCCTGGCAGGCGTCCCACAGCTCCTCGGCCCAGGGCAGGGGCTCCAGGTTGGCCCAGAACTCCTCCCCCTGGGCCTCCACGCGGTCCCAGAGGTCGGGCTTGGGCACGGACAGGCCCCACTCGCCGATCTCCGCCCACTCCGACGTCCTGATCCGGGCGGGATCCTTCCCCCACAGGCGCGCCACGGCGCTGTGGAAGTCGGCCAAGACTCCGTCCAGATCTACGAAGATCGTGCGCAGCCGCTTGGGCAGCCCGACGGTCCCCGACGCGGCGACCGTCACGGGCTGTCCGTCTTTTGGAAGCTCACCGTGCCCGTGGGGGGCGGTAGTGGGAGGGGGGGGACGACCCCGAAGGCGCCCAAGGGCCCCTTGAGGCTGTTCTGCCACGACTCCAGGTGGACGGGCTGGGAGGCCAGGAGGCTGCCCGCGTCCACCTCGATCCAGAAGTCCAGGAAGCCGTCGCCGACCTTTACGTTGGTCGCCTGCTGAGCGGCGAGGACGCCCGGCACAGCATCCAGGGGGGCGAGCTCGATCACCCACGCGCCGTCCGCCGCCAGCGAGATGTCCATGGCTACCTTGGTGAGGCTCGTGGTTCCGGTCACGGGGTCGTCCAGCGTGAGCGTGCCCTCGTAGTGCCCCGGGAGCCCCGCCTCGTTGGTCTGGATGCACCACCCTTGAACGCCCAGGGTGTTGCTGGGCATGGCGGCGACGCCCGCCGGGAGGGGGTAGCCCTGGCCTGGCATGAGGTCACCCCAGACCCAGTAAGCCGTGTCCGCGCGCGGCGGTTGGCAGCTTTGCGTGGCGCCGCAGTCGTCCGCCGTGCAGCTCCAGGGGAACTCGGAGTCCAGCATCGTGTCGGCCTCCATCCCGAAGCCCAAGGGGTCCACGAGCCGCAGCGACCCGGTGCATGTGTTGCAGCAGGGGTTGTCGGGGCCGCAAGCCAGTTCGGTACAGGCCCAGAGGTTCCCCGCCTGGGGCGTCCCGCCGATCTTCGCGAAGTCCCCCGCCGGGGCCCACTGGGCGTCCGCGATGGGGATGACCCCTTGGCTCGAACACGTGGGCGTGGGCCCGACGCCACAGCCCGGGATGGGCTCGAAGATGCACTCGCCTTGGAAACAGGCGTCGGAGGTGCACGGGTCGCCGTCGTCGCAGACCATCCCATCGCACGTGGGGCCGCAGTTCGAGAGCTGCACGTGCTCGCAGGCGCAGTTCACGCACAGGTCCTTGGTGCAGGCGTTCTGGTCGTTGCAGCCCGCGTCGCTCTGGCACTCGGCGGTGGAGGGGCACACGACGCCGCACCCGGGGATGGGCTCGTGGAAGCAGCCGCCCATGTCGGGGTCGCACCAGTCCTCGGTGCAGGGGTCGCCGTCGTCGCAGTCGAGAGGCTGACCGTTGGGCGTGACGCAGGGGGTTCCGCAGCCTGGGAGGGGTTTGTAGATGCAGCCGCCCATGTCGGGGTCGCACCAGTCCTCGGTGCAGGGGTCGCCGTCGTCG
>CAYZID010000097.1:0-6366 GCA_964478315.1 uncultured Myxococcales bacterium | reverse complement strand
CAGTCGAGAGGCTGACCGCCCGGGAGGATGCAGGGGTTCTGGCCGCAGCCGGGCACCTCGTAGTGGGCGCACTGCCCGGTGGCCGCGTCGCACTGGTCCTCGGTGCACGGGTCGTGGTCGTCGCACTGCGCGGCGCTGGTGCAGCCGGTGGTCGCGTCGGCGGTCGGGACGTCATACACATACTGGTCCTTGCCCGGGACGTCGTGCGCCGGTACGTCGGGCGGCCCCGCGTCGCCCGTCCCGCCATCCACGCCGCCGCCGTCTACGCCCGCGTCGATGGTCTGCCCGTCCACGGTTCCGCCGGCCGGGAAGCCAGCCCGAAGACAACCGCTCATGCCCCAGGTCAGCACCACCGCCGCCACCAGCCACATGCCGCCCGTGTTCGTTCGCTCGCTCACGGCTCCCTCCTGGTTCCAACCAGCCCGGGTCTGCGGTGCCCACCGCGATCCCGTGGGGAGACCATAGCGGGGCCGCTCGCTCGAGGCCAGTGGGCCTGGCGCTCCTTCCTCCCCATCGCTCCTCTCTCCTCACGGCCGCCCGAGCACGTCGGAGGAGTTTACCCTGCGCGCACGCACACACGAGCCACGGACCCATACACTGTCGGGGGGGCGCCGCGCGCTCGCGCGGCGTCAGGCGCCGATGAGCTCCAAGAAGGCGTCTAGGCGGGTCTGGGCCTGGCCCTCGGAGAAGGTCCGCGGGTCGCTGTGGTCGGCTTCGAAGACCAGGGCCGGGACGCTCATCTCGGCCAGCAGGCGTTCGGCCTGGTCGAGCTGGCCCAGGGAATACGGCTTGCACGAGCGGTCGGAGTGGAGGATCACGCCGTCGGCCGAGTAGGTGACCGCCATGTCCTCCATGGTCCTGAGCTTGTGGCCCGTGCCGCGGTTCAAGATGGGGTGCAGGTAGACCCGCGCCGCCGAGGATAGCGGGTGGGCGGGGTCGATGAGCGGTGCGAGCTCTCCCCACGCTTGCGTGTACGTGGACGCCACCAGGGACACGCCGCGCGCCGCGAGCAGATCGCCCAGCCAGCGCATGCGGTGCCAGATGGGGAGGTTGTCCCAGATGAGGCGCTTGCGCTCGTCCTTCACCGCCCCCACGCCGTCCGCCACGCGCTGGCGCAGCTCGGCCAGCAGCGTCCGGTAGTAGTCCACCGTGAAAGGCTCGCCGCGCATCTCGACGATGGGCGCCATGTGGATGAACTCGTCGAAGGCCGTAATGGGCGAGGGACGCTCTTGGCCGGTCTGGAGCACCTGCATCCATAGCTCCACGGCGTCCCGGGCGTCGCGCGTCACGCGCCGCAGGCGCCGGTCGCTCAGCGAGCGGCCCGCCACGCGTTCGGCCACCGCAACGGCCTCGTCGAGCTGGCGCTCCACGAAGGCCACCGCGTGCTCGGGGGCGTCGCGGTAGAGGAACGGCGTGTCGATGATGACCAGCGGCACCTGGAAGTGCTCCGCCAGCACGCGATACCAGTGGAGGACCGTCTGGCAGATGTTCGTGCAGCACACCAGCAGGTCGGGCTTGGGCAGGCGTCCCACCGGGGTCTTACCGCTCAGGGCCGCGCCGATGTCCGTGCGGGCGTAGGAGCACACGTCCTGGGAGTAGCCGGCGTCCTCGGCCACCTCGCACAGGTCGGCGGCCTGGCGGCGGATGCCCGCCACCGCCGCATGGTTTTCGGGGTAGAGGACGAAGTAGCCCAGCGCCGTGAGGAACTCCACGGGGGCGCCCGAGGTTACCCAGGCCACCTTGTCGTGGAGGTTGGCGTAGCGGCCGCGCAGGTAATGTCGGCTGATGAGTTCCTTGAGGCGCGGCGCGCAGGACACCGGCGGGGCCAGGTGCTCGTGCTTCCAGGTCCCTGGTTGGGCCAGCTTGTATTGGCTCTTGAGGCGGTCCAGGCGCAGGAAGGCGTGCCCGGCCACGGTGACGTTGGCGTGGAAGCGTAGGGCGTTGGACAGGCTCACGGCGTGGCCCCCCGGGGCGTTTGAGGCCGCGCGGAGCGGGCCGTCTCCACGAGGGCCTCGATGCGCGTCAGGGCCTGGGCGGGGAGGGGGGCGCCGAGGTCCACCTCGATGGTGGTCGTGGGCAGCCCCGCGTCCTCCAGGACCCGCCGCACCTGAGGCAGGTAGAACAGCTCGGGCTCGCAGAACTTCACGATGACGAACAGAACGGCCCGGGCGCCCGCGCGATGGGCGAGGTTCTCGAGGTGCTGGGCGCGGCTCGCGATGGCGGAGCCTCGGGTGGAGTCGGGGGCGGCGCCAAGGACACGCTCGGCCATGCGCAGCAGGGGATCGCCGCGCGTCCCCGTGGGGTAGCGGCGGCGCCCGGAGCTGGCGAAGTCGTCGGCGACCACCTGGGCGCCCGCGTCGGCGATGGCCCGGAGCAGCCCGCGGGGTTCGGGGACGATGCCGCTCACCAGCAGGGGCACCGGCGCGGGCGCCTGGGCGTCTGGAGCGGACGCCTGCGCCAGCAACGTCTGCGCCAAGGGTTCCCAGTCTTCGGCGGGCATGTACTCGCGGGCGCGCAGGAGCCGGTAGAGGTCCGGGTCATCCAGAGGCAGGCGCGTCCGCGCGTCCAGTAGCTCGCCCAGGGCGTAGTCGGCGGCCTCCTCGCGGCGTGTGGCAGCCAGGAGCTCGTCATCCGTGGGGCGCGCGCCGGTGAGCTCGGCCAGGCGTTCGTAGACTTGGCCCAGCTCGTCGGCGTAGTAGCGCAGGGAGGGGGCGCCGCCCGAGCGCGGGATGTAGATGGGGAGCACGAGCTGCCTGGGCTGGTCGAAGTCCAGGAGCATGCTGCCCAGTCCCTGGAGGGAGTCGCAGGTGTGCGGGACGACGAGCACGTCGGCCACCTCTAGGCCTCCCTCCAAGAGGAAGGCATGGGCGAGGCGGACGACGCTGCACACGTAGGCCTGGACCTGCGTGTCGCCGCCTCCGTCGCCGGCGCTGGGGGGCCCCCAGACCTCCACGGGGAGCAGCCCGAATGCGCGGAGCAGCTCGCGGGGGTAGTTGTATGGGAAGACGGCCGCCACGCGCCCGCCGCCCTCGCGGAAGCGGTCGATGACGTCACGGCGCGACGGGATGGGGGGCATCTGCATGGGGGCCGGGACCTCTCGCGCGGGTGCTGGTCAGCGCTGCACGTACAGGGACCAGAGCTCCTCCAGGGCGTCGCCGTAGCGGGCGTCCAGGGCGACCGGGTCGGTGAGCTCGGGCTCGTTGGGCATGGTCACGAAGGGCACGCGCAGGCCCAGCAGATCGAGGTAGCCGCTCTTGCGGCCGTCGGTGAAGGCCTCCCAGTCCTGCTCGGCGCTGAAGCGTGCCAGGCCCTCGTCGGGGACCTTGTGGGCCAGGACGGAGTGGGCCAGGGCCTCCTGGTAGCGGGCTTCGTTCTTGCGCTGGGACTCCTCGTAGCTCACCTGGATGTACAGGATGGCGGCCCGTTCCAGCACGGGCTTGGTGAACAGCTCGTAGGCGTGGCGGTAGCCTCCGTCGCCCGTGCCGCGGGCGAACTCGACGAGCAGGCTATGATCGTCGTAGAAGCTGAGCTTGGACAGGTAGTCGCGCTCGATGACCACCGAGAACTTGCGCATGAGCATGTCCAGGAGGCGGTCGCCCTCCTTCTGGACGTAGCCGTCGGGGACGCGCTTGGACCACATGCGGGGCTCGCCCAGCTCCTCCCAGATGTCGTCCTCGACGAACTTGTCCCACAGCCAGACGAAGTCATCGATCTCCTCCAGCTCGCCCACGTGGTAGCGGCGGGCGCGCTGGTCGGGGGCGGCCTTCTTGAGGAAGTCGATGAGCTCGCTCTTGCCGCCGGCCGGGCGGCCGTTGAGGATGAGGTGGTCGAAGGTCTGCATGGACGCCCGCTCCGTGGGTTGCGCGGTTGCTGTGTTGGCACGCCCTTGTTGCCAGGGACGGCCGCGATTGTCCACGCTCACCGTGGGGGGCGTTGTCGCCGGGGCGGTCGTGGGGGCGTCGCCGGGTTGCGGTGTTCACTATCGGGGGGGAGCGGCGGGGATGGCGATGGCCTGGTTTCTTGGGGCTGCGCAACGATCTGCGCTACGGTTCGCGGGCACCTCGCACTGCGGAGAGCCCGTTGACGAGACACCCCCAGACGGCCGCCAAGCTCGCCATGGAGCCTTTCACGACCGAGCCCCAGGAGCTCGTGGAGGTCGTGCCAGTAGAGAGCGAACCGGAGGGCGAGTCGTCCGCCGCGTCTTGTCCCGTGTCCTACCGCGACCGAATCCTCATCGACGTCATCCACGACGGGAACTGGCTTCCCGAGGAGTACCTGGTGGATCGCGACGGGGGGGTGATCACCTACCGGGACATCGAGGAGCAGTACATCGTGGAGCGGGACTGGGGGGCGAGCCTGGTGGCGGCGAGGATAGCCGCCTTTTTAGGCCTGCCTTCCTTCGCCCGGGTGAAGGTGGCGCGCGTGCTGCTGGACTTCGGGCGCTTTCCGGGGAGCACGCCCCGGCACGCTGAGCACCTGACGCGCTTCGCCATCAACTATCCGTTCTCCAAGCGGCTGTCGTACGCGCAGAAGAAGGATCTGCTGGAGCGGTACTACGACGGGATTTCGGACCGTTACGACGAGCTCATCGAGGGCAAGCTCATCAAGATCGCGGTCCACACCTACGACCGCTACAACGACTCGGGGACGGAGCGCCCGCCGGTGAGCCTGCTCACGCGTTCGCTGACCTATCAGACGGCCTCGGAGTTGCCGGCGGGGTTGTTCGACCCGCTCTACCCCGATGTGCTGGCCGAGTTCACGGCCGATCGGGTGTTGCGCGATCGGATCTCGTTGACCTTGGAGAAGGCGAAGATCCCCGTGGCCCACAACTACCCGTACCTGTTGCCCGAGGGGAGCTTGGAGGTGCGCTACCAGGTCTGGAACTACTTTCGGTTCTTGAGGCGGCGGTTCGAGGAGGCGCATCCGGAGTTGGTTCGCGGAGATGGAGCGGACGGGGCGGGCTTCGAGATGGTCTGGAAGATGCTCATGGACACGAACCTGCGCTCGAGTGACAGCGAGGCGTTGCGGAGCTACCTTCACATGTATCGTCGGCCCTTTGCGGGGCAGGAGGCCGAGTTCCGGGCGGCGGCCAAGGCGTACCGGAAGATCCGCGACTTCGCCGAGCACAACCGCCGCGATCTCTTGGACGCCTACCGCTTCTCTCCGGAGCGTCCGTCGTCGCTGGGTTTGGAGGTCCGCAAGGACATCGTCTGCGAGCTCGCTCACGACGGTCGCCCGGTGCAGCCGCGCTGGGAGCAGCTAGACCGCGTTGCGTCGACCATCGCCCGGGCGATCAGCGTCTATCTGCGCGAGGACCACGAGGACGCGCCGCTCCAGCACCCGCCCCTGGCCCCCGGCGACCCATGGTACGCCCATCCCCAAGACTGACCCCCCAATACTCTCAACCCCTTACCCCCCCTTAGAGTCATACCAATGCCCGGCAGCAACGATTTCGGGGGGGCGCGGCCTGGGGCTGGGATGGGGGCCGTCTGGCGGTGGCCGCGGGGCGTCTCGAGGGCCGGACTGGGGGCTGCAGGCGGCCCGGTTGGCGCGTAGGCGGGCACGAGCGGGATCCCGGGTACACCGGGGCCTGACCACGCGGCGGAGGTCGAGGTCCCAAGGTGGTGCCGGCGCCGCGGCGGGTCTCTGCTAACTCGGCGGCGGCTGGCAGGCGACGCCGAGCCGCAACGGCAGCAGGTACGTCCCCCAAGGGAATAGCGGCGGCTTGGGCTCCTCTTGGTCCTCAAAGAGGGCAAGGTCTGGCGCTTCGTCGCTCGCCTTCTTCCTTAGGTAGACGCGAAGCGCCTTGCGGGCCGCGTCGTAGCGCGCTCGCCAGTCGTGGAGCTTCGCCAGCAGCTCCGCCCGCATCTCCTTGCTGGAGGTCAGGAAGATGGGAACCCGCACGCGCTTGGCCCCATGCTTCTCGGGCGTCTTCGAGGTGGCGTTGGGGCTCTGACGCTCCACCGCCCAAGCCCCCACGAAGCGGCGCCCGGCCTCCCGGAGCGCCTCGGCCGCCTCGTCCTCCGCCTGGCGCACCAGCTCCTTGAGCTTCGCCACAATACGCCCCGCTAGCTTCCGGGTCGCGGCGTCGGGCTCGGCCCTCGACTCGCCGTGGTCCTCCTGTCCAGCAGAGGACTCCGCGTCGCGCTCAGCCTTGGACCCGCCGTCAGGCTCGGGTTGGTCCGCTTCGTCGGTCACTTGGGCTGTCGCGCCGTGCACGCCAAGCCCCTCGTCGGCCCTCTCGTCGCCCGTGGGCAACCAGAGCTCGTGCTGGTCCAAGAGCATGGCGGGTACGGATAGGGCCAGCTCCACCGTCTCGGGCATCCCCCCGGCCTGGTCGAAGAAGCCCTTGGGGCGCTCGATGAC
>CAYZID010000096.1:0-19513 GCA_964478315.1 uncultured Myxococcales bacterium | reverse complement strand
GCGGGGGCGCGGCGGGGGCCCCGGGGGCGGGCGAGCCCGTGGCCGGCGCGGCGGGCGGCGCGGGCTTGGGAGTGAGCTCTTGGATGGCGTCGCGGAGGTACTCGCGCAGCTCGGCGTCGTCCCGCAGGGCCTCCCGGCGGTCGTTGGCGAGCCCCGCCTGGAGCGCCCGGAGGGGGTTGAGGGCCGCCACGTCCCCCAGCGCCCCCAGCGCGAAGACCGCGGCGGCCAGGGCCTTGGGGTCGTCCTCGGCGCGGAGGCGCGCCAGCAGTGGGTGGAGGGTCGCGGGATCTCGAAGCTTGGAGAGAGCCATGGCCGCGAAGCCCCGAACCTTGGGAAAGAGATCCTGGTCCAGCCGCTCCAAGAGGGCCCGGCGCGCCTGGGCGCGCGCCGCCTCCCGGCCCGGCGCTCCGGCGTCCATGGCCCCGACCGTGTCGCCCAAGGCCAGGGCGGCGTAGGCCCGCACGTCGTCGTCCTTGTCCCGGCAGGCGGCGACCAAGGCGCCCACCGTCGCGGGGTCGTGAACGCGCCCCAAGGCCACGGCCGCGGCGAACCGTACATTGAGATCGTTGTCCTGGAGGGCTCGCACCAGCGCCGGGCTCACCGCGCGATCGCGGAGCGCCCCCAGCGCATAGGCGGCGGCGGCGCGGACGCGGATCTTGGGATCGCCGAGCCGCGCCTCGATGGCCTCCCGGGCGGCGGGGATGGGCAGCTCGCTGAGCACGCCCAGGGTCCAGAACCGGGTCATCTCGTCGGGGGCCTCCAAGCCCACGCGCAGCGCGGGCCAGATCGCCGGCCCCCGAGCGAGCAGCGCACGAACCGGGGCGCACGAGGTGAGCGCCTTGCACGCCTTGAGGCGCCCCACGAGGTCGGCCACGGCCGGCGCGGCGACCTCGGACGCCTTGACGGGGGGCGCGGCGGGGGAGGCGGCCGGCGGCGCGGCGGCCCGCACGCTTCCGGCGCCCAGGGGCGGGCCGAGGACGAGCACGGCGAGCGCTCCCGCGACCCACCGGGGGCGCTGGACGGCGACCGATCCACCTCCTCCCACCCACCTCGATCCACCTCCTCCCACCCACCTCGATCCACCGAACGCCACGCTCCACCTCCGACCGTGTTCCACGATCACCAACCGGCCTCCCAGCCGGGAGCATCCCAAATCCGGCTCGAAGCGTCCAACAAAGCGGGGCTTTCGGGCCGCGCGCCGCGCCCATAGGGGGCACATATGCACAGGTGTGGACAAACCTGTGGGGAAAATACCCGATCCACTTCGTGACCCACCATCTGGTGGGCAGACTCGACGCGCACGGCACAATATCTAGTGCCACCAGCCTTCAAGGACTTGTGGAGACAAGAAAACCAGCTTGTATTTTTGGACTGTTAGCCCTGCTTGTGCCTTGACGGACAGCGCGGCCGACCTTTAGCCTCCCCCCACGGTGGTAAAAAGTGGTGAGAAGGTGGATCCTCACCACATCGTTGTCGCCGGGGAGCCGCCAGCAGGCGGTGGGGTGTCGCTGAAGCATGTTCGCCGGACGGTTTGACCACGCGCTCGATCCCAAGGGCCGCACGATGGTGCCCAAGCGGTTCCGTGCGCGCCTGGACGAGCTGGGCGACAAGAGCGTCTGGATCACGAACGCGCTGGGCTCCTTCAACCACCTGGACGTGCGACCCGACTCCCTGTTCCGCGCCTACCAGGAGCGGGTCGCGGCCGTCCGCGAGACGCCGGCCCTCATCCAGTACAAGCGCTTCTACTTCGGCTCGGCCATCGAGGTGGAGCTGGACGCCGCGGGGCGCCTGCTCATCCCGGCGAGCTTCCGGGCCCGCTGCGGGCTCGTGGACAAGGTCTCCTTCGTGGGCCTGGACGGCGAGCGGTTCCAGCTCTGGAACCCCGCGGACCTGGACGCCGACTTCGAGAGCCTCCGGCGCGATCCCACGGCGATGCTGAACCTCTTGGGCGAGCTGGGGGTGTAGCGTGGCGACGAGCTACCACATCCCCGTGCTCGCGGGTCCCGTCGTGGAGGCCCTGCGCGCGGCGCCCCCCGGCCCCATCGTGGACGGCACGGCCGGAGGCGGCGGCCACCTCCGCGCGCTCTTCGAGGCCACGCAGGGCCAACGCCCCCTCATCGGCGTGGACAAGGACCCCGAGGCCTGCCGCGCGGCCCGCGCCCGCTTCCAACCCGGGGACCCGGTGACGGTGGTCCACGGGGACTTCGCCACGCTCGGGGAGGCCGTGGCGCGCGCCGGGGTGGAGGGAGACCACGCCGTGAGCGGCCTCCTGCTCGACCTCGGCGTATCGAGCTGGCAGCTCGACACACCCGCCCGGGGCTTCGCCTTCAAGCACGGCGACGCCCCCCTGGACATGCGGATGGACCCCTCGTCGGACCGGCCCACGGCGGCCGAGCTCATCGCCTCGCTCACCGAGGAGGAGCTCGCCCGCGTGCTGGCGCGGTACGGGGAGGTCCGCCGCCCGCGCGCCGTGGCGCGCGCGCTCCAAGCCGCCTCGCGCGCCGGAGCGCTCCAGACGACCGGGGACCTCGCGCGAGTGGCCGCAGAGGCCCTCGGGCGTCGTCACGAGCCGGGCGCCCGCGCGAGCGGGGGCGCCGGCAAGCGCTCCGGAAGGATTCATCCGGCGACCACCGTCTTCCAAGCGCTCCGCATCGCGGTCAACGACGAGCTCGCGGCCCTCGACGCCGCCCTCGCCGAGGCCCCCCGGTTGCTTTGCCCCGGCGGACGCCTGGCCATCATCTCGTATCACTCCCTGGAAGACCGCCGCGTGAAGCGGGCGCTCCGCGAGGGGGAGCGAGGGCCGGCGCGCCCCGCCAAGCTGCCGCCGCCCACGGACTGGACCCCCACCTGGGAGGTGCTCACGCGCCGCCCCGTTGTGGCGGACGAGGCCGAACGCCGGCGCAACCCGCGAGCGCGCAGCGCCAAGCTCCGCGTGGCCGCCCGCGCCCCCCTGCCCAACGCGGACGCGGCGCGCACGACCCCGGCTGCCCAAGGGGGTGCCCCATGAGCCGCCGCGCCCCCCGCCTCCACCTGGGCATGGGCCAGCTCGCGATCGTGCTCGTGTTCACGGTCGTCACGGCCTCCCTGGGGATCTACAAGGTCCATCAGCAGTACGAGGTCATCCGCTTGGGCTACCTGCTGGACCAAGACCGGTTCGACCTTCGCGAGGAGCTGGAGACGTACAAGCGCCTGCGGCTGTCGGTCGCGAGCTACGAGCACCCCACGACCGTGACGACCATGGCGCGCAAGCAGCTCGACATGCGGCCCCCCCGGCCCACCGACGAGCTGCTCGTCCCCGCGCCCAGCGACGAGGCGCCCGCGCCCGCGTCGAGGTCCGGCATCGCGCCAGACGCCGCCACACCCACAGACCCACCGCGGGAGGCCCCATGATCCGCCCGCCCGTGACCCGCGTCCTCGCCGCGCTGGGCGTCGCCGCCGTCCTGCTCGCGCTCCCCGCGTGCCCGGACACGGCCGCCGAGAACGCCGCCAAGGCCGAGTATCACTACAAGCTCGCGAGCAACTTCTTCTACGACAACAACCCCCAGAGCGCGCTGGTGGAGCTCTACTCGGCGCTCAAGTTCGACGACCACCACGCCCGCGCCCACGCCCTGCTGGGCTTCATCTACTTCGGCCGCAAGGACTACGTCCGCGCCGCCAAGCACCTGGAGATGGCGGTCACCATCGACCCCAACCTCGACGAAGCGACGGCCAACCTGGGCAACGTCTACCTCGCCACGGAGCAGTGGGCGGCCGCGGTCCCCTACTTCGAGCGCCTGCTCTCACGCCCGCTGTACCGGACGCCCTACCTGGCCCAGAACAACCTGGGCTGGGCCTACCTGAACCTCGGGCGCGTGGAGGAGGCGCGGAAGTACTTCCAGCTCGCCATCTTCTACAACCCCAAGTTCTGCCTGGCCTACAACAACCTCGGCCGCCTCAACGCCCAGCAGGGCGAGACCCGGCGCGCCCTGGAGCACTTCCACAAGGCGGCCAAGCTCTGCCCCAAGTACGCCGAGCCGCACTACTTCCTGGGGCGCATCTACACCGGGCTGGGCGCCGCCAAGGAGGCGGCGGAGCACTACCAACGCTGCTACAAGCTGGCCCCTGAGAGCCCCTACGGGCGCCGCTGCGGGGACGCCCTATGAGGTGGCGGTGGCCCAGACGACGCGCCGCGGAGCGCATCGAGGAGCTCGACCCCGCCGCCGAGGCGGCGGCGCGCGAGCGGTCCATCCGCCGGCGGATGCTCTTCGTCACGCTGGTGCTCGGCGCGGCCATGCTGGTCGCCGGCGGGCGCGCCCTCGTCCTCCAGACCACCTACCGCGAGGACTTGGAACGGGAGGCGAGCCGCAACTACGTCCGCACGGTGGCGCTCGACGACTGGCGCGGCGACATCACCGACCGAAACGGCGAACTCCTGGCGACGACCGTGCACCGCTGGGCGGTCACGGCGGATCCCCAGCTCATCGCCGACCCGGCCACGACCGCGGCCATCGTAGGGCGGCTCATCGGCCGCAGCCCGGGCGAGCTGGCCGCCAAGCTCGGGCCGCGCAAGACCATGCGCGAGGCCGACGCCATGGCGAACCCCGTGGCCCGCGCGGCGCGGCGGCTCGTGGACCCGGCCGTGCGGGCGCTCGACGAGGCCTTCGGCAAGCACGACGCCTCGCTGGAGGTGAGGCTCCGCCTCGTGGGCCACTTCTACCAGATGGAGCAGCTCCAGACCCCGGGCATCCACCGCGTCATCGACGTGCTGGCCCGCGCCTCGGCGGCCACGGACGAGGTGCTGGCCGCGGGCAGCGCACAGCTCCGCCTCCTGGAGCGCCGCGGGCGCCGCTTCACCTACCTGGCCCGAGACGTGAGCGACGAGGCGGCCACGGCCATCGCCCACGCCAAGGAACGCGAGCGCGCCATCTGCCGCGAGGCCCGCAAGCGGGACGAGCGGTGCTCGCGCCCCCTGCGCGGCGTGCGGGTGCGCGCGGAGCCCAAGCGCTACTACCCCAAGCGCGAGATCGCCACGCAGCTCGTGGGCCTCGTGAACCCGGACGGCAAGGGACTCAGTGGCGTGGAGCGGTCCCTGGGCGGGCTCCTCGCGGGCGGCGAGCACCTCACGCGCGCCGTCACGGACCACCGGGGGCGCGCCATGTACCTCGAAGGCATCCCCGAGGACGTCCCGTTCACGGCGCCCACGGTGGAGCTCGCCATCGACGAGCAGATCCAAGCCTTCGCCGAGCACGCCATCAGCGAGGCGTGCCTGGTGGCCGGGGCGCGCGCTGGGCTCGCCGTAGTCATGCGGGTGAAGACGGGCGAGGTCCTCGCCTCGGCGAGCTTCCCCACCTACAACCCCAACGCCTACACGGACTGGTTCCGCGACCGCCAGCCGCTCCTCGACGAGGGGCTCGCGGACCGCCAGGCCCGCGACGACCTCAACTGGGCGGCCCAGTCCCCCCTCATCAAGCGCGCCTTCCCCGGGCAGTTCCAGGACGTCATCGCGGCCCGCAAGATCTCCTGGCGCCGCGAGTACGACGCCTACGTGGAGTACGCCCACGCCTACCCCAATGCCACGCGCGCCATCGCCTTCCAGGACGCCTACGAGCCGGGCTCCATCGCCAAGGTCTTCACCATCGCCGCGGGGATCGAGGAGGGGGTGGTGACCCTCAACAAGATCTACGACCTCGAGGACGGCGTCCTGGAGCTCCACGACCCCGACAACACGCGCATCCGCGACAGCTCGCGGCACGACGACGGCACGGTGGCCGTCATCATGAAGAAGTCCTCGAACATCGGCGCCGCCAAGATCGGCTTCGACCTGGGCGCCGAGCGGCTCTGGCGCTACTTCCGCTCCTTCGGCTTCGGGGCGCGCACGGGCTCGGGCTTCCCGGGGGAGGCCGCGGGCCTGCTCCTGCCGTCGTCCGAGTGGACCATCGTCCACCTGGCGAACATCTCTTTCGGGCAGGGCTTCGCGGCCACGGGCATCCAGCTCGCCGCCGCCCTCAGCGCCATCGGCAACGGCGGCAAGCTCATGCGCCCCATCTTCGTGCGCCGCATCCGCGACGCCGACGGGCGCGTCCTCCGCACCTTCGAGCCCGAGGTCGTCCGCCAGGTCGTCTCCGCCAAGACGGCGCGCACCGTGCTGGACCTCATGCGGGGCGTCGTGGAGCCCGACGGCACGGGCGCCCGCGCCTACATCCCCGAGTACCCCGTCGCCGGCAAGACGGGCACGGCCCAGAAGTCCCACCTCCGCAAGCGGGGCTACGCCGAGGACATGTGGGTAGCGACCTTCTTCGGCGTTGCCCCGGCGGACGACCCCGAGCTGGCCGTGGTGGTCCTCGTGGACGAGCCCAAGGGCGAGCACCACTCGGGCGGCATCTTCGCCGCCCCGGCCTTCCGGCGCATCATGAAGTGGTCCCTGCGCCACCTGGGCGTCCCCTCGCCCTACGAGGCCAGCAAGCGCGTCGCCTGGATCGACCCGGACACGCTCGCCAAGCGGCGCGCCCAGGGCAGCGCCGCCACCACCGACGCTCACACCGAGGCCCTGCGCCCCCCGGTGGACCCCGCGCGCGTGGGCGACGTCCCGGTCCCCGACTTCCGCGGCATGACCATGGATCAGGTGCGCGCGGCCGCCCGCAAGGTGGGGCTGGACGCCCGTCTCCGCGGCTCGGGGCGCGCCACGACCCAGGACCTCGCCCCCCACACGCGGGTCCCCGCGTGGTCGCCCGTCACGGTCACCTTCGCGCCCCGCGCCACGCCCGGCGAGCCCCCCAAGCTCGCCGCCGGGCCGCGCGCGGACGCCCCGGAGGCCGCCGGCCTCACGGGCGTCGCCGGGACCGCAGGGAGCCCCGAGACGCCCTCCTCCTCTCCCACCGTTCGAGGAGGGCACCCATGAGACCGCTCCCTCGCCAGGCGCTCGTCGAGGCCGTGTCCGGGGCCGCCCTCCGAGGGCTCCAAGGACCGCCCCTCCGAGGTGTGTTCACGGACACCCGCCGGCCCCTCGCCCCCGCCCCGGCCGGCGAGGAGGCCCCGAGGACCGCCATCTTCTTCGCCCTCCAGGGCCCGCGCTTCGACGGCCACGCCTTCCTGTCCGCCGCCGTGGAGGCGGGCGCCGGGGCGCTGGTGGTGTCCGACGCCGGCGCCCTCCCCGCCGACCTCCCCCCCCACACGCTGGTCTGCGCCGTGGACGACACGCGCGAGGCCCTCATGGCCCTGGCGGCCCACATCCGCGGGACCTGGACGGCCCGCGTCATCGGCGTCACCGGCTCGGTGGGCAAGACGACGATCAAGGAGCTCACGGCGGCCGCCCTGGCGCCCTTCGGCAAGGTGGGCCGCACGCCGGGCAACCTCAACAACGACATCGGCCTCCCCCTGGCCGTGTGCGGGATGGACGGCGACGAGGACTTCGTCGTGCTGGAGCTGGGCATGAGCGCCCCGGGGGAGATCGCCGCCCTGGCCGCCGTGGCCCGCCCCGACGTGGGGGTCGTGACCTCCGCCGTGGCCGCCCACCTCGCCTTCTTCCCCAGCGTGGACGCCATCGCCGACGCCAAGGCCGAGCTCTTCGCCGCCCTCGACGACGAGGCGTGGGCCGTCGCCAACGCCGACGACGCCCGCGTGGTGAGCCGCGCCCAGCGCCTGCACGGGGCGCGCCTGCTCACCTATGGGCGCTCGGACGCGGCCGACGTGCGGTTGCTCGGCGACGCCCACCGCCAGGGCGGGGTGTGCGCGCGCATCGCGCCGGGCGTCCCGGCTGCCCAGGGCCCCGCCGAGTTGGTCGTCGCCCTGCCCCACTTGGGGCGCCACAATGCCCACAACGCCGCGGCCGCCGTGGCCGTGGTCCGCGCGCTCGGGCTGCCCTTGGCCCAAGCCGGCGAGGCCCTCGAACGCGCCCCCGCCGCGGGCCCCCACCGCATGGCGGTCGTGGACGGGGTGCACGGGCTGCACATCCTCGACGACAGCTACAACGCGAACCCCACCAGCGTCCTCGCGGCCCTGGAGGCCCTGGCCGACCTCTCGCGCGGCGCCCCTGCGCGGGCGGCCGTCATCGGCACGATGCGCGAGCTGGGCGAAGACGCCCCGGCGCTCCACGCCGAGGTGGGGCGGGCCGCGGCGCGCGCCGGGCTCGACGCGTTGTTCTGCGTGGGTGAGCGCGCCGAGGACCTGGCCCGCGGCGCCCGCGAGGCCGGCCTCCAGGCGGTGGAGACGGCCGCCGACGCTGAGGAGCTGGACGCGGCCGTGCGGGCCTTCGCGGGCCCCGAGCGCTGGCTGCTCCTCAAGGCGAGCCGCGGCGAGCGGCTGGAGCGCCTGCTGCCCATGCTGCGGGCAGAGGCGCCGAGCGACGACACGCGCCACGACGAGGCCCCCCCCGAGACCGAAGGGGGGCCGCGCTGATGTTCTACTGGCTCTACGAGCTCCAGGGGACCACGCCCGGCGCCTTCCGACTCTTCGGCTCGCCGGTGTTCCGGGCCATCATGGCGCTGACCACGGCGCTCGTGGTGACCCTCCTGCTCTACCCCTGGCTCATCCGGCAGCTCCAGGCGCGCCAGATCGGCGAGGTCATCCGCGACGACGGCCCGGCGGCCCACTTCCAGAAAAAGGGCACGCCGACGATGGGGGGCCTCCTCCTGGTCGTCGCCGTCGTGGTCACGGCGCTGCTGTGGACGAACCTCCACAACGCCTTCGTCTGGATGACCCTGGGCGTGACCCTCCTCTACGCCGCCGTGGGCTTCGTGGACGACTACCGCAAGCTCCAGCGCTCCAAGGCTGGGCTGAGCGAACGCGCGAAGATCGTCACCCAGGTGGGCAGCGTCGCGGTGATGATGGTCGTCTTCTTCCAGACGGCGGCGCCCGAGCTGGGCTACGACACGCGCGTCTATGTGCCTTTCGTGAAGCCCGAGCTCTTCAGTCTGGACCTCGGACCCTGGCTCTACGCCGCCTTCGCCACCGCGGTCATCTTCGCCACGTCCACGGCGGTGAACCTCACCGACGGCCTCGACGGGCTTGCCATCGGCCCGTCGGTGGTGTCCGCCGGGACCTTCGGGGTCCTGTGCTACCTGGCGGGCGGCTCCTTCCTGGTCATGATCGACGGCCACCTCACGGCCATCAGCGACTACCTCCTGCTGCCCCACGTCCGGGGCGTCGAAGAGCTCGCCGTCTTCAGCGCGGGCCTCGTGGGAGCGGGCGTGGGTTTCCTCTGGTACAACACGTACCCGGCCCAGGTGTTCATGGGCGATGTGGGGGCCCTCCCCCTGGGCGGGGCCCTGGGCGCCATCGCCGTGTTCGCCAAGCAGGAGCTCTTGAGCGTCATCGTCCACGGCATCTTCGTGCTGGAATTCCTCAGCGTCATCATCCAGCGCTACAGCTTCAAGCTCACGGGCAAGCGCGTGTTCGCCATGGCCCCCATCCACCACCACTTCGAGAAGAAGGGGTGGCCGGAGTCGCGCATCACCGTGCGGTTCTGGATCCTCTCCATCATGCTCGCGCTCGTCGCCCTGGCGAGCATCAAGGTCCGCTAGTGTCCGCCTCCTCCCAGCCCATGCCCACCCCCAGCGGCGTCGCCCCCGACGTGGCCTCCCGGCAGATCGCGCCCTACGACACGGCGCTCCTGTCGGCGGTGGTCATGCTCCTCGGGCTGGGCGCGGTCATGGTCTACTCGGCCACCATCAACGACTCGACGATGCTCTCGGGCGACGGGGCCGCGCGCCTCAAGGTCCACCTCACGCACGTCTCCCTGGGCGTGGTCGCCATGGTGGTGGGCATGTTCCTCCCCCACCACGTCTGGCGTCGCCTCACCTACCCGACGCTGCTCGTCACGGCCCTGGCCCTCGTGCTGGTCATCCTGTTCGGGCACACGGCGGGCAACGCCCGGCGCTGGATCCGCCTACCGGGCTTCTCGCTCCAGCCCACCGAGATGGCGAAGCTCGCCTTCGTCATCTTCATGGCCTACTCGCTCGCCAAGAAGGCCGAGCGCGTCAAGCAGTTCACCGTCGCCTTCATCCCCCACCTCACGGTGGCCGTCCTGTTCATCGCCCTGGCCCTCGCCCAGCCGGATTTCGGCACCAGCGTCATCCTCGTGGTCCTCATGGTCGCCATGCTCTTCGTGGCCGGCACGCGCCTGTCCTACCTCATGGGCTTCGGCTTCGTGGGCGCCTTCCTCGCCTTCCAGGCCATCGCCGCCAACGACATGCGCCTGGGCCGCGTCATGGCCTTCATCGACCCCTGGGCCTACCGCACGGGCACGGGCTACCAGATGGTCAACTCCCTCATCGCCATCGGCTCGGGCGGCCTCACGGGCCAGGGCGTGGGCTACGGCGGCCAGAGCCTCACGGGCTATCTCCCCGAGGGGCACACGGACTTCATCCTCTCGGTGCTCGCCGAGCAGCTCGGCTTCGTGGGCGTGGCCGTGGTCATCTTCCTGTTCGGCGTCATCCTCGTGCGCGGCGTGACCATCGCCCTCCGCGCCCAGGACCCCTTCAGCCGCCTGCTGGCCTTTGGGATCACCCTGCTCATCACCCTCCAGGCGAGCATCAACATGCTCGTCGCCGTGGCCATGATCCCCACCAAGGGCCTCACCCTCCCCTTCGTCAGCTACGGCGGCAGCTCCATGCTCGTGTCCTCCCTAGCGGTGGGCATCCTCCTCAACATCAGCCGCCACGAGCACATCGCCCAGTTCCGCCTCGTCGTCCCCGAGGCGGAGCTCGACGACGACGAGCGCCCCAAGCGCCCCAAGCGCCCCAAGCGCAAGCGCAAGCCCCGGCGCCGCAAGCCCAAGACCCAGGCGCTGGAGGAGGTGCTCAAGCCATGATCCAGCGCCTCCTCATCGCCGGCGGCGGCACCGGCGGCCACATCTACCCGGGCGTGGCCGTGGCCGAAGAGGTCCTCGCCCGCAACCCCGCGGCGCGCGTCCTCTTCATCGGCAGCGCCCACGGCCTGGAGACCCGCGTCCTCCCCCGCCTCGGCTACGAGCTGGAGACCATCACCGTGAGCCGCCTCAAGGGCGGCGGCCTCGGCGAGCGCCTCCTGGGCCTCCTGCGCATCCCCGTGGGCATGTTCCAGTCCTGGCGCGCCCTGCGCCGCCTCGACCCCGACGTGGTCCTGGGCGTGGGCGGCTACGCCTCGGGCCCCGCCCTCCTCGCCGCGTGGCTCACGCGGCGCCCCGTGGCCGTCCACGAGCAGAACGCCTCGCCGGGCCTCACCAACCGCGCCCTGAGCCGCGTGGCCCGCGCCGTCCTCACGGGCTTCGAGGTCGCCCGCGACCGCTTCGCCCACCCCGAGCGCGTGCGCTTCGTGGGCAACCCCCTGCGCCGCGCCGTCACCGACGCCCTGGGCCACGCGGACCAGCGCCCCACGCCACCCCCGGGCCGCCTGCGCCTGCTGGTCTTCGGCGGCAGCCAGGGCGCCCGCTTCCTCAACGAGCGCGTCCCGCCCCTCCTCGCCGCCCTGCGCGCCCACAGCCCCACCCTGGAGCTCACGGTCACCCACCAGACGGGCGCAGCCGACGAGGCGCGCTGCCGCACTCTGTACGCCGAGCTGGGCCTCGCCGACGTCGCCACGATCACCCCCTACATCGACGACATGCCCGCCGCCTACGCCGCCGCCGACCTGGCCGTGTGCCGCGCCGGCGCCCTCACCATCGCCGAGCTCACCGCCGTGGGCCTCCCGGCGGTGCTCGTCCCCTTCCCCTTCGCCGCGGACAACCACCAGGAGGCCAACGCCCGCGTCCTGGGCGACGCCGGCGCCGGGCGCGTGGTCGTCCAGCGCGACTGGGACGAGGCCGAGCTCGTGCGCTGGCTCGCCGGGCTCGCCCAGGACCCCGACCAGCTCGCCGCCATGTCCCGCGCCGCGCGCGCCCTGGCCCGCCTGGACGCCGCCCAGGCCGTCGTGGACCAGTTGGAGGAGGTCGCCCGATGAAGACGGTCCAAGCGCTCCTCGAAGCCATCGACGGGCTGGCTCTGCGCCGCGACGAGCCCATGGCGCGCCACACGACCTTCCGGGTCGGCGGCCCCGCCCGCCTGTTCGCCAGCGTCCAGACCCGCGAGGCCCTGGGCCGCGCCCTGGACGTCCTGCTCCGCGAGCGCGTGCCCTACCTCGTGCTGGGCAACGGCTCCAACGTCGTCTTCGCAGACGCCGGCTTCCGGGGGGTGGTCCTCAAGCTCGACGGGCTCACCGCGACGAGCCTCACCCGCGACGCCCTGTCGCCCGGCGTCCACCGCCTGGAGGCCGAGGCGGGGCTCTCGGTCACGCGGCTGCTGCGGCTCGTGAAGGACCAGGGGCTCGCGGGGCTGGAGTTCTTGGGCGGCATCCCCGGCACCGTGGGCGGCATCGTCCGCATGAACGCCGGCACGTCCTTGGGCCAGGTGAGCGACGCCCTGGAGGCCGCCGAGCTCTACGTGCCCACCCAGGGGCTCCAGTGGTGCCCGGCCACGGATCTGGGCCTCGCCTACCGCTACTCCTACATCCCCACGGGCGCCGTGGTCACCGCGGCGCGCTTCGCCGTCATCGACGAGGACCCGGAGATGCGCGATCGGCTGGCCGAGGTCGTCGCCTACCGCAAGGAGACGCAGCCCCTCACCCAGCCCAGCGCGGGGAGCGTCTTCACGAACCCGCCGGGCGACTCCGCCGGGCGCCTGCTGGACCAGGCCGGCATGAAGGGCGCGCGCGTGGGCGGCGCCCAGGTCTCCACCCTGCACGCCAACTGGATCATCAACGCGGGCGGGGCCACCGCCCAAGACATCGTGACGCTCATGCGGCGCTGCGTAGAAACCGTAGAGGCCCGATTCGGCGTCACCCTGGAACCCGAGCTGCGCCTGCTGGGCGACTGGGGCGAGGAACCATGAGGCGCCCACGGAACAAACGGCGGGGCCTCCGCTTCCGCCTGTCACTCGCGCCGCGCCCGCCGCGGCGCCGTTCGCGCGCCGGACGCCGGGGGCTCTCGGCCTCCCTGCGGCGGCTGCTGACGCGCGGGAAGAACACGCGGCGGCGGCGTCCGGTCGGCCCGGCGCCCTCCGCGCCCCCGACCGCGTCGAGCCCGGCCGGGCCGACGCCCCGCGCGGTCGCGGAGACGACGCGCGCGCCGGGCCTCCGCGGCGCCCTCCAGGGGCTCGCGGCCTCCGCGCGCCGTGGGCTCGGGGCGCTGGGACGCCCCCTGGGTCACCTGGCCGCGACGCTCACGCCGGTCGTCGTGGCGCTGGTGGCCTTCGTCACGCCCACGCTGGGCGTGCGCGCCTACGACTACGTGATGGAGACGGGCTACTTCCACGTGCGCGAGGTGCTGGTGGAGGGCAACGACCGGCTCTCGGACGCGGAGGTCCTGGAGGCCGCCGGCATCCGCCCGGGCACGCACGTGCTGGCCGCCGACCTGGAGCGCATGGCCGCCCGCTTGCGCGCCCACCCCTGGGTGAGCTGGGCGCACGTGCGAAGGGAGCTCCCGGCGCGCCTCCTCGTGGAGATCCGAGAGGAGCGCCCGGTGGCCCTCTTGGCGGACGGGGCACTCTACCTCGTGAACGCCGCCGGAGAGATCTTCGCCCCCCTCACGCCCGACGCAGACGTGGACCTGCCCATCATCACGGGGCTGCGCGCCCAGGTGCTCGTGGGCGAGGGGCCAGCCGCCGAGGTGGCCCGGGGGGCTCTCCGGGCGGCGGTGAACCTGGCGCGCCTGTACCACACCATGGAGCTGGACGGCCGCTGGCCCATCGCCGAGGTCCGGGTGATCCCCGGGCGCGGGCTGGGGCTCGTGCTCAGCGGCTCGGGGACCACGGCGCGCCTCGGGCGCGGCCCGTATCGCCCCAAGCTGTATCGGCTGGAGTGGGTCTTGGAGCACCTCCGGCAGCAGGGCAAGGAGGCCGACTACATCCTGCTGGACGTGGACGGCCCCCAGGGCTCGGAGCCCCAGGTGGTGGTCAAGGCCGAGGTGGCGCCCACGCAGCGAGAGATCGCACGGGAGGCCGCCTCGCACGCCGCACGCGCCACGGCGCCGGCCGGGGAGCGCCCGGCACGAGGCGCGTCGGGAGCGCGACCAGGGCAGCGCACGGAACACTAGGGGATGGGGAGGAACACGCATGGCTAGACAAGCGGAGATCGTCGCGGGGCTGGACCTGGGCTCTAGCAAGGTCGCGGTGGTGATCCTGGAGCGCACGGAGTCCGAGCAGAACGTCATCGGGGTCTCCATGGTGCCCTCCCAGGGGGGCCTCCGGGGCGGCCAGGTCGTCGCCATCGACCAGACGACCGAGGCCATCCGGGTGGCGGTGGAGGAGGCCGAGCGCATGGCGGGCTGCCAGATCCAGTCCGTGCGCCTGGGCGTGGGCGGCTCGCACATCGTGGGCTTCAACTCCAGCGGCACGGCCGCCGTGCGCAACGGCCGCGTGGCCGAGAGCGACGTGGCGCGGGTCATGGAGTCGGCGCGGGCCATCCCCCTGCCGGGCGACAAGCAGGTCCTCCACGCGCTGGCCCAGGAGTACCTCATCGACGGCAACGAGGGCATCCGCACGCCCATCGGCATGAACGGCGTGCGCATCGACGCCCACGTGCACGTCATCACGGCGGCCCGCACGGCGCTCATGAACGCGCTGGAGTGCTGCTCCGGGGCGGATCTGCACGTGGAGAAGATCGTCGCCAGCGCCCTGGCGGCCAGCGCGTCGGCGCTCACGCCCGAGGAGCGCGAGCTGGGCGTGCTCGTGGCGGACATCGGCGGCGGCACGACCGACCTCGCCGTCTGGTACGAGAACGCGCTGGTGCACTCCATCGGCCTCGACTGGGGCGGCGACTCCCTGTCGCGCCAGATCGCGCGGGGGCTCCGCACGCCGGGCAGCGCGGCGGAGCAGGTCAAGCAGCGCTTCGGCTGCGCGGTGGCGTCCTTGGTGTCCGAGGACGAGACCATGGAGGTGCCCAGCGTGGGCGGGCGCGAGCCCCAGATCCGGCAGCGGCATCTCCTGTGCGAGATCCTGGAGCCCGGCCTGGAGGAGCTGTTCAACCACATCTCGCACGAGATCGACGTGGCGAACTGCCGCGAGTACATCTCGGCGGGGGTCGTGCTCACCGGGGGCACGGCCAACCTGGAGGCCATCGCCGATCTCGGCGAGGAGCTCCTCGTGGGCATCCCGGTGCGGGTGGGTCGCCCGGCTCCGGAGGGGGTCGGGGGGCTCACGGAGATCATCGCAGACCCGCGGTACGCCACCGCCGTGGGGCTGTGCCTGGACACGTTCGGCGTGTCCAGCGAGCCGGTCCGCTCCGCGCGCCCGGGTCGCAAGGGCCGCTTCGCCAAGAAGGTGAGGACGCTCGTCAACTCGTGGTTCTAGCGCCTGGCGCGCGAGCCACCCATCGGTTTCGGTACAGTAAGCCCGAGAGGGCCCATCACGCGCGTAGGTCGAGACCGCCTTGCGTGCATCGTCGGGGAGGACGAAGGGTGATCAGTTTCGAAGAGGAGATCGTAAGCGGGGCGAACATCAAGGTCGTCGGCGTCGGAGGCGCCGGCGGGAACGCCTTGAACAACATGGTCCGCAACCAGCTCAGCGGCGTGTCGTTCATCGCCTGCAACACGGACATCCAGGCGCTCGACAAGAACGAGGCGCCCCACAAGGTCCAGATCGGCGCGCAGCTCACGCGCGGGCTGGGCGCCGGGGCCAACCCGGAGAAGGGCTGGAAGGCAGCCATGGAGGACTCGTCCGCCATCGCCGAGCAGCTCGAAGGGGCGGACATGGTCTTCGTCACCGCCGGCCTCGGGGGCGGGACGGGCACGGGCGCCGCGCCCGTCATCGCGCAGATCGCCCGGGAGGTGGGCGCCCTGACCGTGGGCGTGGTCACCAAGCCCTTCGAGTTCGAGGGCAAGCCCCGCGCGCGGAGCGCCCAGAAGGGCCTGGAGGCGCTGCGCGAGGCGGTGGACACGCTCATCGTCATCCCCAACCAGCGCCTGCTGGGCATCGCCAGCAAGAGCATGACGCTGCTGGAGGCCTTCCGCGAGGCGGACAACGTGCTCTACAACGCCGTCAAGGGCGTCAGTGACCTCATCACCATCCCGGGCCTCATCAACGTGGACTTCGCCGATGTCCGCACGATCATGGCGAGCCAGGGCATGGCCCTCATGGGCGCCGGCGTGGCCTCGGGCGAGGGGCGCGCGTCCAAGGCCGCCCAGCAGGCCATCTCCAGCCCCCTGCTCGAGGACACGTCCATCGACGGCGCGCGCGGCATCCTGGTGAACATCACGGGCGGCGAGAGCCTCACGCTCCTGGAGGTCAACGAGGCCAACACGCTCATCCAAGAGGCCGCGCACCCCGAGGCGAACATCATCTTCGGCGCCGTCATCGACCCGAACGTGGGCGACGACCTGCACATCACGGTGGTGGCCACGGGCTTCGACCGCCAGGACGACGACGAGGCGCTCCCCGCCGTGGCCCAGGAGCTGGTCCCGGAGGTGGCGCGCGAGGCCAGCCTCAACGCCGGCCCGCCGGACCTCCCGCCCCTGGGCGAGTACGAGGAGCCGAGCCCCTTCGTGACGGTCACCAAGGGCGGGGCGGCCTCCCAGGGCGGGGCCACGGACAAGCCCCCCCGGCGGGAGAAGCCCTGGACGCGCGGGGGGCTGTCCTTCGGCGAGCTGAGCGGCGGCCGCGGTCGCAAGCGCAGCCCGTTCTCCACGCCGGCGGACAGCGAGTTCGGCCAGGGCGGCTACCCCTTCAAGAAGCGGTAGCCTCGCGCCCCCACGCGACCGCCCGGGCCCCGCGGCTCGCCGCGGTCGCGCGCCCGCCCGCCAGCGCGGCCGCCAGCCCGACGCTGGCGCGCCGCCCCTCACCGCCTCATGGAGTGCGCCTTGAGCAAGCCCCGCGCCACGCCGCTGAAGCTCGGCCTCATCGCCCTGGGCCTGGGCGTCGCCATGCTGGTCACGGAGCTCGCCTGGCGCCCCGTGTTCACCATCCAGCTCACCGAGTCCTTCGCCCTGCCCCTGTGGGTGCTCGCGGGCGTCTACGCCACGCTCCAGCTCCTCATCTGGCGCATGACGAAGAAGCGCCTCCCCCTCACGGTGGAGGAGCTCACCCAGTGGGGCCCCAAGCTGGAGGAGGTCACCCCCCTCATCCTCGACGCTTACCAGGCGCGTCGCCCGCTGGGCGACCTCGCCAAGGAGCTGGAGGGCTCCCACGGCCTGCCCCCCGACATCACCCTGCGCTACATCATCGCCCTGGCGGACCACACCAAGAAGCAGGACGGGAGCGGCGAGGCATAGGCAGCCTCGGCGAACGCGCCGAGGCCGCGCGGACCGAGGCTACTCCTCCAGCGCGGCGAGGGCGGCCATGAGGTCGCTGCTGGGCTCGGGGACCTCCTCGCCCGGGCCCGGGGGCAGGGGCGGCGGTGGCGGCATCTCCGGCGGCCCGGGGACGGCCTCGGCCTCCGCGGCCTCCTCCGCCTCCACGACATCGATGGGCTCGGCCTCCAGCGCCACCTCGGCGTCGCCCGAGGCCTCGGGCGCGGACGCTGGCTCGTCCCCGGCGGGGGCCGCGGCCTGGGGCTCCGGACCCCTCGCGGCCTCCGCGGGAGCCACGTCCGGGCTGAGCGCGGCGTGTGGCGCGGGAGGCTCGGGGAGGTCGTCGAACCGGAGCGGCGCGGGGACGCCCTCGGGCGCCGGCGGGATCTGCACCTCATCGCCCGGGAGCTGGACCTTGACCTCCGACGCCAGCTCCAAGATCCGCTGGAAGGCCGCGTAGAGCACGTCCGCGCGGCTCTGGGCGTCGGCCTCGCGGCCGATGAGCGCGCCCTCCCGCATCTGGTACTGGGCCAGGGCCTCCCGCAGCCCCATGTCGGTCGCTCGGGCGAGCTCGACCGCCTCCGCGTACCGCGCGCGGAGCTTCTCGCCGTACTCGGTGAGCCGCGCCACGTCCCCGCGGGCCGCTTCGAGCTCTGCGGAGAGCCTGGCGCGCTCCGCCAGGGCCGCCTCCCGGGCGGCCTCGGCCTCGCGCCGCGCCTGCTCCGCCTGGGCGACCTGGGCCAGCGCCTCGTCCCGGGCCGCGGCCGCCTCCGCCGCGGCCGCGTTGGCAGCGTCGCGCTCGCGCTTGGCGTCGGCCACGTCCGTGGAGGCGCCCGCCGAGGCCGCCTCGGCTTCCTCGCGAGCCGCCTGGGCCTCCTGACGGGCCGTCTCGGCCTCTTGGGCGGCGCGCCTGGCCTCATCCCGCTCCTCCTCCGCCCGCTTGGCGGCCTCCCAGGCGGTCTGCAGCTCGGCCTTGACGCTCTCCACGGCCTCCTTGGCGAGCCCCAGCTCGGCCTCGAACCCGCTCGCCTTGGCGACGGCGTCTTGGAGGGCGCTCGCCTGGGACTCGTTCGCCGCCTTGAGCTCCTCCAGCGCGGCCTTGAGCTCATCGCGCTCGGCCCGCAGCGCGGTCAGCTCCCCGCTGACCTCGCCGGCCTGCCCCTTGGCGGCGGCCAGCTCCTCCTCCAGGGACTCCACCTGCTTGGCGAGCTCGTCGACGCGCGCCTGGGCCTCCGCGAGCGCCTTGCCGGCCACGGCCTCCCCGGTCCGGGCGCGCTCGGCCATGGCGTCGCGCTCGGCCTCCACGGCTTCGATCTGCCGCCGGAGCTCCTCGATCTGACGCACCTGGTCGGCGCGCTCCTTGGCGAGCTGCTCCCCGGACGCCTCCAGCTCGGCGATCCGCGCGGCGGCGCTGGCGGCGTCCCCGGCGGAGGCCTTGGCGGCTTCGAGCGCGGCCTCGAGCTCGGCCACGCGCCCCTCCACCTCTTCCAGCTTCTTGCGCGCCTCGTCGCGCTCGCTCTGGAGCGCCGTGAGCCGCTGGTAGCCGGTCTGTGCCTGCTGGCGGAGACGGTCCTCCTCGGTCTGTCGCTGGGCGCGGAGCTGCTCCTCCAGCTCGTCCACGCGCGCCTTGAGGTCGCTCACCGTCTCGGGCATGGCGGGCGCCGCCGGCACAGCCTCGTCGGCGCTGTCGTCGTCGAAGTCGAGGTCGTCCAGCTCGAACTCGATGACCTCCTCGTCGCCGGCCGCCGCGTCCGCCTCGTCCTCCACGCGGTCGCCGGCGTCGTAGTCCAGCAGGCCCAGGAAGGTCATGGCCAGCTCGTCGGGGTCGAGCGGCTTGTGGAGGTAGGCGTCGGCGCGGGTGGGCAGCCCCTGGTGTTGGTAGAACACCTCTTGGGTAGCGGTGGCGCTCGTGATCACGAGGGGGATCTGGGAGAAGCGGGGGTTCTTCTTGAGCTCGGTGCAGGCCCGCCACCCCTTGGGCAGATCGGCGTCGGCCACGATGAGCGCCGGCAGCCGCTTGTGGACGTACTCCAGCGCGGCCTTCATCTCTCCCACGACGACGACCACGCACTGGTCCGGCTCGGTGTTGTCGCGGACCAGCTTCTCGGTGGCGGGATCTCGGTCGACGACCAGAATCGACGTCTTGCTCACGGGCACCCTCGGGGTTGAGGCCCGGCGCGTGGGGACACACCGAGCGGACACTTAGGGATGCTGGGTGAACCCCCCCAAGCTGTCAACATCCCTGGCGAGGCCCAGATCCGCCACCTGCTCTGCGGACCGAGGCGCAGGAGGCCGCGTTTGGGC
>CAYZID010000095.1:9922-19615 GCA_964478315.1 uncultured Myxococcales bacterium | reverse complement strand
CAGCCGCTTGCCTCCTTGCCCAAACGCGGCCTCCTGCGCCTCGGTCCGCAGAGCGGGTGGCGGATCGGGGACCCCGCGGCCTCCTCGCCGCCGCCACCGCCGCGTGCTTCGCCGTCTCGACGGGCGCCTGCGCCACGACGACGCCCACACCCGCCGCACCACCCCTCGACACTCCGCGCCCCACCCCCACCCTCGCGCAGGACGCCTACGTCTGGCAGCGCGCCTGGACGCCCGCCGTGCGCCGGGCCGTCCTCGCCCACGGCCCGGCCTTCCGCCGCCTCCTGGTCCTGGGTGCCGAGGTCGCCTGGCCCAGCCCCGGCGCTGCCATGCGCGTGGCCCGCGCCCAGGTGGACTACGCCATCCTCCGCGCCGCCGCCGCCCACGCCGCCGAGGGGGGCGGGCGTCTGGAGATCGGCCTCGCCCTCCGCGTGGGCCCCTGGCGGCCCGCCGCCACGGACCCCGCCGCCGCCCACGCCGCCGCTGGTCGCGCCCTGGCCGCCCTGGCCGCGGACCTCATCGCCCGCGCCCGCGCCGCGGGCGTCCAGCCTGCCGAGCTGAACCTGGACTACGACGCCCCCACCGCAGGCCTCCGCGCCTACGCCGCCTGGCTGCGCCAGCTTCGCCCCCGCCTCGCCGGCGTCCCCCTCACCATCACGGCCCTCCCCGCCTGGCTCGACGCCCCCGACCTCCCGGTCTTGCTCGACGCCGCCGACGGCTGGGTCCTCCAGGTCCACTCCCTGGAGCGCCCCCGCAGCCCCCGAGACCTGCCACCGCTCACCGACCCGGCCCAGGCCCGCGCCTGGGTCGCCCGCGCTGCCCGCCTCTCCACGACACGCTCGGCGGCCCGCGGCCCCAGCCACCCCCTCCCGCTCCGCGTGGCCCTGCCCACCTACGGCTATGAGGTCGGCTTCCGCCCCGACGGGAGCTTCCTGGGGCTCCGCGCCGAGGCGCCCCTGTTCCTGCGCGGGCTGGCCCATCAGCGTTGGCCCCCGGGGACCCTCGTGCGCGCCCTGCGCGCCGACGCCCCGGCCTTGAGCGCCCTGGTGCGCGCGTGGACCCGCGCCCGCGCCGCGGGTGAGCTCCCGGCCCTCGTGGGGCTCGCGTGGTATCGGCTGCCCGTGCGCACGGACCGCCTCACCTGGCGCTGGATCACGCTGGAGGCCGTCATGGCGGGGCGCCCCGTGGCCCCGCGGGTGGGGGTCGCCCTCCAAGAGGGCCCGGAGCAGGGCACGGTGGACGTCGTGGTGACCAACACCGGCCTGGCGGACGCCGAGCCGCCCGCGCGCGTGGTCGTCGCGGCGGGCCGGGCCGCCCCGCCCCCGGTCGTCTTCGCCGAGGCCCTCGCGGGCTACACCGTCGAGGCGACGACCACGCCCCAGGGCCTCCCCGCCTGGGTCTTCCACCGCCAGGCGGCCACCGCCATCCAGCGCCTAGCGCCCAACGACCGTCGTCCGGTAGGCTGGCTGCGCCTGGCGACCGACGCCACCGCGCGCGCCCTCCGTGCGGGGCTCGACCTCGCCCGCCCCAGCCTCGTCCCCGCCCCAGGAGTGACTCATGGCGACTAGCCTCCACGCCCTCACCGCCCGGCGGCCCGCGACTTGGGCCTCGCTGGCTGGCCTCACGGCGACGGCTATTGTGGTGTGGTTGGTGCCGGCCCCAGCCCGCGCCTGCGGCCCCACGTTCCCCAACCGGCTGCTCCTGGCGCCGGACTCGGTCATGGACACGCTCCCCGCCGGCGACTTCGCCCGCGAGGTGGGCCCCCTGGTCCGTGCAGCCCACGCGCGCCTGCCCGCCGCGCTCCGAACGACCCTCCGCCCCGCGTTCCTCCACTCGGTGGGCGTCTCCGCCTCGGCCACGCTGGTGGCACCCAAGGACCTCAGCGCCGCCATGGAGCTCCTGCGCGTCCCCGGCGCCCAGCGCGAGGACTTCCTGGCGCGGCTGCGCAAGGCGCGCGAGACGTGGTCGCCCGAGGACATCGCCGCCGTGGACATGGACGAGTTCCGCCTCTACCTCCAGGGCGCCGCGGCCGCGCGTGCCGGGCGCTGCGCCGACGCACGCGCCGCTTGGAAGGCCGTCCTGGCCCTGCCCGCCGACCAGCGCCGGTATCGCGGCGTCTGGGCCGCCTACATGCTGGCCCGCAGCTACGCGGGTGTGGGGCAGTGGGCCTGCGGGACCGCGGCCGACGGGGACTCGCCGGCCGCCGCGGAGGCCCATCGCCTGGCCACCAAGTGGTTCGCGCGCACCCGCGAGCTGGCCGCCCAGGGCCTGGCCGACAAGGCCGTGGGGGTGGCCGCGGACCGCCTAGGCCTGGGGGTGGAGAGCTTCGGCTGGGAGGCCCGCGCGGCCCTGGAGCGCGGCGACCTGGACCGCGCCATCGAGCTGTACGCGGCCCAGGCGTCCTTTGGGGATTCCGGCGCGCTGCTGTCCTTGCAGATGTTGGCCGCCCAGCTCATCCGCGCCCCCGACGAGGCCCTCGTGGGGCACGCCAAGGCCCCGGCACGGCGGACGCTCCTCACGGCGTGGCTCCTCGCCCAGGACCGCTACGCCCTGGACGCCGGGCTCCCCGAGGACCAGCAGGTTTGGGACGACGCCCACGGCCTCACCGTGCGGGCGCCCCACGGCGCCCCGGACGCCCGGTGGCTGCGCGCCCTGGAGGCGGCCCACGCCCGCGCGGTCCAGGGCGCCGACCGCGTGGCCTGGTTGGCCTACCGCGCGGGCCACTTCGACCAGGCGGCGCGATGGCTCAAGCGCGCGAGCGGCGGCGCGGGCGAGCCGTCCGCCGTGGCGCTGTGGATGTCCGCCAAGCTGGCCATCCGCGCGGGGGATCTGCGCCAAGGCGCCAAGCTGCTGGGGAAGGCGACGCGCGCCTTCGCGGAAGGCGAGCGGTGGAGGTACGACGGCGGCCCGAGCTGGGATAGCTGGGAGTCCTGGGGGGTCTTCGGAGACGGGCTGGTCCCCAAGGACCGGGCGCGCGCGGAGCGGGCCATCCTGGCGCTCGTGCGCGACGAGATGCCCCAGGCGCTGGAGCTCCTGGCGCGCACGGGCTACTGGACCGACGCCGCCTTCGTCGCCGAGCGGCTGGTGACCACGCGCCAGCTCAAGCGGCTGGTGGACCGCTCCTTCCCCGCCGAGGCCGCCCGGGGCCCCCAGGGGGAGGAGCCGGCCGACCTCTGGGACTATCGGAACACGCCGGCGGGGGGGATTCGCTACCTCCTGGGCCGCAGGCTGGTGCGCGAGGGGCGAGCCGCCGAGGCCGCGCCCTACTTCCCACCGAGCCTGCGCCCGGTCCTGGCGCGCTACGTCGAGCTCTCGAAGCGCGTGAAGGCGAGCGGCTTGGAGCCGCGCGCGCGGGCGGCCGTGTGGTGGGAGCTGGCGCTGCTCACGCGGCAGCAGGGCATGGAGCTCATGGGTTACGAGAACGCCCCGGACTGGACCTGGGCGGCTGGGAACTACGAGCTGGACGACGCCACGCAGGTGCGGGCCAAGATGGTCTCCAAGAGGAGCCGCTTCGCCCCCACCAAGGCCGAGCGCCGCGCCTGGAAGCGCACGGCAGCCAAGCCCTACAAGCGCTTCCACTACCGCTACCTGGCCGCCAAGCGTGCGGCCAAGGCGGCGGCGCTCCTGGGTCCCGATGACGAGGCCGGCGACCGGATGCTGTGCGTCGCCACGCGCTGGCTCCTCAAGCGCGACCCCGAGGCGGCGCGCGTGTACTACCGGGCGTTCTTGAAGCGCAACAACCTGCGGCCCTGGGCCGAGCGCTTCGGCCAGGACTGTCCTGCCGTACCGCCTATCGGCGGCGAGTAGCGGGGCACACGGGTGGGAGCGCGGGTCGGAACCGGGCGCGCGGAGACGAATGTTGCGCCCGGGGCCGGCTGCGGGGAGACTCGCGGCGCCGAGGTGGGGCGCGGGTCCTGGCGCGGGTGGCCGGTGGGGGCAGCCGCGGCAGGGGAGGGCGCTCCGCGGGCGGGGAGGCTACGGTGCTCGAAGGCGTTCGCAGGGTTCACATGATCGGCATCGGCGGCATCGGCGTCTCGGCCGTCGCGCGGGGGCTGCTGGGGTTGGGCTACGAGGTCACGGGGTCGGACGTGCGGGCGTCGCAGATCACCCGCGCCCTGGAGGCCGAGGGCGCCACGGTCCACATCGGCCACGACGCGGCCTACGTGGATGGGGTCGACCTGGTCGTCTACTCCACGGCCATCCCCGAGACGAACCCCGAGCTGGTGGCGGCCCGACGCCAGGCTCAGCTCGGCGGGGGCGCCAAGCTCGCCCACCGCGCCGAGGTCCTGGGCGCCATCCTGGCCGCCCACAAGCGCTCGGTGGGGGTCGTGGGGACGCACGGCAAGGGGACCGTCTCCAGCGCCCTGACCCGCATCTTGGAGGCCGCCGGCTGGAACCCGGCCTTCCTCATCGGCGGGCTCCTGGAGGACTTCGGCAAGGTGAACGCGCGCATCACCGACCGCGGCTACGTGGTGGCCGAGGTGGACGAGTCCGACGGCTCCCTGCGCCACGTCCACCCGCTGCTGGTGGTCGTCAACAACCTGGAGGCCGACCACCTCAACTACTACGACGACCTGGCCCACGTGCAGGACACGGTCGTCGAGGCCCTGAACGCCAACCACATGCTGGCGGGCGTCGTGGTGAACGTGGACGACCCCGGGGCGCGGGCCATCATCGAGCGCCTACACGCCCCGGTGACCACCTTCGGCCGCTCCGAGGACGCCGACGTGCGCGCCGTGGACGTGGAGCAGGGCGCGCTGGAGAGCGACTTCGTCCTGGCGCGCGGGGGCTTGCGCTTGGGATCGGTGCACCTCCCGCTGCCCGGCCTCTACAACGTGGACAACGCCACCGCCGCCGCGGCCGCGGCCCTGAGCCTGGAGGTTCCCGCCGAGGCCATCTGCGCGGGGCTGTCGGACTTCCACGGGCTGGAGAACCGCTTCACGGTCGTGGAGGCGGGGGGACGCAGGATCATCAAGGACTACATCAGCCACCCCACGGGCATCCGCCGCGTGCTGGCGGCGGCCAAGCAGGCGGGGGGGCCCATCACGGCGGTCTTCAAGCCCTACCGCTTCACGATGATCCACTACCTCCAGGACGACTACGCCGAGGCCTTCCACGATGCCGACGAGACCGTCATCACCGAGCTCTACACGGCCGGCGAGGTCCCCATCCCCGGGATCGATACGGAGTTCCTGTGCGACAAGATCCGCGCGCGGGGGCCGCGGGTGACCTACATCCAGGGCATGGACGACATCGTCCCCCACCTCCACGCCCACACGCGCCCGGGCGATCAGATCCTGTTCTTCGGCGGCGACGACCTGTTCCAGCTCGCGGACCGCTTCGTCGCCGAGCTGGCTCAGTGAGCCGTCCCCAGCTCTCCGCCAGCGGGCCCGCGCCGGGCGGGGGCTTCCTCGCGCGCCCCTGGGAGGTGCGCGGCCTGCCCTTCACCGTCGTGGGCGCCGCGCGGAGCGGCCTCGCGGCGGCCAACGCCCTGGCTCGGCGCGGGGCCGACGTGCGCCTGGTGGACGCCAAGGCGGCCCTCGGGCGCCCGGCGGCCCTGGACCCCGCCGCGGCCTTCGAGGCGGGCACGAACCTCCCACGGCCCGGGGACTTCGCCGTCTTGAGCCCGGGCATCAAGGAGACCTCGCCCGTGCGCGGGGAGGTCGCCGCCCTGGCCCGCGAGGTCCTGGGCGAGATCGAGCTGTTCTATCGTCTGGCCCCGCCCACCGTACCCATCGCCGCCCTCACCGGCACGGACGGCAAGTCCACGACTACGACCATGCTGGGCGCCATCGTTCGCGCCGCCGGGCGCCGCGCCTGGGTGGGGGGCAACCTGGGCAACCCCCTGTGCGAAGCCCTTGCCGAGAGCCCCGAAGGTCCGCCCATCGACGCGCCAACGCCATCGGGCGCGGTGGGCCCAGGGGCCGTCCCGCCCGTCGTCGTGGCCGAGGTCTCGGGCTTCCAGCTCACGACCGCCGTGCACTTCCGGCCCCAGGTGGCCGTCGTCACGAACATCGCCGTGGACCACACGGACTACCACGGCGGCTTCGAGGCCTACCAGGCCGCCAAGCGCCGCGTCTTCGCGCGCATGGTGGCCCCGGACGTCCTGGTCCTCCGGGGCGACGACCCCCACATCGCCACCTGGTCCCTGCCCGCCGACCTGCCCGTGCGCCGCTTCGCCCCCGCGAGCCGCGAGGCGGGCCTGCGCGGGCCTCTGGATGCCTACCTGGACGCGGACGGCGCCCTCCTCGTCACCACCGAGGCCGGACCCGAGCGCCTCATGGGTCGCGACGAGCTGCCGCTCCTGGGCGTCCACAACGTGGCCAACGCCCTGGCTGCGGCCCAGGCGGCCGTGGCGCTGGGGCTGCCCCTGGAGGCGGCCCGCCGGGGCCTCATGGGCTACGAGCCTCTGCCCCACCGCCTGCGCCCGGTGGCGACCGTGGGCGGCGTCCTGTGGGTGAACGACTCCAAGGCGACGAACCCCAACGCCGCCACGGCGGGGCTCCAGGCCGTAGCCGCCGAGCGCCCGACCATCCTCTTGGCGGGCGGCTCGGACAAGCGCGCCGACTTCACCGCGCTGGGCCAGCTCATCCGCCAGCGCACCAAGGCCGTCGTCTTCTTCGGCCAGACGCGCGACCAGCTCGCGCGGGCCGTGGGCGCGGGCCACCCGGTGACGCTCGCGGACGACCTCCCCGCCGCCGTGGCCGCCGCCCGCGCCCTGGCCGTGCCGGGAGACGCGGTGCTCCTGAGCCCGGCCTGCGCCTCCTACGACCAGTTCCGCAGCTTTGAGCACCGCGGCGAGGTCTTCGAGGAGCTCGTGCGCGAGCTGGCCTGACGGGCTGCCCTGACGGCTTGGGCGAGGGCGGGGTCGAGGGGGCCCTTCAGCCGCTGTCGCGCGCGTCCAGGGCGTCCAGGTAGACCTGGGGTTCGGCGCCAGCGGGCAGCGCGCCCGCCCCGATCTGGGCCTCTAGCCACGCGAGATCCTCCCGGATGGCGGGCCCCGCGCGGCGCCGCTCCGCCAGCCGCTTGCCCACGGCGCGGGGCAACGGCCGAGGGCTCTGGGCGCGGAGGCGGGCCTCGGCGAGCGCGCGCAGCCGGCCTTCCAAGTGGTCCAGATCGGCCCGCACCTTGGCGCGGCGCTGGGCGCGCCCGGAGGTCACGTCGGCGCGCGAGAAGGCCAGGAGATCCTCCAGGTGCGGTCCTAGCTCCCGGGCCAGGCGCGCCACGGCGCGGTCGGACCAGCCGCGCTCGTAGCCGTTGACGCGCCCGTGGAGCGCGACGATGGCGCCCACGCGGGTGGCCCGCTCGGGCGGGAAGTGGAGGCGCGCGGCGATGCCTTGGAACAGGAAGGCGCCCACGGCCTCGTGGCGCCAGAAGGTCACGCGCCCCGCGCTGGAGACCCCGCGGGTCATGGCCTTGCCCACGTCGTGAAGCAAGGCCCCCCAGCGCAGATCGGGGTCCGGGGGGCAGGCCTCCAGGACGCGCAGGGTGTGCTCCCACATGTCCTTGTGGTGGGCGGGGGCGCTCAGGTGGAGGTCCACCAGCGCCTGCACCTCGGGAAGCAGGACGGCCAGGGCTCCAGCGCGCTCCAGGTAGTGCATGGCCCGCGCGGGGTTGGGGCCCACGAGCAGGGCGTCCAGGGCGGCGAGGCGCGCGGCGGGCTCCAGGTCCACGACGAGGGCGGCGCGCTGGCGCTCGCCCGAGGTGCCCGCGGGCGTGGGCTCGGCCGTGTCGGGGGCTCGCGCGTAGGCGGCTGCCTCGACCAGCAAGGCATCCGGCTGCTCCGCCGGGCCTGGGCGCGAGGGGGAGGTTGGGGATCTGGGAGGCTGGGGGGAGGGGCTCACGGCGCGCAGGGTAGCAGAACACGCCGCGGTGCGGCGGCCGGAGTGCGCGGCGCGGGCCGCCGAGGCCCACGGCCCCACGAGCGCGAGGACCCTCCTTGGGGCTCTGGTATCCGAGGCGTGGGGCAGGATGCGCCCCGGGTGGTTGCTGGTCTGGGAGGGCCGGTGGTAGGTTTCCTTGGCAGGCAGGCACACGAGGCCCGGTTTCCCGCGCTGCACAGGACGAGCCCTTGCGTTTCGAGATCTTCATCCCCGCCAAGCCCTCGGGGACCCCGGCCCGAGCCTTCGCCGCCGAGGCGGACAACTGGCTGGCCGCCCTCAAGACCGGACTGCTTGAGCACGGCGACGGCGCCACCGTGCCCAAGCAGGCGGTGTGCGAGCTCCACGCCGACGGGCTGGTGCGGGTCCGCGATCCACGCAGCGACGACAGCTTCGTGGTGCGGCCCCTGGCGCCAGGAGAGGCCCCCCGGGACGTCCAAGCCGAGGCGGCGAGCGCGGGCCCGCGCTCGCCCTCCAAGGCGACGGTCGCCCCGTCGGCGCCGTCGCCAGCGAGGCCGCCCCATCCTCCGCGCAGGCCGGCCGCGACGCGGCCCCCATCGTCTCCGCGCAAGCCTGGGGCGCCCCCGCGGCGGACGAGCACGGGGAGGATCTCCGCCGATCAGATCCGCACGGCGGCGCGCGCGGCGGCCTCGCGCGGGGCCCAGCCCGGTGGCACCACGGCGGCCCGAGTCCCCGTGGCCCCGCGCCCCACCGCGGCGCCCCCAAGGCCCACCAGACCGGAGCCCACGCGCCCCCGGTCCGAACCGGCTCCCCCGAGGTCCCCGAGCCCTCCGGTCCCCCGCCCGGCGGCGCCGGCTCACCAGCCCCTCCCCAGCAATAACCTCTACGACCTCGCCGACGACCCTCACCCCAGCGCGCCGCCGGTGCCGTCGACGCGGAGCCATGGGGCGTCGGGCGCGTCGCCGTCGGGCCCTCGGCCCGGGCGGCCTCAGCTCAGCGATGGCGAGGTGATGTCCTACATCTCCCAGCTCGTGCCGTCGCTGGAGAACCCCCGGCTCACCGCCGAGCAGGTCATCGACGGCGCTCTGGAGGCCGCCTGGGAGCACGTCCCCTGCGAGTTCGCCGTCCTCACGCTGCCCACGCGGCGCGCCGACTCCATGCGCGTCGTGTCCAGCCGGACATCCGACCGCACGAGCCTCCTGGGGTTCCGCCTCCACATCGATCCCCGCCTGGCCCAGCTCATCGGCGACCAGCACGCCGCCAGCCGGGCCGCGGGGTTGAACCTCCAGGTCCACTTCGACAAGGTGGGCGGTGTCGTGCGCGAGCTCCCCGTGGGCTCCCTCCTCTGGGTCCCGGTGCTCCACCGGGGGCGCGTGTTGGCGGTCATCTCCCTGTGGAACTCCGATCGCTCCGACGGCTTCAGCCCGGGTGAGGCCGCCGCCCTGGACTTCCTCGCCAGCAGCGTGGCGCGGAGCCTCGTGCTGCACCTCTGACGGGCGAACCTCCGGCCGGCTCTGTCCGTCCGGGCGGGGTTCCGCCGAGCGGGTCAGCCGAGCGCGTTGCCCAAGCGAAAGGGCCCCCTCCCGCGCGGGGGAGGAGGCCCGTGTGAGGCGCCCGGGGCGTGCGCGGCCCGGGTGGTGTCCAGGTCTCTACCGGCGCGGCCCGCGGCGCGCGGGGCGCGTGGACCGGCTGGGGGCGCCTCGGTGGGAGCTGCCACGGCTCTTGCGGCTCGACGTCGCGCTGCCGCGGGAGGAAGAACGGTGCGAGCTGGGCCGTGCAGTCGGGCGGCTCGTGTGCGCAGGGCGGCTGGTGGCCGGGCGCGTGGAGCGCGTGGGGCGGCTGGTGGCCGGGCGCG
>CAYZID010000095.1:0-9822 GCA_964478315.1 uncultured Myxococcales bacterium | reverse complement strand
TGGAGCGCGTGGGGCGGCTGGTGGCCGGGCGCGTGGAGCGCGTGGGGCGGCTGGTGGCTGGGCGCGTGGAGCGCGTGGGGCGGCTGGTGGCCGGGCGCGTGGAGCGCGTGGGGCGGCTGGAGCGCGTGCCCGACGCGGTGGGCCGGAAGCCCGCGGGGCGGCTGGAGGCGGGGGGCGAGGCGCGGAAGGGGTTGTGCCGCGCGGCGGGTGCTGGCGGCTTGTTGCCGCGCGAGGGGGTTGCCTGGCTCCGAGAGGAGGCGCGGGACGCGCGGCTCGCGGGGCGCCGGTCATCGCGCCGGGCTGGGCGGCTCGCGCGGTCCGGACGCCGCTGGCCGCTGCGCGGCGTGGCGCTGGCGGGGCGCGGCGTTGCGTCGTGGGGCCGAGGCTTGGCGCTCGCCGGGCGAGGGGCAGGCTTCTGGCCCTTGGGGTGCGCGGAGGGGCCACTCATGGCCTGGGCCTTGTGGACGCCCTTGTGAGAGCTCGCCACGTAGTGCACCCGACGCACGCGCTTGTGGCGCGGACCGTAGCCGTAGCCGCGGTAGGGATCGTAGTTCGCGTAGTGGCGGCGGCGGTAGTGCGAGCGCCAGACCCAGCGGCCGCGGTACCAGTGGCCGGGCACCCAGCGCCCGTACTCCCAGTGCCCGGGGACCCAGTCGTAGCCACGACGGACGCTCGGCCGCCAGTAGCCGATGGTCCAGACGTTGCCTACGGTGTAGCCGGGGACCCACACGTACCCGCTGCGGCGAATCGTCGGGCGCCAGTAGCCGCTGTACCAATCGCCGTCCGCCCAGTAGCCCGCTACCCAGACGAAGCCCGGCCGCGCCGAGAGGCGCCAGTGTCCGGGGCGCCAGTAACCGCGGTAGTCCACGTGCCCCGGCACCCAGACGTAGCCGCGGCGGCTCCGCAAAGGACGCCAGTAGCCGTGCACCCACACGCCGCCGTCGTAGTAGCCGTCCACCCACGTGTAGTTCGGGCGCGCCACGCGGCGGAAGAAGCCGCCCACCCAGCGCCCGTCGGAGTCACGGTAACCGCGCACGTAGGCGTGGTCGGTGGGCACACCCTGGGCGGGCGCCCAGTGACCGCCCACCGGACGACCGTCGGACCCCGTGTGCGGGTCGATCCAGACGAACCCGTCGCGCTGCGGCTCGCGGTAGAACCCCTCGACCCACTGGCCCGTCTCGTCCTGGTGGCCCGGGACCCAGACCCACCCGTTGGCGTCTACCGGCGGAGGAGAGGCCGCTGCCTGGGCGGCCGCGGGGACACCCAGCAACAGCGTGACGGCGAAGATGACTCGGTGGAGGGCTCGCATGACCGGCTCCTTTGCGCTCCGTGGTCTCGTGGCCCCCGCCTTGACGGCCCAGGGCCCCGGCTATTCACCATGAATTTCGATCCGTTCCCGGGCCGAGGCCACCTCGCCCTCGCGCACGAGGGAGACGACGACCTCCAGGTGGGGGGTGTGGGGGAACATGTCCACCGGGACCGCCGCGTCCACCCGCCAGCCAGCGGGGGCCAGCGCGCGGAGGTCGCGTCCCAGCGCCCGGGGCTGGCAGGACACGTAGAGCGCTCGCCGCAGCCCGGACGCCGCCAGCGCCCGGACGACCTCCGGCCCGCAGCCGGCTCGCGGCGGGTCCAGCAGCACGAGGTCCTCCGGTCCGAGTGCGGTGAGCAGCTCCGGAGCGTGGGCGGCCGCGTCCCCCTGGATGACCCGCGCCTGCCCGGCGAGCCCCAGGCGCGCGACGTTGCGGCGGGCGTCCTCGCAGGCGGCGGGCGACGCCTCCACCAGCGTCAGGTGGCGCGCGCGCGCCCGCAGCGACAAGCCCATGAGGCCCGCGCCCGCGTACAGGTCGACCAGGTGCCCCAGGCCCGCCGAGGGGGGCGGGGCCAGGGCGCCCAAGCTCGCGACCAGCGCCCGCGCGGCGGCGTGGTGGGTCTGCACGAAGGTCACGGGGCCCACGTCCAGGGCGAGCGTCCCCCCGACCGTCTCATAGTGCAGCCGCTGGGTTTCGGCGCCAGCGAGGTGGTGCGTGGGTCCCCGCCCCACCAGGGGGCCTCCCGGGGCGTCTTGGATGTGGGCGAAGACGCCGGACACGCCGGCCTGCCCCACGAGCTCCCGCGCCGCGGCGCGAAGCGCCTCGTCCGGGCGGCTCACGACGAAGGTCATGAGGCCCCCCGCGGCGGGGTCGGCGCGGGGCGTGTCGGGGTCCAGGCGAAAGAGCAACCCGCGCAGGAGGCCCGGGCGGTCCGGTCCCCGCCAGGTTCCCAGCCCTCGGGCCTCCAAGATGTCCCGCGCGGCGCGGAGGGCCGCCTCCACGCGCGGGTGGTGCACGGCGCAGGGCTCGGCGGGGACCAGGCGGTTGGAGCGCGGCTCGAAGAAGCCGTAGCGGAGCCGACCGCCCACGTGGCGCAGGGCGACCAGGGCGCGGGTGCGGTAGCCGACGGGCTCGGGTGGGTGGGGCCACGGGCGCCAGGCCGCGCGAGGGATGACGCCCTTGGTCGCTCGCTGGGCCAGCGCCAGGCGCGCCGCGCGCTGGGCGACGAGATCCACGGCCTGCCAGGGGCAGCCGCCACAGCGGTGGGTGACGGGGCACGGGGCCTCCACGCGGACCGGCGACGGCCTCGTGAGGTCGTGCACAGCCGCCCAGGAGGCGTTCTTGCCCACGTGGGTGACGCGGAAGACGCCGCGATCGCCCGGCACCCCGCCGGCCACGCGCACGGGCACCGGCCCCGCCGGACCCTGGACCACGCCTTGGGCCTCGGGGCGGTCGGTCAAGGCCATGACGCGGCCCGGGGCCAGCGCGCCCTGCGCCAATCGGGGCCGTCTCCCAGCGCCTGGGGCATGGGCACCGTGGGGCCGGGACCGGCGGCGTCCGCTCACGATTGCTCCAGCAGGCGCCTCTTCTGGTCCTGGAACTCCGCCTCGGTGAGGACGCCCTCGTCCACGAGCTCGCGGAGCTTGCGCAGCTCGTCGGCCACGCTCACCGGGGGCGCCTCCACGACGACGCTCTGGGCGATCTGCTGAGGGGCCGCCTGGGCCGGGTTGGGGAGCTGATAGCGGAAGTTGTACTGGGCGTCGAAGGCCTCGTTGCTCATGAAGGCGAGGGACAGCCCGTCGATGAGCCCCAGGAGGCTGGGGATGAGCGTCCAACAGAATAGGAGGTAGGCCACGCCCGCCCCTGGGCGGTCCAGGTAGAACTTGTGAACCCCCACGCCCCCCAAGAGGAGCGCCAAGAGGATGGCGGTGGTGCGGTCTTTCATCGCATGTCCTCGCGGTGGTCCGGGTCGTCGAGCAAGGCCAGGCGGTCGCGGATGTCCAGGGCCTCGCGGGGAGGCGCCGCGTCCAGCCGGTCCGAACCCCATCGGTAGAGGAAGTGTCCGGTGTCCAGGTCCAGATCCTCGGTGACGCGTCCGCTCTCCACGAGGCGCGCCAGCCCGCGGACCACGTCCGCCTCGGAGCTCCCCACGCGCGCCACGAGGGTCTCCACGGTGAGGGGCTCGGCGGCGGTCTGGAGGGCTGCCTCCACGGGGGCGGCGAGAGCGTCGTCTCGCGCGGCTCGGCGCCGGGCGCGCTCGCGCTCGACCCGCGCGGCGGCGCGGCGCGCCACGAGGCCCCCCGTGGCGAGCCCCACGACCGGGAGCGCGAGGGCCAGGGCCAGGGGCGAGGTGGGAGGGAGGGTGGCGAGCACCACGCCTGCGACGAGGGCGGCCCCCCCGATCCCCAGCCAGCTCAGCCGCCGCAGACGTTGGGGCGACGGCGTCGCCGAGAGGGGTGACGGCGGACGGGAGGGCGGGACGGCGTCGGGCTGTTGCCCCCCCGAGACGACCACGTTCTGGACCACGAGGGCGCGTCCGCGGCGGCGCGCGTGGGCGCGGATCTCCACGCCCCCCTCGCTGTCCATCTCGATGTCGCCCACGCGCAGCTTCAAGACGCCCTCTCCCCGCCCGTCCACGCCCTCGGCGGCCGCCGGTGGGGCCGGAGGTGGACCGGCGCGGAGCTTAGCACGAACCGCCGGCCGGGACGCGCGCTGGACCCCACCCACGAGCCGGGGTATCAACCGCCCATGAGCGTGACCTTCTATCATTACAAGGGATGCAGTTCGTCTCGGAAGGCCCGCAAGTGGCTGGACGAGCGGGGTGTGGAGTACGAAGCCGTCGACCTGGTGGAGACGCCGCCCAGCGCCGAGGTGCTGCGCGACCTCTGGCAGCGCTCGGGCCAGCCGCTGCGCAAGTTCTTCAACACATCCGGGCAGTCCTACCGCCAGGGTGGGTTCAAGGACCGCCTGAAGACCCTGAGCGACGACGAGGCTCTGGCCGCCCTGGCCGCGGACGGGAAGCTCGTGAAGCGGCCGCTGCTGGACGGCGGGGCCTGGGTGCTCATCGGCTTCAAGCCCGCCCAGTACGAGGAGCGTCTGGGCGGGGCGTAGGCGCGAGGGCACCGAGGGGGCGATGGGCCGCGGGCCAACGCTCGCGAGCGGCTTGACCCAGGGGCCCCAGGCTCCCAGAATCGCTCGGTCTCACGCGAGAGGCTCGCCTCGACGCCGAGCGTGAGGGAGGACGCCATGAACCGCTCCCGTGTGCTCCCGGTCCCCACCCGCGCTCGGAGCGCGGTGGTCCCGTCCCTCGTCACCGTGGCCGCGATCGCCTTGGTCGCCGCCCAGGGGTGCGCGCCCTCGCCCGCGCCCGCGCCGAGCGCGGCGCCCACGGCCAGCCCCTCCGCGAGCAAGACCGCCGCGCCCGCGCCGCAGCGGGCCATGCCCGGGGCGCTGTCCCCGGTGCTCCAGCGGCGCGGGGACACCCAGGTGCGGAAGATGCTGCCGGCCTATCCGCTGGTGCGGCGCCCCGCCAAGGCGGACCAGTACGACGACTACCGGGCGGCCAACCCGAGCGTCTACAACATCACCGCCTCGCCAGCCTCACCCATCATCGCGCCGGGCGAGTTCGAGCAGAAGCGAGCCCTGGCGCTGTCGTGGACGGGGAGCTTCCCCGACGTGGTGGCCCAGATCGTCCAGGCAGCGAGCCCGGTGACCGAGGTGTGGGTCCTGCACTACGGCACCCAGGCCCTGTCGGACTTCCAGAGCCAGATGGCCGCCCGCGGCGTGGACACCACCGGTCTGCACTACCTCAACAAGCCCAACGACTCCATCTGGGTGCGCGACTTCGGGCCCATCAGCGTCTACGACGCCGACACGAGCTCGGTGGGTCTCGTGGACATGCGCTACTACCACCAGCGCGTCTACGACGACGCCGTGCCCTATCACATGGCGGCCCAGTTCGGGCTCAACCGCTTCGCCGCGCCCATCTCCTACGAGGGCGGCAACTTCATGGCCGACGGGCGAGGCACCTGCTACGCGAGCATGGGCGTCCTCTGGTACAACGGCGTCAGCGAGACGACGATTCGCCAGTATTTCCGCGACTACCTGGGCTGCTATCAGCTCATCATCCTCAACCCCCTGGACGGCGAGGGGACCGCGCACCTCGACATGTTCGCCAAGCTGGCGAACGACCACACGGTCATCCTGGGCCGGTACGAGACGTGGCAGGACAGCACGAACGCCGCGGTGCTGGAAGACAACGCGGACATCTTGAGCGCGGTGGTCCTGCCGGATGGAGGCGGGCTGGACATCGTGCGCATGCCCATGCCCAGCAACGGCGACGGGAACTACCGCACCTACGTGAACAGCCAGTTCATCAACGGCGTGAACCTGGTGCCCGTCTACGCCGACGACACGCAGTTCGAGGCCCAGGCGCTGAGCATCTGGCAGCAGACCATGCCCACCTGGCAGCACGTGCCCATCGACGCCTCGGAGCTCATCACCTGGGCGGGGGCCATCCACTGCATCTGCATGGAGGTCCAGGACGGCACCTGGCAACCCTTCCAGAGCGCCCCGGAGGACATCTGCACGACGTCCGCGTGCTACCCGTCGTCCACGGGCGGCAACGCCGGGTGCGGGACGGTCCAGGTGGCTGGCTCGTGCGCGGGCGATACGGCGGCGTGGTGCGACTTCGGCGCCGTCCAGAGCGACGACTGCGCGGCGTCGGGGCAGACCTGCGGCTGGCAGCCCACCCAGGGGCACTACGGGTGCGGGACCGGCGGCGCTTGCGTCCCGGACTGTCTGGGCAAGGCGTGCGGCCCCGATGGGTGCGGCGGCTCGTGCGGCACCTGCGGCGCTGGGCTCATCTGCCAGGGCTCGGCGTGCGTCCAGGACACCCAGGGGTGTGGCGACGTCTCGGGCGTGGGCTGCTGCGATGGGACGACCCTGTCCTACTGCAACAACCAGCTCACCCTCACCACCGTGGACTGCCCCGACGGTTGCGGCTGGTCTCCCAACGACGGCTGGTACGACTGCGGCTTCTCGGGGAGCGACCCCAGCGGGACGAACCCCCTCCAGTGCCCCGGCACGTGCGCGCCGGACTGCGCGGGCAAGGTCTGCGGCGACGACGGCTGCGGCGGCTCCTGCGGGACCTGCCCGGCGGGCTCGACGTGCGACGCGAGCGGCTCCTGTACGAGCACTTGCGTCCCCGACTGCACCGGCAAGACCTGCGGGGACGACGGCTGCGGCGGACTGTGCGGGTCGTGCGCGCCCGGCATGATGTGCACGGCCGCCGGGACCTGTGAGCTGGCTTGCGTGCCCCAGTGTGACGGCAAGGTCTGCGGGGACGACGGCTGCGGCGACGTGTGCGGCATCTGCGCCGGGCAGTCCGTGTGCCAGGCCGGGCAGTGCGTGTCCACGTGCGTGCCGAGCTGCGCGGGCAAGGCGTGTGGCGACGACGGCTGCGGCGGCGTCTGCGGCGTCTGCGGGCAGAACGAGTACTGCGACGCTTCCAACCAGTGTGTGCCCACGCCCACGGGTGACTGCGGCGACATCCCCTACGAGGGGGTCTGCCAGAACGGGGAGGTCGTCTGGTGCGACGACGGCACGCTCCAGACCACCTCGTGCAGCTCGGGCTGCTGCGGCTGGGTCATCGCCGACGGCTACTACTGGTGCTACCCGACCGAGTGGTGCCCCTACTGCTGGGATGAGTGCCAGGCGGGCGAGCACGGGTGCAGCGTGGAGGGCACGCACGCCTGGACCTGCGGCACCAAGGACGGCTGGCCCTGCCAGGTGCGCGACTACCAACCCTGCCCGGGCGGCTGTGACGACACGACGGGCGCCTGCGCGACCACGTGCACGCCCGACTGCACGGGGCTGGAGTGCGGCGACGACGGCTGCGGCGGCTCCTGCGGGACCTGCGCGGGCGGCGACGTGTGCGGGCCCGACGGGCTGTGCGGCCCGCCGGCCTGCGTCCCCGATTGCACGAACAAGGTCTGCGGCGACGACGGCTGCGGCGGCAACTGCGGCGACTGCCAGCCCGACGAGACGTGCGACGCGGGTCAGTGCGTGCCCGGCGCCTGCGTGCCCGCTTGCGACGGCAAGGAGTGCGGACCCGACGGGTGTGGAGGCTCCTGCGGGGCCTGCGCGGCGGGGCAGCTCTGCACGCCCCAGGGCACCTGCGACACCGCCCCCTGCGTGCCCGTCTGCGACGGCAAGACCTGCGGAGACGACGGTTGCGGCGGTTCCTGCGGGAGCTGCCCCAGCGGCCAGACCTGCAACGCCCAAGGGCAGTGCGAGGCCGGCGCGTGCGTTCCGGCCTGCGACGGCAAGACCTGCGGAGACGACGGTTGCGGCGGCTCCTGCGGGAGCTGCCCGGACGGGCAGACGTGCAACGCCCAGGGGCAGTGCGAGGCCGGGGCGTGTTCGCCGGCCTGTGACGGGAAGGCGTGCGGGGACGATGGATGCGGCGGCTCCTGCGGGAGCTGCCCCAGCGGCCAGACCTGCAACGCCCAGGGGCAGTGCGAGGCCGGCGCGTGCGTTCCGGCCTGTGACGGGAAGGCGTGTGGGGACGATGGATGCGGCGGCTCCTGCGGGAGCTGCCCCACCGGCCAGACCTGCAACGCCCAGGGTCAGTGCGGGGCGGTGGCTCCGGGCTGCGGCGACTTGACCGCGGACGGAGTGTGCGAGGGGACGGTGGTGCGCTGGTGCGAGAACGACACCGTCCAGACCTTCGACTGCGCCGACCAGGGCAAGACCTGCGGCACGGTGCCCGGCGTGGGGAGCACCTGCGTGGAGCTCTGCACCCCCTCGTGTGACGGCAAGAACTGCGGCGATGACGGGTGTGGTGGCTCCTGCGGGGCGTGCCCGCCCGGGCAGACGTGCGGGGACGACGGCCAGTGCACGGCGCCGGCCGCCGAGCCCGGGGCGGACGCCGGCTCGACGGGCGAGCCGGACGCGTCCGTGGGCCCGTCGCCGGACGTGACGGGCGGCGGCGAGGTGAGCATCGGCGAGCCGGACGTGGACGGTGACGGCAGCGAGGACGGCGCCAAGAGCTCGGGCTGCGCCGGGGCTGGGAGCGCGGGCTCCCTGCCCGCGGGGGCGCTGGGGCTGCTGTGCGTCTTGTGGGCGCTGGTGCGCCGCCGGGGCCAGCCGTGAGAGACCTCGCCATGACGACGCAGGGGGGGATGGGGGCGGCCGCGGGCCGCTGGTTGCTGGTCGCCGTAGCTTGGTCTGTCCTCTCGGTGGGTGCAGGGTGTGGCAAGGGCAAGGACGCGGCCTCGCCCGGCGGCGAGGCCAAGGCCCTGGGCGGGAACGCGGCCCCCGCCCAGGGAACCCAAGGCGCCAAGGGGGCGGGGTTGGGGGACAAGGACGCGGGCGCCACGCGGGACGCGGGGCCCAAGAAGCCCCCCGCCAAGCCGGCGCGCGAGCCCATCCCCACCACGCCGCCGCCGGATCTCTCGGCGGGCTTCACCAAGCCTCCGGCGGGAGCGCACAAGGGGAAGTCGGGCGTGGTGTGGAAGACGCTGCGCCCGGGGGCGGGACAGGCCACGCCCAAGCCGGACGACCGGGTGACCTTCCACTACGTGACCTGGGACCCCACGGGCGCGGTCAAGGGCAACAGCCAGCGCAAGGGGGAGCCCAAGGAGATGCGCGTCCGCAAGATGCTGTCGGGGTGGCGGGAGGTCTTGGAGGGGATGCGCGTGGGTGAGCGGCGGCGCGCGTGGCTGCCGGCGAAGATGGCCCACCCCCGGAGCCGCAAGCGCCTGAGCGACCTGGATCGGCGGGTCTTGGACCTGGAGTTGCTGTCCATCGCCCCGGCGCCGCCAGCGCCCAAGGACGTCAGGCGCCCGCCCAAGGGTGCCCAGCGCACGGCCAGCGGGTTGGCCTACGAGGTGCTACGCGAGGGGCCCAAGGGGGCCCGCGGCGTGCGGGAGCACGGGCAGGTGACGGTGCGCTACGCCGGCTGGACCACGGACGGGCGATGCTTCGACTTCACCGGCCCGGGGGAGACGGCGACCTTCGGTGTGGACGGGGTCATCGCCGCGTGGACCGAGGGGTTGCAGCTCATGCGGGTGGGGGACAAGGTGCGGTTTTGGATCCCCCAGGAGCTGGCCTACAAGGGCAAGCCGGGAAAACCCAAGGGGATGCTGGTCTTCGACATCGAGCTGGTGTCGGCGTCGGCCAAGCCGTGAACGGTCGGCGGTGAACCAACCGCCGGCGCGGGCTGCCCGCTACAGGCGTCCGCCGATGTCGAGCCACGAGTTGTCGGTGAAGGACGTGTTGAAGAACACGCCGTCGCCCGGGAGGACCAGGAGGTTGGTGGTCTCGCCCCCGTCGTCGGTGGCCTGGAGCCAGCCGGCCCAGGGTTGGTCGCGGGTGAGGCTTCCGGCGTAGTCCTGGGGCGCCTGCTGGGGCTCCCAGATGGTGCCGGTGTAGCGGTCCTGGGCGCTGTCCACGGTGACCCCAGATCCGCCACCTACTCTGGGATTCGGCTTTGGATCCCGCGTGTGGG
>CAYZID010000094.1:2313-19692 GCA_964478315.1 uncultured Myxococcales bacterium | reverse complement strand
GGGGGGGGGGGGGGGGGGGGGGGGGGGGGGGGGGGGAGGGGGGGGGGGGGGGGGCGGGGTGGGGGGGGGGGGGGGGGGGGGGGGGGTGGGGGGGGGGGGGGGGGGGGCGGCGGGCGCCCGCGATCGGCGGGCCTCGGGGGATGGCGCGGCGCGCCGGGCGGGCGCTCGCGTTGCCGGGCGTGCTGCTGGCTACGGCGTTGGCGCTGGATCCGGCCCTGGACCTCTTGGCGCCGGCGGCGTTGCCGGTGCGGATCCTGGGCGCGGTGGCCTTGGTGGCGCCGGCGGCGTTCCTGCTGGGGCGCCCGTTTCCCCGGGGGCTCGGGTGGCTCCGGGGGCGCCCGGGGGCGGTGGGGTGGGCCTTCGCCTACAACGGCGTGGCGAGCGTGCTGGGGTCCATCGTGGCGGTCCTCGTGGGCATGGCCTGGGGCCTGCGGGCGGTGGGGCTGGTGGTCGCCGCCGTGTACCTCCTGGCTGGAGTGTTGGCCGAGCGCCTGGAGGCGCCGCGGACCGCCGCGCGAGGGGAGCCGTCATCTGCGTGATGGGGCCGTCACGGCGGGACGAGGTCGGCGTGGCCCTCACCGTCACCTGGCGTCATCGCTCGCCCAACGTCATGGCTCGAAAATCCGGCCGGGGGGGGGAGTTGGGATGAGGGGGCACACGGACACCCCGTGGCGAAGGGGAGGGGCGCCCGCAGAAAAGGGGTTGAGGGTGTGGGTCCGGCATGGTCTTCTTCGGTTGCAAGGAGAGGAGGGTCATGTGGCCCACGCGCCGGGGAGCGTGGCAGGCTGGGAGGCGGAAGCACGAGCCATGGCGAGGCGCTGGCTGGTGGACGAGCCAGCGGAGGCTCTTCAGCGACTGGACGGGATAGAGTCCCTATCCTACCGCGACTTCTTGTTCGGGCTGGTTCGATATGTGGAGGGGGAATGTGGCGACAGTCCATTCGCCCCACAATGAGGCACGCGTCCTGCCGTGCCGTGAGCTTGCCGCGGCTTGGCTTGCACCGCCGCAGGCTGCGGCCGGTCGTGGCACGTGCGGCTCGTGTGGGCTCGCTGGTGGTTGCGGCTTGGGCCATGGGGATGGGCCTCGGTGGCGGGCTGGGGTGCGGCGGTGGAACGCGTCTCGGGGTCGTGGATGCAGAGGATGTGGGGTGGACCCGGGACGTGCGTGAGGTCCGGGACGCCCCGGTGGAGGCGGGCCCGAGCCCGGCCCAGCCCCTCGCGTTCACCATGCGCACGCTCTTCGACCACGCCGGTGCCTGGCCCCAATGCTTGGAGGATGGAAGTATCTGGTATCCCTACGGGAACCAGTTCGTCCACTCGGCGTCTCGGAATCCGTCGATCATCAGCGAGCTTTCGGTGCCACTGGGACGATACGATCCGGACAGCGGGGAGACGATGGTGACCCAGTGGAAGGGATGCACCCACAAGGGGACCGATTTCCCTGGCACCGTACTCTTTCAGGCCATGGCATGGCGGCCGACCGTCGTGGCACGCTGGAGTTGCTTGGACCCCGACTACGGTGACTATCCGTTGGGCTGGTTGGATCCCGTCGCCCGGACCGTGCGAGGGCCCTTGGTCGAGGACGCGATGCACTCTTGGCCATCCGGTCCTACTGCCTGGGCGTGGGGGAACTACATCTGCGGCCAGGCGGCGTATGGGCTCGTCTGTACGAACCGCAAAGCCCCGCAAGACTCTCTGTTCTACGAATTCCCCGTCTCCCCCTATTGGGACGTTGCCGGGGAACGCCTCGTGAGCTTTCTTGAGGGAGACCTCTATCTCTTGGCGGACCCGGACACGGGTATCCAATGGCTCTCCGGTCTGGACACGAAGCATTTCGATTACGCCGCGGAACAAGACGCATTCTACGCTTGGCGTGACGAGAGCATGTGGATCTTCCGTCCCCCGAACGACTGGACCGCTCTGCCTCCGGCGTCGGTCTCTGGGCCCGGAACGTATCAGGGCTTCTTCGCCACGCCGGACGGGCGGTTTCTGGTGGAGAAGTTTCGCCCGGATGCACCCGTGGGGACCGACAGCGCTGAGGCGGTCGCCGTTCGAGAGACTGCCACGGGGGCCCGGAGGGTTCTGGCTGATCGAGTCGCGTATGTGTGGCCTACATGGCCGAGGTACACGCACGCGGTCCCTCCCAGGCCCGCGTGGGCACCGTGGCTGCTCGTCACCGGCGTATCGAACGATGGAAGTTGCACTGCGCCGGTGAGCCTTCACAACCTGGACACCGGCGCGGTCTTCCCCGTGGGGCGTACCGGGGCGGGTGTGCGCAGATTCCACGTCTTGTCTCCAGGGCTTGGCGTGGGGAACTACTTCGCCAAGGGAGTCTATTGGTACCTCTATCCCCCCGCGATCGACGATGATGGGGGATGCCAGCCCCAGGACGAGAAGTACGACTTGGTCCGGGTGGATCTCGAGACCGGCGACGTGAACACCATCCTCCGGCACAGCGATGGAGGCTCCTGGATGCAGCCCCAGGTCCTGGCCTTCGCGCCCGATGGCCGTTTCGTCCTCACGTACGAGGCCGAGTACACCGACCCAACCACCCCCAACTCCATCGTGCCCTACGGCGGCACCGTCGTGGCTTGGGACATCACCGACCCGTCGAGCCCCCGCCGCATCGTGCTCGCGCACAACGCCTATAGCCACATCGAGCCCTGCGGCTCGTGCTATCTCATCTCCACCCTGCCGGGCCGCGAGCTGGACACGTCCCTCACGGTCGTCCAGGTCTGCCCGATCGGAGGGCCCGCCCCTTGACAGTTCCCATCCTGAAAAGCCTCCCGTCGCCGCGACGGCCGCTGCACGCACCATGCGCGTCCCCGCAACCACTTGAAGTAGCGCTGCTACTCCGGCGGGTTGCGTGAACGCACCTGGCACGCACATCGACTCGCCGTGGCTCGGTCCGCCTTTTCAGGATGGGAACTTGACAGCGGGCGGCACGGCAAGAGGCACGGTTGCCGGTCCCCAATCGTTGGGCCGCGCACGCTGCGCCCCTCTCCAGCCCAGGAGGCTCCATGCGCGCCTACGCGATCGACCGATGTGGCGACATCGCCGACCTCTCCCTTCGCGAGCTGCCCGCACCCTGCGCTGGCGCCGGCCAGGTCCTGGTGGCGGTCGAAGCGGCGGCGCTCAACCCGGCCGACCTCAAGATCCTCACCGGCAAGGACGGCGGCAAGTTCCCGCGGGCCACCCGGTTCCCGCTAGAATCATGGTTCTAGTGCCGGGGTTCGACTTCGCCGGGCGGGTCCGGGAGGTGGGAGGCGGTGTCATCGGGCTCGTCGAGGGCCGCGCAAGCGTGCCTCGCCCGGCCGGCGGGTTCGCAGGCCCGGGGAGTCAGCTCGGGGGCAGCTTGGGGGCCCAGTCCGCCACCCGGGGCAGGGGCACGCGGGCGAGCTTGTCCAGGAGCGCCGCCATGTCCTCGTCCACCTGGATGAGCTCCCGGTGGACCGGCCGCACGAAGCCCTCGTCGGCCGCGCGGGACAGGAAGCCCAGCAGCCCGTCGAAGTAGCCGGCGACGTTCAAGATCCCCACCGGCTTGTCGTGGTAGTTGAGCTGCGTCATGGTCGCCACCTCGAACAGCTCCTCCAGGGTGCCCCAGCCCCCCGGCAGCGCCACGAACGCGTCCGCCAAGGCCGCCATCATGCTCTTGCGCGCTCGCATGCTGTCCACCACGTACAGCTCCGTGAGCCCGCGGTGGCCGACCTCCAGGTCGTAGAGCTTCTGGGGGATCACCCCCACCACCTCGCCGCCCCCCTCCAGCGCCGCGTCCGCCAACGCCCCCATGAGCCCCACGCGCCCCCCGCCACACACCACGCCCACGCCCCGGTGGGCCAGCAGCGTCCCCACCTCGCGCGCGGCGTCGAAGTAGTGGGCGGGGATCGCCGTGCTGGAGGCGCAGTAGACGGCGACGCGGCGGAAACGGCGGGGGGTGTTGTTCTGCATGGCGGCCGCGGTTATACCCGAGCCACGCCCTGGCAGCGAGCGCACGGGCTCGCGTTCGCCCCGGGCCGCCCATGGCCGCGGCGCCCAGACAAGTGAGCTCCCAGCCGGCTCCACCATCGCACAGGAGACTTCCCTGCCCAGGAGATCCCAGCAGGCCGCCCCCCCCGCGGCGCGCCCCACACCCCTCGCGGGCCTCGTCACCGTCGCCGCCCTGGCCCTCCTCGCCGGGGCGGTGGCGCCCTCGTCCGCTCGGGCCGCGCGCAAGCCCAAGCTCACCCTCCGCGCGCGCCTGGACCGCGCGCGGGCCGTCCTGGGCGACGAGCTGGAGCTGGTCGTCGAGGCCACCGCCGCCTACGAAGCCCTGGAGGGCCCCGACGCCCCGGACTTCACGGTGCTCGCCCAGTCCCGGCGCACCCGCGTGCGCCTGTCGGGCGGGAAGACCGAGCGGTACTACGAGGCCTCTTGGCTCCTCCGACCCCGCCGCGTGGGCACCCTCACCGTGGGCCCCGTGCGCGCCCGCGTGGGCGGCGCCGTCGTGGCGAGCACCGCCCCCCTCACGGTCGAGGTCACGAACGCCGGCCCCGCGCGGCCCGCCGCCGCCGTCCGGGATCTCGCCCAGTACGCCGGGCGCCGGATGTTCGCCCTGGGCACCCCCAGCGTCGAGCGCCCCTACGCCGGCCAGGCCTTCGCCATCACCTGGTCGCTCTACTACGATCCAGACGCCTTCGTGACCCCCCAGGGGATCGCCGACCCGCCGCGCCTGGACGGCCTCACGAGCCTGGGTCCCTTGGCGCTCGAAGATCGCGCGGCCACCAAGGTCCGCGTGGGCGACCGCGACCTCATCCGCGTCCCCTATCAGCGCCTCCTCGTCGTCGCCGAGCACCCGGGCCAGGCCACCGTCCACGAGCTCACCATCGACGGCGCCGTAGATGGGCGCTACCCACGCGTTCGGCTCCGGGCCCCCGCGTTCGCCGTGGACGTGCGGCCCCTCCCCGACCCCGAGCCCGACTACTTCCGCGCCGCCCACGTGGGGACCTTCACCCTCGCCACCTCCGCGCGCGTCCGCGACCAGCCGGTCCCGCCCCAGCTCAACGACGGCGATGTCATCACGCTGGACGTCACCGTGCGCGGTGAGGGGCTCCTGGACCGCCTGGAGCGCCCCATCCTCGATGGCGCCGACCGCTTCGAGGTCACCGTCCAGGCCGCCCCCATCGCCTCCTACAAGCGCACGGCGCGAGGCCTCCTGGGGAGCCGCACGTTCCGCTTCTCCCTGCGCCCACGGGAGCTCGGCACCTACGTCCTGCCCACCGTGCGCTTCACCTCCTTCGACCCGGAGCGCGGCGCCTACAAGTCCCTGTCCGTCCCCGGGCGCCCCATCTCGGTGGGACGCACCATGACCCCGCTGCTCGGCGGCGCCACCCTGGGCACCCGCTCCGCCCACGCCGCCCGCGCCGAGCTGGGTTGGCCCGGGCTCAAGCTCACCTACGTCATGGGCGCCGGCCCGGGGCTCGACATCTCCCCCCAGGTCGCCCTCATCTACGGGCGCCACCTACGCAGCGACACCCTGGGCTTCGAGCCCGGCGCCGAGATCCGCTGGACCCTCCTGGAGCAAGGCCCCTACACCCTGGCTCTCCTGGCCGAGCCCGCCATCGTCTTCTGGGTCCCCACCGCCGGCGGCTCCGGCCGCATGGGGCTCCGCTGGCCCATCCCCGGGCTCGTGGGCGGCTGGCAGGTGAGCGGCACCATGTCGCTGTTCGCCGGCCTCCGGGCCCCTCTGGAGATGACCTTCGAGAAGCCCAGCGAGGTCTTCTGGCCCATCCTCCTGGACGCCGGCCTCGAGGCCGAGGTCTACCGCGCCAGCGAGACCCTCGTGAACGTCCTGGGGCGCCTCACGGGCGGGCCCGCCCTGTGTCTCGCCCACTGCCAAGGCGTCGAGGGCGTCCTCCAGCTCTCCGTGGGCGCCGCGGTGGTCTGGTAGCCCCGCGTGGGTGGCCCCTCTCCAGCTCCGCCCCCGGCCGCCGCCCGCGCCGCCCCGCGCTGGGCCCCGCGCGTCGCCGCCCTCGTAGGCGCGCTGGCCGTCATCCTCGCCTTCCCCACCATCGGCTGGGCCCCCCTCGTGCTCCTGGCCTGGCCCCCCCTCCTGTGGTTCGCCCCAGCCCTCCCGTGGCGCCGCCGCCTGCGCCTCGGGTGGCTCCTGGGCTTCGTCTACCAGCTCGTGCTGTTCCGCTGGGTGACCTTCACCCTCCAGGAGATGTCGGGCCAGCCCGCTTGGGTGGGCTGGGCCGCCACGGCCCTGTTCGCCGCCTGGCACGGTCTGCTCGGCGGCCTGTTTCTCGCCCTCGCCGAGCCCGCCCGTCGCGCCGCCGAGGCGCGCCTGCGGGGCGCTGGCCCCCTGGCCGTGGCGACCATCTACACCGCCGTGGAGTGGGTCTTCCCCTTCCTGTTCCCGTGGGCCCTGGGGCACGCCCTGTGGCGCGTGGGGCCCGTCGCCTCTCTCATGGCGCTCACGGGGCCCCCAGGCCTGTCCTTCGTCGTCGTGGCCCTGGGCGCCGCCGCCGTGGACGCCCTCCGCCACCGCGCCTGGCGGCCCGCCTGGGTGACCGCCGCCGTCGTCGCCCCCCTGCTCGCCTTCGGCGTGGGCTGGTTCCTTCACATCCACGCTACCCCGCCCCGCCGCACCCTGCGCGTGGCGATCCTTCAGCCCAACTGGACCCTGGAGGAGAAGAAGGACATGACCCCCGCCCGCCGGGTGGCCCTGCTTCGCCGCCTGGACCACCAGCTCCGGGCCCTACCGCGCGACCGCTACGACCTGATCGTCGCCTCCGAGGGAGCCTTCCCCCTGTTCTGGCGCTTGGACGCCGACACCTGGCGACCTCCCCGTCCCGGCGCACGCCCCCCCCAGGGGGTCGCGGCCACGCGCGTCGTGGAGGACGCCGTTCGGGAGGGGCCCCACGCCGACGCCGTCCTGGGCGGCCTCCGCGGCACCGGCGCCGGCGGGCGGCTCCACAACAGCGCCGTGCTCATCACGGCCGACGGGCGTCTGGGCGGCAGCTACGACAAGCGCGTCCTCGTCCCCTTCGGCGAGTACGTCCCGGGCCGCGACCTCTTCCCCTCCCTGGCCGGGAGCATCCCGGGCGTGGGCGACCTCGGGGCCGGGGAGGCGCCCTGCCACTTCTCTGCCGCGGGCGAGTCGCTGAGCTGTGGGATCTGCTACGAGGCGCTGTTCTCGTCCACGACCCGCGAGGGGGTCGGCGACGCGAGTGCCCTCCTGAACCTCACCATCGACACGTGGTTCGGGCGCTCCACGGCGCCCTGGTTCCACCTCATGGCCCAGTCGTCCCGCGCGGTGGAGCTGGGCGTGCCCTTGCTCCGCGCGGCCCTCACCGGCATCAGCGCCGCCGTGGGGCCGGATGGCGTCCCCCTGGCGACCCTCCCTCTGGACCAGCAGGGGGTGCTCAGCGTGGACGTGCCGCTGCGGGACCTCGGTCCGCCCTTCCGGCGCCTGGGGCCGGTCTTCGGCTGGCTCGTCCTCGCCCTGGCCGCGCTCCTCCTCGCCGACGCGCGGCGCCACCGGTTCCCAGACGGCGGCGGCCGCTGACCCCGCGCGCCTACTTCACGACGCTGAGGTTGCGCACGAGCTGCCGGTAGATGCTCGGCGCGTTGGCCCCGGGGCGGGTGAGGTCCAGCTCGATCTTCGTCCGCTCGTTGGCGTGGTCGATGGTGAGCTGGCTCACGAACCCGGTCACCCAGGCGCTCCCCTCGCGCAGGGGCTCGGTGGGGACCGCCACCTCCACCTTCGTGTCCAGGGGCGGCGGGTTGGTCCCGGCGATGACGAACAGGCAGTGCGTCTCGCCTACCCAGCCGAAGACCATGCGGCGCGTCACCCCGTCCCAGCGGTACTCCCCGCGCGTCTGGGGGCGCTTGAACACGGGCTTGGGGCGCGGCCCCTCGCGTCCCAGCGTCTCCTGGCCGTCGTGCTTGGTGCCGTCGCTGCCGGCGAAGCGCACGCGCGCCAGCTCCCGCGCGTCGGTCTGCAGGCCGTAGTGGATGCCGGCCGCGCCGTCCGGGCCCGTGGGCTCGGGGGGCGGCGTCTGGGCGCGCGGCGGCGGTGTGGCCGCGGCGCCCCGGCCGCTACGGAACCCTGGCGGCGGGCGCACGGCCCGGCGTCGCCCGGTCCCCGCGCGGCGTCCGATCCCGCTGGGCCGGTGCAACCCCTGGGCGCTCGCGTGTCGCCCCGAGCCGCTGGGGCCGTCGCCCCAACTCGGCCCGGGGCCTGCGTCGGCCTGCACCGTGTGCGTGCTCGGGTCGTAGAACACCTTGAGGCCCGCCACGGCGTGCCCGCCCGGGCGCGCCGGCACGCCCAGGACGCGGCTCAAGAAGGTCGTCAGCGAGCCGCGGTCGCGCCCGCCGACGCGCACCCAGCGGACCGCCACACAGGGCCGTCCTCCGGCCGCTGGCGGCGCGGGGGTGGGCCCCACGACCTCGACGACGATCTCCACGGCGGCGGGCGTCCGCGACGTGACCAGCGCGGGGCGCGCGCCTACCGGTGGCGGCGCGGTCGTGTCGGAGGCCAGGAGCCCGTAGGACGCGTCGGCCGCGAGGAGGCGGAAGCGGGCGTCGTCCCCCAGGCGGGCCAGGAGCACGGGCGCGGGGAGCGTCCTGGGCGCCCCGCCCGCGGGCGGCTTGGGGCCCAGCTCGATCCCCGTGGGCAGCGAGTGGCCTCGCCCGGGGCCGGGGGCGGGCGTGTGGCGAGGGCGGTTGGGAGGAGCCTCTGGCATGGGCGCGCGCGTCTCCTGAGGGGCTTGGGGTTGCCCGGCCGGTGGGGCTGGGCTGGCGCCGTCGTCGTGCGCCAAGCGCTGGCGGATTGCTCCCGCCTCCCCGAGGGGGTACTTGCAGTGCTTGCACCCCAGCAAGGAATGGGCCAGGCGCGTGGCTGTTCGTGGCTTCGCGGGCTTGCCGGCGTCGGTGTGCAACACTTGCACAGTCGGTGGGCCCAGGGCGGCAAGGCGCCGGGTCGGAACCCGCGGGTCGCGGGGCGACGCCCGGGTTCACCCGGTCGCTTTGAAGGTCGGGCCGTTTCGCGGATACTGCCGCGGGAGGCCGCGCCGCGGGGAGGCTCGTGGGGAGGGCCCTGGCCGTGGAGGGCGTGGGATGATTCAGCTCAGCGACGACCCCGCGGTGGCCGAGGCGCAGATGGTGGGGCTCATCGTCTACCTCACCACCTTCGGTCACATCGACGGGGAGTTCGATCCCACCGAGCGGGCCTACATCCAGCGGTTCATTCAGGAGGTCGTCGGAGCTCACGTCGAGCGCCTCATGCCCGGGGCCACGGCGGCCCAGCGGGCGGAGAAGGCGGCGGCCTACGGGCGGCGCTTCGCGGGCGTGCTCGACCAGGTGGATCGCTCCATCCAGGACCTCTGGAGCGAGCCCGTAGCCCGGGGCGAGGACCCCGCGGGCTTCGTGGAGGCCAAGCTCAAGCTGCGCTGCTTCGAGATCTTCCGCGGCTTCGACCGCGCGGGCCAGGAGGCCCTCATGGTGGCCGCCGACGAGCTCCTCATGGCCGATGGACACGCCCACCCCGCGGAGCTCAAGTTCCGGGGGGAGCTGGCCGCCATTCTCCAGGAAGACGATGACGTGCCCCTGGCGCTGGACGCCGTGCCCCGCCATCCGGCCACCGTCCGCGCCCCCATCGAGCGCCCGCTGCCGGTGAGCGACCACCCTTTCTTCGCGCCGCTGGAGACGCACTACGCGGCCGAGCCCGCGGCGCGGGGGCGGCAGCTCACCGCCGACCGCGTGCTCATCGCCCGCGTGCGCAAGGCCCTGGCGGCGCGCCGCCAGGGGGGGGAGGGGCGCCTGCGCGGGCACGCGGACGTGGGGGACTTCTACGGGCAGCCCGAGTTCCTGGACCGCTTCGTCCACGTCCTGCCGGGGGCGCCCGGCAAGCGGTACGAGCTCACCGTGTTGGGCGATCTCCACGGCTGCTATAGCTGCCTCAAGGCGGCGCTCCACCAGGCGCGCTTCTTCGAGAAGGTCGAGGCCTTCGAGCGCGACCCGGCCCGCGTCCCCGAGCCGCGGTTGGTCCTCCTCGGCGACTATATCGACCGCGGGATCTACAGCTACAACGGTGTCCTGCGCGCCGTGATGCGCATCGCCTACAAGGCGCCGCGCTACGTCTACATGTTGCGCGGCAACCACGAGTACTACCTGGACCACCAGGGGCAGATCTACGGCGGCGTGAAGCCCGCCGAGGCCATCGACGCCCTGCGCCAGCACGCCCCGGTGGACTACTTCCGCGACTACGTGGGGCTGTTCAACGACCTCCCCCACGCGCTGCTGTTCGATCGCGTGCTCTTCGTGCACGGCGGACTGCCGCGTGAGCACGCCATCCGCGAGCACCTCCTCGTGGACGGGCGCGCCGAGCTCGCCGGGCTCAACGCCCCAGACGTGCGGTTCCAGATGCTCTGGAGCGATCCCTCCACCGCGGACGCCATCCCCGCCGCGCTCCAGGAGCAGACCTCACGCTTCTCGTTTGGTCGCCTCCAGGCCCGGCGGTTCTTGGAGCTGCTGGGCTGCCACACCCTCGTGCGGGGCCACGAGCGCATCGACGAGGGCTTCCGCCTGGTCTACGACGACGAGCACATCCGGCTGGTGACCCTGTTCTCGGTGGGCGGCACGGACAACGACGACCTGCCGTTGTTCTCCAGCTACCGGTTCGTCACCCCCATGGCGCTCACGGTCACCTACGACGACGGGGAGATCGAGCTGACGCCGTGGGCCATCGACTACGAGCGGTTCGTGCAGCCCGAGCACAACCGGTTCTACGCCGCTCGACCCGAGCTCCGGTCGGACGGCGGCGGCTGAGCCCGGGGGGGCGTGTGCCCTCAGCCTGGCCTCTCGCCACGGACGAGCGCGTCCAGGCAGCCCGGCGCCTCCAGCGTGGGGAAGACCCACTCGGCGTCCGTGGCGCGCAGCTCCTCCAGCGTGGCGCCTCCCGTGGCGACGGCGAGGCACTGCGCGCCGATGGCTTTGGCCGCGGCCACGTCCCGAGGGGTGTCGCCGATGACCACCACCCGGCACGCGCTGACAGGTCGCCCCAACCGCTCGGCGCCTCGCTGGGCTCCCACGGCCAGGAGCTCGGCCCGGGGCTCCGCGTCGCTGCCGAAGCCGCCAAAGGCGAAGCGCTCGTGGAGGCCTACGCGGGCGAGCTTCACGCGGGCCCCGCGCTCGATGTTCCCGGTTCCCAAGCCCAGGGCGGCGTCGGGGAGGGCGGCCGCCGCGTCCAGGGCCGCGTGGACCCCCGGGTGGGTGCGGTAGCCTTCGGCGGTCGCGACGGTCTCGCGCAGGATCTCCAGGTAGGTCTCCAGCACGGCGTCGATGGCCTCCTCGGTGGCGTCCCCACCTACGCTCTCTACGCACGCGCGGACGATGGCCCGGTCGGTGAGGCCGTCGTAGGGGAAGTCGTCCGGCGCGCGCCCGTACAGGCGCTCTACCGCGCCGTGGACGGCGCGCTTGCCGGCGCCGCTGGAGGCGACCAGGGTCCCGTCGATGTCGAACAGGAAGACCGTGGGACGGTGCACGGGCGGGCTCGGCGTGGTCAAGGGAGCCTCCTCGGGGCCGGCGGGGCGGCCCGTTCATTGACCCTGACACGGGTCTTGGTAGCAACGGGGGCGGGGCGACGCTCGTCGCCGCCGGACCAGACGGCTACGACCGACGCGAGGGAGACAGGGTGCTCATCTGCCTGTGCCGCGGCATCACCGATCACGACGTGCACGAGCTCGTGGCCCGCGGCGTGGTGGATCTCGCGGAGATCAAGCGGCGGACGGGCGCGGGGACCGAGTGTCGCCTGTGTCTGGCCGACTTGGAGGCGGCCCACCGCGCGGCCTTGCGGGCGCGAGCCCAGGCTCAGCGGCGCCGGGAGGGCACCGAGGGGAAGTGAGCGCGCCGCGCGCCCCCACCCATGCGCCCTGCCAAGGGCGCGCGGAGCGGCGCGCGGTGCCCATCGGGCCCTCTACTGGCAGGCGACCGCGTACTTGTAGCAGGCGCTGTCTTGCGTGGCGATGGAGTCGTTGATGCAGGTGGAGTCGCCGTTTGGACAGGCCGCCAGGAAGCAGAGCTGCAAGGCGACGATCTGCGCTTGGCCCGTCACCGTGCCCTGGTCCATGCACGCGCTGGAGCACGCCGCGTCGTTGCCGCAGTCGACCTGACACTGGTTGATCTCCAGGCACGTCTTGGTCCCCGTACCCGTCGTGAAGCACGCGGCGGCCTGGTAAGAGCAGTTGTCCGCGTAGCAGTAGAGGTCCGCGCAGTCGTTCGTCTGGACGCAGCTCGCGTAGGCGTTGAACTCGGAGGCACCGGTTGGGGACGCCGCGGCGAGGCAGCTGTCCACGCACGCCTGGTCCGTGCAGCCGTTCGTGCACGAGAGCGTCTCCGGGCAATCGGCGCCCGTCTCTGTGGATGAGCAAGTGCCCGCGAGTTGGTCACAGGTGAACCCTGCGGCGCAGGTGCCGCAGGTGCCCCCACAGCCGTCGGAGCCGCACTGCTTGCCGAAGCAGTCGGGTGTGCAGGTGGACTCGCACTGGCCGGTCATCTCGTCGCAGGTGAACCCGGTGCCACAAGAACCGCAGGAGCCGCCGCAGCCGTCGGAGCCGCACTCCTTGCCGAAGCAGTCGGGCGTGCAGGTGGACTCGCACTGACCGGTCATCTCGTCGCAGGTGAGCCCGGTGCCACAAGAACCGCAGGAGCCGCCGCAGCCGTCGGGTCCGCACTCGCGCCCCCCGCACTGGGGCGTGCAGGTGGACTCGCACTGGCCGGTCATCTCGTCGCAGGTGAGCCCGGTACCACAAGAACCGCAGGAGCCACCGCAGCCGTCGGTTCCGCACTCGCGTCCCCCGCACTGGGGCGTGCAGGTGGACTCGCACTGGCCGGTGACCATGTTGCAGGTCAGCCCCGTGGCGCACTCCCCGCAGGATCCGCCGCAGCCGTTGTCGCCGCAGCTCTTGCCGTCGCAGGAGGGCGTGCAGGTCGTGCCGCCGTCGGTCGTGCCGCCATCGGTGGTGGTGCCGCCGCCGTCGGTGGTGGTGCCGCCCCCACCGTCGGTGGTGCCGCCGCCGTCGGGGGTGGTGCTCCCGCCATCCGCCTGTTGGCACTGGGGCAGAGACGGGTTGTAGACGCAGGGGTCGCCCACGACGCCACCGCCGCCGCCCGCTCCGGGGCTGTCGCAGGCGCCCAGGGCGCCCAGCAGGAGGAGAGGAGAGGCGGAGAGGATGAGGGACCGTGCGCGCATGAAGGCCTCCGTACGACGCGGGCGAAACGCCCCGAGGATCGAGCTGACAGGACGCGCCCCGCGTGCGCTACGCCCCTGGGGCGCGAGCCAGGCTCGGGCCGGGGAACGCGGCGGCGCGGACGCGCCCTCGTGCGAGGACGGGGAGTCCTAGCACCCGCGCCACGGTCAAAGCAACATCGTGCCGAGCAACATCGCACCCGCTCGGTCCGGGTTCTCCCTCGGTGTCCCCCGCGCTCAACTTCGGGTGATCGCGAAGTCCACCTCGAACAGCCCGTAGGGGGCGCGCGCCATGCCCAGCGCTTCGTAGGTCGCGCGAGCGGGGGCGTTGTGGTGGTGCACGTACAGGCGCACGCCGCAGACCGCGTGGTCCGGGTCCGCCTCCCGCCGGGCGCGGGCGGCCGCCAGGACGTGCTCGTAGAGGGCGCGATAGACGCCCTGGCGGCGAGCCGCGGGGCGGACGTAGACGGACTGGATCCACCAGAACGTCGCCGCCCGCCAGTCGCTCCATTCGGTGGTCAGCATGAGCTGTCCCAGGGCGGGGGGCCGCTCGCCGCCTCGGGGGGCAGTCGCGTAGGCCAAGAAGTAGCGCGCCTTGGCCGGGTCGCTCAGGGCTGCGGCCACGCCGGCACGCAGCCGGTCGAGGTCCAGTCGGAGCCCCTCCGTCTCGCGCGCCATGGCGGCGTTCATGGAGACGACCGTGTCCAGGTCGGCGGACGTCGCCGCCCGCACGCGAACCTGTGCGCTCGCGTCGCCTCGATGCCGGCTCACCTCGTGTGTGCTCATGGGGACCTCCCCGGCGCCTCGCGGCGCCCTGCCCCTGTGTTCGCTGCTGTGTCTCGGGGCGCGGCGGAGAACAAGTCGGCGCGGGCCTCGCCGTCCGTGGGGCCGGGCCAGGCGAGGCCCAGGACGGCGGCCAGGGACGGCGCCACGTCGAGGTTGTCCATGCGCACGGCGCGCGCGTGGGGGAGCACGCCCACGCCCGCTGCCAGGAAGACCGGACGCATCTCCCCGGGGCCGGGCAGGTCGCCGTGAAGCCCCCGAGGTTTCGTCTTCATGACCGGGGAGCGTCCCATGCGCACGGGGCCCCAAGCGACGTCGGGCCTCGCCAGGGCCACGAGGTCGGGGGCGTGGGGGTCGGCGCTGGGGCGCGGCAGGCCCAGGCGGCCGAAGCGCTTGGGCGCGTAGACCTTCGCCACCTCGGGCCGACCGCGGAAGAGCCCCGCCACGCGTGCACCGAGCCCGGCGCGCTGGGCCTCGGGGGTGAGGTAGACGAACAGGGCGTGGCCGTTGGCGACGGTGCGCACTGGCTCGCGATCCAGCTTGTCCCGTTGGGAGATGAGGCCGGCCTCCAGGAGCAACCGGTCCGGGTCCAGGCGCCGGGTCACCGTGCGGAAGCCGTGGTCGCTGACCACGACGACGGTCGTGGAGGCAAGGAGGCCGGCGCGCCGGTAGCCGGACAGCAGGTCGCCCACGAAGCCATCGACGAGCTGGAGCCCCCACAGGACCTGTGGGGTGCGGGGGCCGTAGGCGTGGCTCAGAGAGTCCACCGACAAGAAGTGGACGAAGAGCGCGTCGGGGCGGTGGCGCGCGAGGAGGTGCAGCGCCACCGAGCGCGCCATGGCGTCCTGGAGGAAGAGCTGGCGCTTGGAGAAGCTCCCCAGGCTGCGAGCGGGCAGGCCGGCGGTCTCCAGCTCGTCGAGGAGGCCGGGCGTCGTCATGGCCTCGAAGTTCTTCTGGCCGTAGACCTCGGGTACGTTCCAGTCGATGGACGGCGCGCCCACGGTGGCCGGCCACAGGACCGTAGCCACGCTCCGCCTCGCCGCGTGTAGGGCGTCGAACAGCGTGGGGGCCCGGTAGAGCTTGGCGTAGTCGAACAGGGCCGCGTGGGCGACCCTGCGTCGGGCGCGGTCGTACATGCGGTTGCCCAGCACCCCGTGGCGTAGCGGGCGCACGCCCGTGACCAGGGAGGCGTGGGCCGCCCAGGTCATCGATGGGAAGATCGTGCGGGAGGCGCCGAAGACCCCGCGCTTGGCGAGTCCGTCGAGGTGGGGGAGGGCGTCGCGGTGGGCCGCGAAGGTGTCATAGGGGAGGCCGTCGATGCTGATGACCAGCAGGTTCCTTGGGACAGCGCGCTCGGGTGCTTTGGGGCTGGTCGGAGCCGAGGCGCGGGCTGGGGTTGGAGGCAGATGGAGGGCCCCCAGCGCCAGCCCCACGAGCGCCGTGATCGCCAGCCGCGGCCCGCTCCGCGAGGCGCGGAGCCGCAGAGGCAGTAGTTGCGTAGGGGGGGCTGGTGGCAGCCTCCTCCGCGGCGCTCGATCGGGCGTCATGAACATGTGCGCAGCATAGCGCAGTCCGGAACCTTGATGCAGAACCCGGATCGAGCGGGCTCTCCCACGGTGACGGGGGCGTGGCTGGCGGGGTGCGAAGAAGGTTGCGCACAGGCCGAGGGTGTGAAAGCGTCTCGACTTCGTGGCGCGAGGGGCGCCCACCGCCAGTTGGCGACTGAGAGAGGAAAAGATGAAGAAGTTTGTGCTGTTGGCTGGCCTTGGGCTGGCCCTTTCCCTGGCCGCTTGCGAGAGCAGCTCCAACAACAATCCCGGGACCACCACGCAGCCGGACACCACCGTGGGCGCCGACAACGGGTCCAACACGGACGGTGGCGCCACGGGAGACACGGATCAGGCCGACACCGGGAAGACGGACGGGGGCACGTCGACGAGCTGCAGCACCGACGACGACTGCACGGCTTCCAGCGCCTGCAAGGTCGCGGTCTGCGACAACGGGACCTGCACGGAGGGGGACGCTCCGGACGGGACGCCCTGCGACGACGGCGACGTCTGCACCACGGGCGAGACCTGTACGGCCGGCGCCTGCGGCGGCGGCAGCGCGGCCCCGGCGGATTGCGGTACGGCCGAGTGCGGCCAGGACGCCTGCGGCAACTCGTGCGGCGACTGCGCCGACGGGCAGACCTGCAACGCGGGTGTGTGCGAGGACGCCCAGCCCCAGGGTTGCGGCGACATCACGTATGAGGGCTGCTGCGGCGCCGACGGGCAGCTCCGCTGGTGCCAGGATGGTGCCATCGAGTCCATCGACTGTGCCACGAACAACCCCACCTGCGGCTGGTCCACCGAGGCCGGCTACTTCGACTGCGGGACCCAGGGCGAGCCGGCACCGGCCGACATGAGCCTCCCGTACCTGTGTCCTGGTGACACCTGCGCCGACACGTGTGACGGGAAGCAGTGCGGTTTCGCGTGCGGTGAGCCTTGCGGCACCGGGTGCGCGGACGGCCAGTACTGCACCGCGGACGGCCAGTGCGCGGCGTGCTCCTGCGGCGACAAGGTTTGCGGCACGGACGAGTGCGGAAACTCCTGCGGCGAGTGCGGCGCGGGCGAGGCCTGCACGCCCGAGGGCACCTGCGCCTTCGACGTCTGCGCGGACGAGGTGAAGGCCCAGATCGGCTGCTGCGACGGGACCGTCGTGATGTACTGCACCGACCAGGGGCCGTACGCGGCGGACTGCGCGGACGACGGCCAGGAGTGCGGTTGGGTCGCGGACCAGGGCTGGTACGACTGCGGTGGCACGGGCGTGGACCCCTCGGGCGACAACCCCATCGAGTGCACGCCGTCCACGCCCCCGGCCGACCCCGGCCCGGAGGTCGAGCCCGACGCCGGCTCCACGGACACCACGACGACGGACACCGAGGAGGAGGTCATCGAGGACGCGGGCCCCGTGGACGCAGCGGACGCGGGCGTGAGCTGCACGGCCGACGCGGAGTGCGCGGCCTCCGACCCCTGCAAGGTGGCCGTGTGCACGGATGGGACCTGCACGGAGACCGACGCCGCGGATGGCACGAGCTGCGACGACGGAGACGCCTGCACGGTGGGTGAGACCTGCACCGCGGGTGTGTGCGGCGGTGGCAGCGCGGCGCCGGCCGACTGCGGCACCGCGGTCTGCGGCACGGATGCCTGCGGGAACTCCTGCGGCACGTGCACGGTGTCCGGTCCCTGCAAGGTGGCTGCGTGCGAGGCCGGCGCCTGCACGGAGACCGACGCCGCGGATGGCACGAGCTGCGACGACGGGGACGCCTGCACGGAGGGTGAGACCTGCACCGCGGGTGTGTGCGGCGGTGGCAGCGCGGCGCCGGCCGAC
>CAYZID010000094.1:0-2213 GCA_964478315.1 uncultured Myxococcales bacterium | reverse complement strand
TGCGGCACCGCGGTCTGCGGCACGGACGCCTGCGGGAACTCCTGCGGCACGTGCCCCATGGGCCAGACCTGCAACGCGGGCGCCTGCGAGTAGCAGCGCCTTCGATGGAGCTCCCGGCGGGTCCGCCCGCCGGGGGGCGTGGAGCGCCGTCGGCCCCGAGGGGGCGGCGGCGTTTCTCGTTGTAGGGCGCGCGGAGACAGCCCCCGTCCCGTCCGTTCTTGCCTCACGGTCAGGCGGGAGGCTAGCCTGAGCGTGCCGTCGGGGCCGCCTGTGTCCCCCAAGGGAGCCCGTCATGTCCGAGCCCACCTGTCGCACGCACGCGCACGACGCTTTCCTCCACGCTCTGGAGCGCGGCGCCTGGGGAAGCCAGCGCTTGGGGGCGTCCGGTCACGGTGGATCCACGCTCGTGGCTTGCGCCCTCGCCGCCGCGATCCTGTTTGGCGTGACGGCGTGCGGAGACGCGGTGTCCAGGCCGTCTCTCACCCAGGTGGCCGCCGACGTGGGGACTGGTGGGATGCGCTGGGACGGTGGCGGCTGGCCTGGCGCTGAGCTGCCCGGGCTGGACGGAGACCCGGGGGACGTGCACACGGGGCAGGATGGGGTCGGCGTGTCCGACGCCACCGCGGACGGCCTCGCGGACGGGGCGCTCGCGGACGGCGGGGGTGGGGACGTTGCCTCCAGCGACGCCCTGCCGGATGTCGTGGGCGAGGGTGTGGTCGGCGATGGCGCCGTGGGAGACGTGCCGGGGCCCGACGTTCTCGCGGCTTGCTCTTCCCAGGCTGACTGCGACGACGGGTTCGTCTGTGTCGCTCCGGACGATGGGGGCCCCAAGGCGTGTCACCCGGGGCACCCCTCGCTGTGCGCCCCGTGCAGCTCGGACGCCCAGTGCGCCTACGCGGCCGTGGACTCCTTGAGTGGCACCTGCGAGGCCCTGGGGGGGACCCAGACGGTCTGCCTGAGCCCCTGTGGGGACGGTTGTCCCGATGGGTTCCTGTGCGGCGACGCGGGAGACGCCGCGGACGTGTGCATCCCCGTGAGCGGCTCGTGCGCCTGCGACGGGACGCCGGATGGGCCGCTCCCGGGCCAGCCGTGCACCACCTCCAGCGAGTTTGGGACGTGCTCCGGCGTGGGGGAGTGTCAGCCGGATGGGACGCTCCTCTGTCTGGCCCCCCAGCCCACCCAGGAGAAGTGCAACGCGTGGGACGACGACTGCGACGGGGAGACGGACGAGGCCGGCGCCGTGGGCTGTCAGCCGTTCTACGAGGACGGTGACGGCGACGGCGTGGGGGCCGGGGAGGCGTCGGAGTGCTTGTGTGCTCCGGCCTACCCCTGGACCGCCCCGGGGACGGGGGACTGCGACGACGGAGACGAGGCCGTGGCGCCGGGTCTCGCCGAGCTGTGCGATGGCAAGGACAACGACTGCGACGACCAGGTGGACGAGGACTTCCCCTTGGGGCTTGCTTGTGACACGGACTGCGGCCCGGGCGTCGTGGCCTGCGCGGCGGACGGGGAGGGGACCGTGTGCGAGGCCACCGGGGCCGGGGGCGGGCTGGTGGAGAGCTGCAACGGCGCGGACGACGACTGCGACGGGGAGACAGACGAGGGTTGCGACGACGACGGCGACGGCTACTGCGATGCGTCCATGGTCGTAGTGGAGGGTGCCGCGGTGTGCCCGGCGGGTGGCGGGGACTGCGCGGACGACGACGCGGAGGTGAACCCGGCGCGCCCCGACGGGCCCGATGATGAGGGGCTGGACACGAACTGCGACGGTGTGGATGGGGACGTGGCGGAGACCGTCTTCGTGGCCCCCGGCGGTGCGGACGACGCCCCTGGCACTCCGCAGGAGCCCGTGGAGACCGTCGTCGAGGCCCTGGCGCGTCTCGCGGCCGATCCCTCGTTGACGACGATCTTGGTGGCGGGGAGCGCGGACCTCCCGGGGAGCCTGGAGATCACGGGGGGCGTGACCCTCGTGGGGGGCTACCGGGACGATGGGACCTGGGCGCGGGATCTGGCCGAGCGACCCGTGTTGGCCGGTGGCGTCGTCGCCGTGCGGATCGCCTCCCCCGCGGATGCCGTGAGTTTGAGCGACCTGGACGTGCGCGCCGCCAACGCCACCGAGCCCGGGGCGTCCTCCGTGGCGGTGCACGTCGTGGACTCCAGCGCGGTGTCGCTGCGCCGCGTGCATCTCACCGCGGGGGCGGGGGCGCCGGGGG
>CAYZID010000093.1:0-19704 GCA_964478315.1 uncultured Myxococcales bacterium | reverse complement strand
CGCCCACACGCGGGATCCAAAGCCGAATCCCAGAGTAGGTGGCGGATCTGGGCCCTGCGCCGACCTGCGAGCCGGGCGAAGGGAGGGCGCAGCGTCGTGCTCCCACGCTCACGCCGCGATCCGCATGAGCACGACCTTGAGGTAGCGGAAGCGGTCCAGGGGCAGAGGCGCCGGGTGGTCGGCGGGCTGCCCGGCGATCTCCAAGGTGGCGGCGCGCCGCCGGCCGCGCCCCACGCCCTCCTCGCACAGCCTGAGAAAGTCCGCGTGGCCGATGTGGCTGGAGCAGGACGCTGCCAACAGCAGGCCGCCGGGCTCGGTGACGCGGGCGCCAGCCGCGATGAGGCGAACGTAGGCCTGGCGGGCCTTGTCCACGGCGGCGCGGCTGGGGGCGAAGGAAGGCGGGTCGAGGATCACGAGGTCCCAGGCGCGCCGGGCCTCCACCGCGGCGTCCAGGAAGGCAAAGGCGTCCTCGGCGGCCAGCTCGTGGCGCGCCGGGTCCAGGCCGTTGTCTCGCCAGTGGGCGTCCGCGGCTTGGACGGCGGGCTTGGCGAGATCCACGGTGGTGACGGTCTCGGCGCCTCCCCGGCCGGCGTAGACGCTGAAGCCCCCCGTGTAGGCGAACGTGTTGAGGACGCGCCGCCCGGCGGACAGGGCCTCCACGCGGGCCCGCGTCTCGCGCTGGTCCAGGAAGAACCCGGTCTTCTGACCGCGCTGGAGGTCCGCCGTGAAGCGCACGCCGTGCTCCACGAAGGGCACCGGGGCCTCGGGGGCCGGCCCCACGAGCGGGCGCCCCGCGGGTCCTCCCCGGCGGCGTTCTCGCAGGTAGACGGTCTCCACACCCGTGGCGTCGGTGACGGCCTGGGCCACGCCCTGGGCATCCCAAAAGCCCGCCGCCCCGGCGCCGTCGAGCACGACGACGGCCGCCCGCCCGTAGACGTCACACGTGAGCCCTGGCAGGCCGTCGCCCTCCCCGTTCACGAGGCGGTACCCCGTCGTGTGGGGGCGGGCGACGACGGCGCGCCGCAGGGCCGCGGCGGCCTCCAGACGAGCACGGGCCCAGGACTCGTCCAGCCGGGCGTTGGGTCTGGGCTCGCACACGCGCACGGCGAGGGGGCTCGCCGGGTCCACGAAGCCGCGCGCCACGGGCTTGCCTCGCCGGTCCTCGACGGTGACGTGGGTTCCCGGGGGTACCTTGGGGACCCGCGCGAGGGCGTCGGAGAAGATCCACGGGTCGCCGCGCTTGAGCGCCCGCGTGAGGTCGCGGGTCAAGCGCACGCGCACGGCGCCCTGGCCCTTGGGAGGTCTCGCCTGTCGCGGCTGGAGCATCGCCATGCGGAGCAGTGTGCCCTCACGGGCGGACCCTGGCGAGCCCCCAGATCCGCGCGAGGGCGGGCGGCGGCTGGCGGTCACGGCGGCCCGCGGGCGGCCCCTCGAACGGGTTCTCGACACCGGGGGAGCGAGCCGGGATGATGGACCCCGTGGGACGCCGAGCCAAACAGGCCGCGCGCTGCATGCGCTGCCGGATGCACGTGGACCGCTGCGTGTGCGACGCCGTGCCCACACTGCCCACGCGCTCGCGCGTCGTGGTGGTCATGCACAAGCGCGAGTGGCCCAAGACCACGGCCACCTCCCACCTCGCCGCCTTGGCGCTGCCCGCCCTGGAGATCCGCCTTCGCGGCGTCCCCGGCGCCCCCCTGGACACCCGAGGGTTGGACGACCCCGAGCGCCGCACCTGGCTCCTGTTTCCCAGCGACGACGCCGCGCTGCTCACGCCCGCGCTGGTGGCCGCCGACCCGCGCCCGGTAACCCTCGTGGTGCCCGACGGGAGCTGGCGTCAGGCCTCCAAGGTCGCCAAGCGCGAGCCGGGCTTGAGGGACCTGCCGCGCGTGCGCCTCCCCGACCTGGGGCCCTCGCGCTACCGCCTCCGCGCCGAGCCCCGGGCGGACGGGCTGGCCACCTTCGAGGCCATCTCGCGGGCCCTGGGGATCTTGGAGGGTCCCAAAGACGGGCCACGAGTCCGCCGCGCCCTGGACGCCCTGTTCGACCTCATGGTGCGCCGCACGCTGGAGTCCCGCGGGACGCCCTGGCACATCCCGACGTAGGGGAGGGGCAGCCCCCCTCCCGTGCGCGTTGGGCCTACTCGTCCAGGTGCATGAGCTCGGGGTCTTCGAGGGTGAACTGGGGGCGCCACAGGACGCTCATCGTGGCGGCGGCCGTGAGGGCGGCGCCCGCGAAGATCTCCTCGGCGTAGGCGGGCACGGCCAGCGCCGCGGCGTGGGCGGCCAGGAGCACGAGCGCGGGCCCCATGAGGCGCGGGTCCGCGGCCAGCGCCGCGGCCCCCAAGGTGGCCCACGAGAGCGTCAGGGACTGGATCATGGCCGGCCCCCAGGGCGTCCCGAGCAGCAACGCGCCCGCCCAGTGAGCCGCGAGGGCCGAGGCGAGGACGGCCGTGGCCGCCGTGAGCCGCCGCGCCGAGCGGTTCTGGAGTAGGCGCCTGTGGAGGGCGAGGCCCACGAGGGCCGCCGCGCCGAGGATGATGCCGCCGGTGATGGTCATCTCCCAAGGCCCCACGTCGTAGGCGTTGTTGCGCGTGAGGACCAGGGAGACGATGTGCGTGAGGCCCCAGGCGACGAGGACGAAGCCCATGAGCAGCGCGGGCATCCCCGTCCCTTCGGAGCCGGCGATGTTCTGCTCGATGCGCTCCAGGCGCTCGATCTTCCGCCCCTCCTCGCGCTTGCGGGCCTCCGCCTCGGCCACGCGGGCCGCGAGGGCACGGCGCTCCTCGGGGAGCTCGGCGAGGAGACTCTCCGCGGCGCTCACGGCCCCGCGGTTGAGCTCGTGGTCGATCATGAGCTCCAGGGTCTCCTGGTATCCCCGGCGCGCCTTGTCGTTGTCGGGCCAGCTCCGGAGGGCCACCTTGAAGCCGAACCGGGCCTCGCCAAAGAGGTTCTGGAGCTGGCGCTGCTCGTCGGGCTCCAGGGCCCCCTCGCCCAGAAGGTAGCGCATGGCCTCCAGTCGGCCCAGGGCCTCCTCGGCAAGCTGCACCGAGCTGCGGTGGCTCAGGTAGTCTCCGAGGGCCTCGCGAAACTCCCCCACGGTCTCGAACCGATCCTCCGGAGCGTAGGCCATGGCGCGCCGGCAGATGCGCGCGAGCTGCTCGGGGACCGTGTCCGGGAGGTCCACCTCGTAGGCCTGGGAGGCCGCGAGGATCTTGTCGAAGATCGACTCGCCCTCGTGGGGTGGGTGGCCCGTGAGGATCTCGTAGAGCACCGCGCCCAGGAGGTAGATGTCCGTGTGGTAGCCCAGCAGCGCGCCGTCGCCCACGGTCATCTCGGGCGCCATGTAGTCGGGCGTCCCGGCGATGGTCTCCACGTCTCGGGCTAGCGGCAGCGATGGGTCGTCGCGCACGCTCACCGCGATGCCCCAATCGAGGACGTAGACCTCCCCGAAGGCGCCGATCATGACGTTCTCGGGCTTGAGGTCGCGGTGGATGATGCCCTTGGAGTGGGCAAAGGCGACCGCGTTGCACACCTGGATGAGCTTGGCGATGTGCCACTCTTGAGGTTCGCGCCCGCTGTGGCGCATGGCCCTGTGCTCGGGGTCCTGGAGCACCTCGTTCCAGGTGTCCCCTTCGATGCGCTTCATCACCAGCAGCGGCAGATCCTGCCCGTCGCGGCCGATGGCATAGATGGGGACGATGTTCGGGTGCTCCAAGCGCCCGGTGATCCACGCCTCGCGCAGCAGCTCGGTGTGACCGTGGTTGGCAACGGCCTCCGGGCGCACGGACTTGACCGCCACCTCGCGGTCCACGGGCACCTGGCGCGCCGCCCGGACGATCCCCATGGCGCCCTCGCCCAAGACGTGCCCCAGGGCGAGCTCCGGCGGCCCCTCACAGGCCCCGGCCAGCGCCAGGGCGGGCAGGCGCTGGCGCACGGCGTCCAGCAACCCGGGCTGCTCGTGCCCCAACGGCACGATGGTCCCGTTGGACCGGATGCGGGTCTCGGTGGCGCTCTCGCCCAGGTGCCCCCAGAGGGCCTCCAGCTCCTCCGGGCTCACGTCCGCCGTTCGCAAGACCTCTCCCCGCTTGGACCCCGCTGCCATCCCCTGTGCTCGCCTCCGCGTGGACTCGTGACGAGAGACCGGCGCCCGGCGCCCACCTCTCCTCCGTTATAGCACCGTCGCCCGAACCGGTCCCGCGGGCCAATGCCCGGTTGGAAACGCCCTCACGGTGGATCTGGGTTGAACCGGGCGCGAGGGCCGTAGACACTGGACGGTGGGTCGCAAGCCCGCCACCCCGGCCGCGACCGCGCCCAACGACGCCATGCCTCCAACCGGAGAGGAGCCCCGCCCGTGAACACCCAGTCGCCCCGTCCTTCTCTCGCACTCTTGGCGGGACCGGCCCTCGCCGTGTCGCTCTTGACCGTCACGACGGGGTTGGATGGCGCCTGCGAGACCTACGACCCGCCGCCCGAGCCCTCGCTGTTCGTGCCGGCCGATGGGCAGTGGACCTCCGAGACGCCGCTGACGCTCCTGTTCAGCGAGCCCATCCGCCCCGAGTCGCTGTCCATCACGCTCTGGCCTTGGGCGCTCGACCAGGAGGGCGACCTCATCGAGGGCACCGAGCCCCTGGTCGCCGACTGCACGGTCGCCACCTCCCCGTGCGGAGAGGTGTCGGTCTCGGTCTCCGACGACCACACGGAAGCCACCATCACCTATGGGGATCTGTTCGCCGGCAAGGAGGGGCGGCCCTTCATCCTCGCCCTGGCGCCCGGCCTCACGGATGAAGGCGGCAAGGTCTTGCGCCACGGGGAGCGCTTCAAGTTCCAGGTGAACCCCCAGTCTCAGGGAGCCGCGGTGGACCTCACGCTGAACTCCGGCGTCCTCGCCCTGTTCGCGGACATGTCCGACACCTTGGCGGGGGTCTTCTTGCGCCTGTTCATGGACGTGGGGGTGGATCCCGCGGACGGCACGGTGTGGATCGCCGGGACGGTGGCCCAGCCCGACGAAGGACAGGCCCCCAACGCGACCGATCCCACGAAGCTCCACCTCTACGGGGACCACCGGGCGTGGACGATCTACGGGAAGGGGAGCATCTCCGAGGTAGAGCCCGGGCGCTTCTTCCTGCGCCTGGACCCCTTCGACATGCACATCCGCGTGCTGGGTGTCATCGACCTCCAGATGAACGACTTCAAGCTGGAGATGACCATCTGGCCCGGCGCGGGGGAGGGCGGCCGGGACAAGGTCGAGGGCTTCGTCACCGCCTCGGCGGTGATCATGGGCTTGGGCGAAGACGCCACGGACCTGGGAGGGGCCACGGCGCCCATCGTAGCGTATGGGCTGTTCCCGGAGGAGGTCCCCGGGGACCTGCCTCGCCTGTGCAGTGAGGATCCGTGCGGGGTCATGGACAAGGAGGGGGGGGACTGCCAGCTCCCGCGGCCCTGGACGCCGGGCCCCGCGTGCCCCACCAACCCGCCCCCGACCAGCCCGTGAGGGGGCTGGAGAGGCCCTTGCGAGCCCCCAGCGAGCCCCCAATGAGTCGCCGGACCGCCCACGCCGGGCAGCCCAGGGGCGTGTGCGGCCGTGGCTGAGCGCCCCAAGCCCCACCGCCGGCGTGGGAGCGCCTCGACGAACCCCAAGCGCCGAAAGCGCCCCAAGCAGGCCATCGCGGCGGAGCGAGCAGCCCCCACCGGGGGGGGCCTCGCGCCGGGCACCGTGCGCCAGGAGGCCGACGTGCCGCGCGCCCTGGACGGCGAGCGCCTGGACCGCGCCCTGGCCGCCCTCATCCCCGACCTCTCGCGCACCCGCGCCCGGAAGGTCCTCGCCATGGGCGGCGTCTTTCTAGGCCAAGAGCGGGTCCGCGTGGCTTCGCGCGTGGTGCGCGCCGGAGACCACCTCACCGCCACCTGGCACGCCGCCGTCCAGCACGCTGACCGGTTTCCCCTGCGCGTGCTCTACGAGGACGAGGCGATTCTCGTCCTCCACAAGCCCGCGGGGCAGCTCGTGCAGGGAACCGAGCTGGGCGACGTGGGCTCGCTCACGTACGCGCTCGCGCGGCGCTTCGGTCCGGAGGTCCGCCTCATGCACCGGCTGGACCGAGGCACGAGCGGCGTCATGGTGGCGGCCCGGGACCGCGCCGCCTCCGGGGTCCTCACGCCCCAATTCCGAGAGCACACGATCGAGCGGGTCTACTGGGCGGTGACCGAAGGGGTGCCGCCCGCGGGCCGGTGCGAGCTGCCGCTCGTGCGCACGAAGCGTCGCGTGCGCGTGGCCGACCCGAGCGCCGGGGAGCGCGCCGCGATGTCGGCCCGCACGGACGTGCGCGTCCTGGCGCACCACCCCGACCCCACGCGGGGCCTGGCCCTGGTAGAGGCGACCCTCCACACGGGCCGCACCCACCAAGTGCGGGTCCACCTGGCGGCGCTCGGGGCGCCGATCGTGGGCGACGACGCGTATGGGCGGCGCCTCCCCGCCCATGAGCGCGCGGGGCGCCTGTGCCTCCACGCCGTGCGCCTGGGGCTCGACCACCCGCGCACGGGCGAGCGGCTCGTCTTCCAAGAGGCCCCCGAGGCGGACTTCTGGGAGGCCGCCGGCTTCCCAGCGCGGGACCTGCCCTCGCGGCCAGCGCGCGAAGGTGGAAGCGGAAGCGAAGGCGGAGGCTGAGGCGGAAGCGGAAGCGGTCACGGGAGCGGGGCACGGAAGCAACTGCGGGAGCAAACGCGGCCTCGCCTGCCCGGCCTCCGGGTGGAGCTACGGATCCGCTGGCCCCTTCGCTCGGGCGTCCGCTGGCCCGTCCGTTGGGGCCGGCGCCTCTTGGCCGCGGAAGACAGGGGAGTAGGGCCAGGCGGCCTTGTACTCGTCCGGCGTGAGCTTGCCGCGCTCCACCATCACCTTCATGATCCACCGCAGATGCCGCCGCCACCCCTCGGTGACCTGCCCCCGGGAGAACTGTCGGTAGTAGCGACGCGGGCTGGGGATGATGCTCGCCAGGAAGACCGCCTCCAGGGCCGTGAGGTCGGCGGGCTCCTTGCCGAAGTAGTGGCGGGCGGCGCGACGAATCCCGTAGATCCCCGGCCCCCACTCGATGATGTTCAGGTACAGCTCCAGGATGCGCTCCTTGGACAGCACCTTCTCGATCTGCCAGGTGATGAACAGCTCCTGGAGCTTGCGCGAGATGGTCTTCTCGCGGCTCAGGAACAGGTTCTTCACGACCTGCTGGGTGATGGTCGAGGCGCCGCGGACGAAGGCCCCCTTCTTCAGGTTCGCGACCAGGGACTGCCGAATCGCGTAGGTCGAGAACCCCTTGTGGCGGAAGAAGCTGCCGTCTTCCGTCGTGGTGACCGCCTTGACGAGGTAGGGGCTCACGCGGCTCAGGGGAACCCAGTTGGGCGTCCCGGGACCCACGAGCATCTCGCGCACGGTGCCGTCCGCCTCCTCGATGCGATGCAGGAAGCTCGACTGCACGGCCGCCAGGTTGAGCCGATCCCCGATGTCCAGCACCCGGAAGCCGTGCAGCGCCGGGAAGGACTCGTAGCGCAGGGTGTCCATGTCCCGCGTATCCAGCGAGAAGTCCAGGTGCCACGCCAGCGTCCCCTCCACGCGGAGCCCGTGGAGCATGGGGATGAAGGCGGACGGGATGGAGTCCACGATGTCCTGGCACCGGGCGCGATCCAGCCGCACGGCACCGGACAGCTTGGGCGCTGAGTCGTAGCGCTCGACATCGAAGCGCACCGTGCCCCGGAGCTTGCCGAACCACAGCGCGCTGGGCGACATGACGAAGGTCTTGTTCGCCCGGTCGAGCTGCGCCGAGAAGCGCAAGCCCAGGTCGATGCCGGTGAGCGTGTCGTGCGCCAGCGCCTTGTACCGGAACGCCAGGTCCTCGACGTGGACCTCGCCGTCCAGCCGCGCGATGTCGCTCGCTGGCGACCACGCGAGCGTGACGTCCGTGTCGTGCAGCGAGGTGCTCTCTGCGACCGGCAGGCTCTTGGGGAAGACCTGCCGGTAGGGGTAGAGCGACAGCCGGTCGATCTGTGCCCGAATCTGCGTGTCCCCGGTCGTGAGATGCACGCGCCCATCGACCTTGTTGGCGCCGTTCCCCACGCCCGGCACCACGAAGCTGGTCTCGAACTCCAGGAGCGCCCCCTTCTTCACCACGTCCAGCGAGAAGTTCTCCAGCCGCTCGGCCCCGCCCGCCCGCTGCACGAGCTCGGCGTCGCGCCAGACGAAGCGCCCCTCGCGCACGACGAGGTGGTGGAAGGGCACGCGCCGCCCCACGGCCTGCACCCGCCGGCTCAGCCGCGCCACGGCGCCATCCAGCCGCTGGAAGCCACGCACCAGGAAACCCCGGAACCCAGCGCCGTCCGCGGGCGCTCGGCCGCGCAGCAGCCGCCGCGCGGCGGCCCGCGTGGCCTCCATGAGCGGGCCCAGGTCCTTGTCCGGGGCGTCGTCCTCCGCCGCCCCCGTCCTGGCCCCAGCGCCCGCACCCACCAGATCCACGAAGTTGTGCCCCTCCGGGCGCCGCTCGAAGACCAGCGCCGGACGATCGAGCTCCACGCGCTGCAAGCTCGCGATGACGTCCCACGCGGCTGCCAGCCGGTCCTCGCGCCCGCCATCTCGACGTGCCAGGGCAGCCGCTACCGCTTTGGGGGTGGCCACCGGGTCCGGCACCACGACGACGCGCCCCACGGTCACCGCCGGGTCCACGGGGGCGTCCCCGGCTCGCTCGTCCGCCGTGAGGGGCACCGACAGCGCCACGTCGGCCACCTCCACCGGGGACCAGGGCACCCCATCCCAGCGCGCCGAGCCCACGGCCAGCACGCGCGAGCCCACGAGGAGCCGGACGGGCCGGTCGAAGCGCACGCTCACGGGGGTCGTCCGCCCCGGCCCGTCGCCGTCCGTGCCCCTCTCGCCCCGGGCCCCCGCGCGGAGCCGCACGACGGCGTCCGCCTCCAGCCCGTGCCCCGGGTCCAGCGTCGTGTCTGCGAACCGTGCCTTGACGGTGAGGTTATCGTCCTCGCGCACCAGGGCTGTGTTCTCGGCGTGGAGGGTCCCGCCGCTCAGGACCACGCGGGTGGGGAGCCCCATCCCCAGGGGGGCGGTGACGCCCTTGGCCTCCACGGAGACGGTGAGGTCGCCCGCCACGACATCGGGCACCCGCGGGACGAGGAAGCGCCCCAGACCGCCACCAGACCGCCCGTCCGTCCCCCCGGCGTCCCCCGCCGCCTCACCGCTCGCGAGGTCGCGCAGGCCGCGCAGCGCCCGCCGCACGTTGTCCTCGCCGTCGGCGCGCCGCACCAGGTTCACGACGCCCCCGGTGAGCTCCACGCGCCGCGGGACGACCTGGGCCGCGCCCCAGATGACGTCCCCTTCCAAGGACAGCCTCCGCACCGTGAGCAGCGGGGGCTCGCCCGCGGGCGCGTCGACGGGGCGCGCCGTGACGCCTTCCAGGGTCACCCGCCCGCCCAGCGTCCAAGACGCTCGCGCCACGCGCACGTCCAGCCCCGTGGCCTGCTCCACGCGCCACTGGACGCGGCGCCCCACGCGCTCGACGAGGCCCGGCACGGCCGCGGCCATCCCGCTGGCCACGGCGAGCAGGAAGATCAGGCCATGGAGGAGGAACCTCAACAGGGAGCGCCTCGGGTACGTCGCGTGCTCTCAGCCAACTCCGCAGCTCACCGACGACGCCGGGAAGCAGCGTTGGGTCTCAGCTAGCACGCTCCCGCGCCACGAGGCAAAAAAGCGCGGACGCGAACCCGAAGCGCGGTGTGGCAGCTCAGTTGCTGGGCTTGGCGCTGATGACGGCGAAGGCGATGAGGCCACCGGCCGCCAGGACGCCCGCGGAGATGAGCGAGACGGTCTTCCAGGTGCTCAGCAGATCCACCTCGTAGTCGCTGATCTCACCCAGCATGAGCAGGGTGTCGCGGTCCGAGGCCACGAGCTGGCTCTGGGTCATCTTGAAGTTGAAGGGCGTGATGGCGTAGCGGCGCCCACCCACGGATCGCACGTAGAGGTTGGTCTCCCGCTTGATGACGAGCGGAGTGCCGTCCTTGGCGACGACCTTCTTGGGCACCTCGTCGGGCCGCTGGAGCTTGGCGAACTCGGTCTGCTCGAGATCGTAGGTCGTGAAGCAACCAGAGAGGGCCGTCGAGGCGAACGCCAGGACGGTGAGGATGGCGGCGGCGCGGAGGGTGTTCGTGGCTCGGTGCATGGGTCTTTCGCTCGTCGTCAGGGGCCCAGCGCGGGCGCGGCGCATGGTAACGCCGCCTCGTAGCACGCGCAACAGGGGCCGTTGAGGGGCTGTCAGCGGGCTGCCAGCGGGCTCAGGCGAGGGCCAGCTCGGCGTGAAGGGTGAGGCCGTCCACCTGGAAGTCGCCCGTGCGCACGGGCTCCTCCAGGGGGGCTCCGGTGAGGTCCAGCTCGGTGGTCAGGGTGTCGCCCATGAGGCGCTCCCGGTGGCTGTCGCAGGCGTCGAGAAGCGCCTGGTCGCCGGCCAGGGACACGCGGATACGGGCCGTGTAGTCCAGGTCTGCTTCCTTGCGCATCGCCTGGATCTTGCTGCCCACCTCGCGGGCCAGCCCCTCGGCGCGCAGGGCGTCGTCGATGGTGGTGTCCAAGACGACCACGCCCACGGCGCCGCCCGAGGCCGCGTAGCCCTCATGGGCGTCCACGGTCACCTGAACGTGGTCCGGCGTGAGTTCGACCGTCTCCCCGTCGGGCAGCCGGAGGCGATAGACGCCCTCGCTGGCGAGGGCCTCGCGGACGGCGGCGGGCTCGGCGGCGTCGAGGGCCTTGCGGACCACGGGCATGCGCTTGCCGAACACCGGCCCCAGGGCGCGGTAGTTGGGCTTCACGGCGAAGGTCACGAAGTCCCCCGCCTCCTGGGTGAAGTCCACGCGCTTGACGTTGAGCTCGTCGGCGATGAGGGCGACCAGCTCGTCGGCGCCGCGGAGGGCGTCCTCCAAGGAGGTGTGGCCCAGGATGACCTCGGCGCGCGCCAGGGGTTGGCGCACCTTGAGGCGGTGGGTCGTGCGCGTGGCCAGGCCCAGGCTGACGATGTCGCGCACGGCCTGCATGCGCTGGGACAGGGCCTCGTCGATGACCGCCTCGTCCGCCTCGGGCCAGGTGGTCAGGTGGACGCTCTCCGGGGCAGCGGGGTCGAGGCCCACGACCAGGTTTCGGTAGATCTCCTCGGTCAGGAATGGCACGAAGGGCGCGGCCAGGCGCGCCGTGGTCGTGAGCAGCTCGTAAAGGGTGTGGAAGGCGTCCCACTTGCTCTGGGCGCTGGCCGGGTCCTCGCTGGAGGCCCAGAACCGGGCGCGGCTGCGGCGGACGTACCAGTTGCTCACCGCGTCGGCCAGCCGGATGAGGCGCTGGGCGGCCTCGTAGACCTGGTAGGCCTCCATGCGCTCGGTCACGTCGCGGATGGCGAGGTTCAGCTCGGACAGCACCCAGCGGTCCAGCAGCGCGCGCTCGGCCACAGGGCGGCGCGGCGTCTCGGCGGGGTGGAAGCCGTCGATGTTCGCGTAGATGGTGAAGAACGCGTAGACGTTCCGCAGCTTGATAAGGAACTCCTGCTCGCCCTGGCGCACGGCCTCGGGGCTGTAGCGGGTGTTCGAGTGCGGCGGGTTGGCGGCATAGAAGTACCAGCGCATGGCGTCGGCGCCGTCGCTGGCGAGGATCTTGTCCGGCGGGGTGTAGTTCCCCTTGGACTTGCTCTCCTTCTTGCCGTGCTTGTCCGAGACGTGCCCCAAGACGATGCAGTTCTTGTACGGGTGGGGGTACTCGGCGTCCTCGAAGAGCATCGTCGAGATCATCAGCAGGCTGTAGAACCAGCCGCGCGTCTGGTCGATGGCCTCGCTGATGAAGTCCGCGGGCCAAGAGGCCTCGAACTTGTCCTTGTTCTGGTGCGGGTAGCCCCACTGGGCGAAGGGCATGCAGCCCGAGTCGAACCAGCAGTCGATGACCTCGGGGACGCGGCGCATGGTGGCCCCGCACTGGGGGCACGGAAAGGTCACCTCGTCGATCCACGGCTTGTGGACGATGAGGTGCTCGTCCAGCGTGGGGTCGGCCTCGCGCGCGGCGTGGAAAGCGTCGAAGGCGTGGGGATTGCGGGCCTCGATGTCCGCCACGGAGGTGGGCGCCTCGCGGTGGTCGCAGGACTCGCAGATCCAGATGTTCAGCGGGGTGCCCCAGTAGCGCTCGCGCGACAGGGACCAGTCCACGTTGTTGTCCAGGAAGTCCCCGAAGCGCCCGTCCTTGATGTGCTCGGGCAGCCAGTGGATGGCCTGATTGTTGGCCTTGGCCTTGTCGATGACCTCGGTGGTGCGGATGAACCACCCGGGCCGGGCGTACTGGATGAGGGGATCGGTGTCCGCGCGCCAGCAGAAGGGGTAGTCGTGCCGATAGACCTTCTCGCGGTACAGCAGCCCGCGGTCGCGCAGGTTGCGGATGATGTCGCGGTCGGCGTCCTTGCAGAAGGTCCCGGCGAAGTCGGTGACTACGTCCAAGAACTTCCCGTCCGCCCCCACGAGCTGGAGGAGGCCGATGCCCTTGTCGCGCGCCGCGCGGAAGTCGTCTTCACCGAAGGCCGGGGCCGTGTGGACGATGCCCGTCGCCGCCTCCTCCACGAAGTCCGCCGTGATGACCTCGTAGGCGCGGCCTCCCTCGGGCTTGGCGTAGGTGAACAGCGGCTCGTAGGTCAGGCCCTCCAGGTCGCTGCCCTTGACGGTCTTCTCGATGGTGTAGGCGCCGTCGGCCAGGGCGCCCAGGTTCTCGTCTGCCAGGGACTTGGCGACGATGTAAACCTCGTCGCCCTGGCGCGCGTAGACGTAGTCCAGGTCCGCTCGCACGGACAGCGCGGTGTTGGACGGCAGCGTCCAGGGCGTGGTCGTCCAGCCCAGCAGGAAGGTGGACTCCTCGCCCTTGACGCGGAACTTCACCGTGATGCTCGGGTCGTCCACGGTCTTGTAGCCCAGGCCCACCTCGCCAGCGGAGAGCGCGGTGCCGCCCTGGGCCCACCACCAGACGATCTTGTGGCCCCGGTAGAGCAAGCCCTTGCGGTGCAGCTCGGACAGCGCCCACCAGACCGACTCCACGTAGCTCTTGTGGTAGGTGACGTAGGCCGTATCCAGGTCCACCCAAAACCCGATACGCTCGGTGAGGTCGTTCCACACGTCCGTGTAGCGGAAGACGGACTCGATGCACTTCTTGGTGAAGGCCTCCACGCCGTAGGCCTCGATGGCCTCCTTGCCGTGGATGCCCAGCTCCTTCTCGACCTCCACCTCCACGGGCAAGCCGTGGGTGTCCCAGCCGGCCTTGCGTCCCACGTGGTAGCCCCGCATGGTCTTGTAGCGGGGGAACACGTCCTTGATGACGCGCGTGAGGACGTGGCCGTTGTGGGGCGTGCCGTTGGCCGTGGGCGGCCCCTCGAAGAAGACGAAGGGCGGGCCGTCCTTGGTCTGCTCCAGGGTGCGGTGGAAGATGTCGTGTTCCTTCCAGAACGCCAGGATCTCGCGCTCGCTCGCGGGGAAGTCGATGCGCTGGGGGACGGGCTTGAAGGTGGGCATGGCGCCTCCAGACGTCTTGGGCGCCGGCATCCTAGGGGCGAGCGCCCCGACGCGCAACGTTGACGTGGCCTTGCGAGGCGCGACGGTCACCGCGGACCCGCGGGCGGCGGCGCGGACGGAGGCCGCCCCGGGGCTGAACCCGCACGCCGGAGCGAGGAGGCGCGCCCGGGCTTGGAGCCCGGGGCCGGGGCGGCTATACCCTCTCGCCACCCCACGGCCGCTCGCGAGGTGCCAGCTTGACCTCTCCCCCCTCCACGCCCTCCCCTGCCGACGTCCAGCCGACCGCCGCCACCGTAGCGCGCTGCCAACACGAGCGCACGGCGCGCCTCGTGGGCTCCCAGGGGCTGGCGCGGCTCGCGGGCGCCCACGCGCTCATCTTCGGGGTGGGCGGCGTGGGGAGCTGGGCGGCCGAGGCGCTCGTCCGCGCGGGCGTGGGCTGGCTGACGCTCGTGGACTCGGACCTCGTGTGCGCCTCGAACATCAACCGGCAGCTCCAGGCGACGCCCGAGACCGTGGGGCAGGTGAAGGTCGAGGTCCTGGCCCGGCGCCTCCGCGCCCTGGCCCCCCAGGCGCGCGTGGACGCCGTGCAAGCCTTCTACGAGGCAGCGACCGCCGCCGAGCTGCTCCCCGACGCCGGGGTGGCGGACGTCGTCCTGGACGCCATCGACAACGTGACGGCCAAGTGCCACCTCATCGCGCGCTGCCGTGCCCTGGGGCTGCCGCTCGTCGTCTCCACGGGGGCGGCGGGGCGCCTGGACCCCACGGCCATCCGCGCGGCGGACCTCAACGACGTGGAGGTCGACCGGCTGGGCAAGGCCGTCCGCAAGATCCTGCGGCGCCGTTACGCCTTCCCCCCCGTGGGGCGGCCCAGCGGGGTGTGGGCCGTCTACTCCATCGAGCCCAAACGCGCGCCCATCGAGGGGCCTCTCACCACGGACGCCGCCTGCGACTGCCCGGCGCCCCTGCCCGCGCGGCCCGACACCGTGCGCAAGGCGCCGCCCGGAGGAACGGCGGCCTTCGTTACGGGCGCCATGGGCTTCGCGGCGGCTTCGGTCGCCGTCAAGCTCCTGCTCGGCCAACCCCCGCTCCGGAGCTGAGACGAGCGCCGGGGCCAGCGCTGCAGAGCGAACGCGAACGGCCCCGAGCGAGGCGATGGCTATGGGTTCACCGTACGCACGAGGCGGAAGCCCGTCTGCGACGAGACGTGCTCCGGCGCGCTGGAGGCCCGGGACGCCGCGCGCAGGGACGCCGCGTTGTTGGCGAAGGAGCCCCCACGGCGGATGTGCTCGGTGCCGCCACTGGGACCGCTCGGGTCGATGAGGGGGCCCCCCGGGTAGGAGCTCTCGGCCCAGTCCCAGCACATCTCCCACACGTTCCCGGCCATGTCGTACAGCCCCCAGGCGTTGGGCATGCGCTGCCCCGCGACCTGCGCCTTCTCGTTGGCGGGGGTGGTCGTGCAGAACCAACCGATGGGCTCGACGCGGGGCTCACCGGCGGGCTCGCAGTCGAGCAGGTTCGCGTAGGCGTGGAACAGCTCGCCGTTGTAGGTCGCCCAGACCGTTCCCGCGCGGTAGGCGTACTCCCACTCGGCCTCCGTGGGGAGGCGATAGCCCTCGCACAGATACGGGTCGCCGTTCGTGGCGTTCACGGTCACGCCCGTGCACACGAGCGGGGCGCCATTCTTTCGGTTCCCCGCGATCCCGGTGCAGCCGGTCAGTTCATAGCAAGGAGGCAGTCCCTGGGCTGCGGACAGGGCGTTGGCGTAGGCCGCAGCCTCCCACCAGTTGAGCGCCTCCACGACACCCTGCGGCCCGATCCCCTCGGTCGCGGATGGGTTGGGGCCCATCAGGGCCTCCCAATCCCCCTGCGTCACCTCGGTGACGCCCATGACGAAGTCGTGGGTCAAGGTCACCTCGTGGAGCTCCTCCTGGAGCATGGGGTTGCTCGTGTGCCCTGGCTCGGTCGGCGGCGAACCCTGCAGGAAGGTCCCGGCGGCGATGAGCACGTAGCCATCGCAGTCGTTGTCCAGCCCGTCGCCCGCGGTGACCTCGGTCTCCTCGTAGCCGGCGATGGCCGTGAAGTCGGGGTCTACCCAGCCATTCGGGCCGTCGCAGCGCGAGACGGCGCCAGCGCACACGCCGCGGTGCAGCGAAGCGGGGGGCGGCGTGAGGTCCTCGTCGGTGAGCCCGTCGCAGTCGTTGTCCACGCCGTCGCACTCCTCCACGCCGTCATGGGTCATCGTGCAGCCGGCGAACTGCGCGAGGCGCAGCCCGTGCCACCCGTCCACAGCCAAGCCCACGTTCGCTGCGTCTCGGTTGGCCGCCCGCGTCATCTCCCACCCGGAGTGGTACGAGCCGCCTCGCACGGAGCGCCCGTTCCCAGGGTCGTTCACGGGGTCCTCTACGGGGTCTACGGGGTAGTCGCCGTGCCCATCTGCGCAGAACTCACTGACGTTCCCGCCCATATCGTAGATGCCCCAGGGGTTGGCGAGGAGCTGCGCGACCGGTTGAGGAGCGCCATTCGTGACATTGTGCAGGGACCACGCCAGGGTGTCGGCGACCTGAGGCGTCTCGCCTTCCACATAGAAGGCCGTGGTCGTCCCAGCGCGATAGGCACGCTCCCACTCCGCCTCGAAGGGGAGGCGATAGCCGGCACAGGTGTACGTGGCCGGGGAGAACGCGTCGTCGAGCGGACCGGCACAGGACAGATCCTGGGTCGCCAGCGCGCCCGTGCAGGACGACAGGTCGTAGCAGACATCCAGCCCCTCAGCCACCGAGCGCGCATTGGCGTAAGCCAGGGCCTCCCACCAGCTCACGTTCGCCGCCGGGCAGGAGCCGTCGCACCCGGTAGGCGTCGGCCCAGGAGCCCACCCCGCCACGGCCTCCCACTGGTCGCGCGTGACCTCCGTGACGCCCACGCGATACCCGTGGGTCAGCGTCACCTCGTGCTGCGCCTCATCGGCGCCGCGGTTCAACTCCTCCTCGGGCGAGCCCATCATGAAAGTCCCCGCTGGAATGTAAGCGAAGCCCTCGGGTCCACAGACGTGGTTACTACAGTGGGGGCCCTCGACTGACCCGGCGCAATCGTCGTCCTCCAGACACGCCACGCAGGTGCGGGTAACGGGGTCGCACCGCGGCGCGTCGGAGGCGACGTCGCAGCCTTCGTCGTCCGTGGGGTCACAGCAGGTGGGCCCCACCCAGTCCGTCACGCCGTCGCAGTCGCTGTCCACGTCGTCGCACGCCGCCTCAGTCACCTCGTAGCCATCCAGCGCCGCGTAGTCGGGCTCGACCCACCCGTCCACACCCGCGCACACCTTCGTGGCCCCGGCGCAGACCCCGTCGGTCCGGTCCGCGGAGGGGGATGTCAGGTCCTCGTCGGTCTCTCCGTCGCAGTCGTTGTCGGCCCCGTCACAGACCTCGTCGGAGGCCACGCAGGGCAGGCTGCGGACCAAGCGGAAACCTCCGAGGCCGTCTCGGAACGTGGGAACCCGGTTCTTGCGCGCGGCGGCTCGCGCCGTGATGAGCCCGCTGCCCCGAGAGCCTCCCCGCATCATGAGCTTCGAGTTGACCCCTGGCTGCAGCCATGGATCCACGACGTGCTCCGCAGGATACGGCAGCGCGGGGTCCGTGGTCATCTCCCACACGCCCCCGGAGAGGTCGTATAGCCCCCAGGCGTTGGGCAGCTTCTGCGCTACGGGCTGGTAGCCACTCGGCCCGGCGTTGACGCTATACCAACCGATCTGGTTCAGGTTCTCGTCGGTGGTGGCGCCGTTGTAGAGAGGAGTCTGCGCCCCAGCGCGATAGGCGTACTCCCACTCGGCCTCCGTGGGCAGGCGGTAGCCTTCACATAGGTAGGGGTTGCCCTGTGGCGCGTTCACCGTGAACGCGGTGCCGCAAGCGTACGTCCCGTCCCCCGGGGTGCCGGCACAGCCGGATAGCGTGTAGCACGAAGCCAGCCCCTCGGCCTGGGACTTGGCGTTCGCGTAGGCCAGCATGTCCCAAACGTTGACGTTCTGGACGGGACACGGCCCGCCGCAGACATCCGTACCATCCGCCGGGTTGTTGCCCATGAGGGCTTCCCACTCCGCCTGCGTGACCTCCGTGGTGGCCATGAGGAACGGGTGCGTCAAGGTGACCCGGTGTTGCGTCTCGTTGCTCTGGTGGTCCGGATCGTCCGGCCCTGATCCCATGAGGAACGTCCCGGGCGCGATGAGCACGAAGCCGTCGCAGTCGTTGTCCAGCCCGTCGCCCGCGGTGACCTCGGTCTCCTCATAGTTCGTGATCGCCGCGTAGTCGGGCTCTACCCAACCGCCGTCACCGGCACACACCTGCTTCTTCCCGGCGCACACGCCGCGCGTCTTCGAGGCGACCGGCGCCGTCAGGCCCTCATCCGTCTCCCCATCGCAGTCGTTGTCCAGACCGTCGCACAGCGTCTCCTCGGCCTCGTAGCCGGCCACGGCGGTGTAGTCGGGCTCCTGCCAGCCGTTGTCCCCATCGCACACCTGGACGGCGGCCGCCGCACACACCCCCTGGGTCAACGCGGCCGGAGGCGCCGCGAGCCCCTCGTCCGTCTCCCCGTCGCAGTCGTTGTCCAGCCCGTCGCACGACTCGAACTCCACCTTCTCCAAGGTCGAGCAGGTCAACGATTGAAGGTCTGCGCCACACTCGACGTACCCCCCGGCGCAGACCCCGAGACCGCAATCCTCTCCGAGTGCTTTGTTGTGGTAGGTGATGGTCCCGCCGATCTCGAAGTCCTCGTCCGTCTCCCCGTCGCAGTCGTTGTCTTCTCCGTCGCACAGCTCGACGAGGTCCTCGACCGACTCGTTCACGCACTCCACGCCCCCACCGTCTTCGGTGCAGGTCAAGGTCCCGTTCGCGCACTGATCGCTGTCGGCCCCGTCGCAGGTATCTCCCAGCGTCGGGAAGTCTTCGTCCGTCTCCCCATCGCAGTCGTTGTCCACGTCGTCGCACAGCTCGTCACCCGCCTTCCCTGCCGTGCTACACGTCAAGCTCAGATGGTCAGCCCCACACACGATCTCGCCGTTCGCGCAGGCCCCAGTGCCACACGCCTTCCCCAAGGTCTTGTTGAGGTCGGCGTCGTAGGGGCCGGCGTAGGTCACCGTCCCGCCCACCTTGAAGGGCTCATCCGTCTCGCCATCGCAGTCGTTGTCCAAACCGTCGCACAGCGTCTCGACCTCCTCGTAGCCCGGGACCATCGTAAGGTCGGGCTCCTCCCATGCGCCCCCTGAGCACACCTGCGCGGCGGCCGCCGCACACACACCCTGGGTCAACGCGGCCGGAGGCGCCGTCAGGTCCTCGTCGGTCTCCCCGTCGCAGTCGTTGTCCACGTCGTCGCACAGCTCGTCGCCCGCCAACCCGGCCGTGCTGCACGTCAGGCTCACGCGGTCGGCCGCGCACACGACCTCGCCGTTGAGGCAGATCCCGGTCCCACACGCGTCGCCCAGGGTCTTCTTGAGATCGGTGTCGTAGGGACCGCTGTAGGTCACGGTCCCGCCCGCCTTGAAGGGCTCGTCCGTCTCCCCATCGCAGTCGTTGTCCAGCCCGTCGCACAACGTCTCTTCCACCTCGTAGCCGGCCACCGTCGTGAGATCGGGCTCCTGCCACCCCTCTGCCCCCGCGCACACCTGCGCGGCGGCCGCCGCACACACACCCTGGGTCAACGCGGCCGGAGGCGCCGTCAGGTCCTCGTCGGTCTCCCCGTCGCAGTCGTTGTCGAGCCCATCGCACAGCTCGTCGCTGGGGACGCAGGCGTCCGGATCGCCGCCGTCGTCTTGACCGCTGTCCTGGCTGTCCCCCGGACCGTCCCCTTGGCCGCCGCCCACGTCGACGGCGTCCACGCCCACGCCCGTGCCGTCCACGGCGCCACCGATGCCCCCCGACGGCCGCTCCGGGGTGACGCAGCCGTTGGCCGCCAGGGCCGCAGCCAGGGCGGCCAGAGACAGCGCCAACAGCCTGTACATACCGAGAAACTCCCACCCAGCGAGGGACATCGCCACCCCCAACATGTCTTGCCAACCGCGCCCAGGCTAGCCCGAAGAAAACGAACATCGCAAGGCAGTCGCCATGACCCAGATCCGCCACCTGCTCTGCGGACCGAGGCGCCGGAGGCCGCGTTTGGGCAA
>CAYZID010000092.1:0-20207 GCA_964478315.1 uncultured Myxococcales bacterium | reverse complement strand
CGGTGGGGGAGTGCGGGGTCGGGTGGTGGGGGGGGGGCGGGGTGGGGGCGGCTGGGGGCGCGGGGGGGGGGGCGGGGGGGGGGGGGGGGGGGGGGGGGGGGGGCGCGGGGCGGGCGTGGGCGCGGCGGGGGGCGGCAACGGCGACAGGCGGGTGGCCGTGTGGCTCGTGGCCGTCCTCGTGGGGGCGGCCCTGGGGGCCCTCGCCTGGCCCGTGTTCACGACCGCCCCGGCCGGGCGCGAGCTGCCACCGTCCCGACCCGGGCTGGGCTTCGCGCCCCTGTTCGCGGGCGTCGTGGGGCTCCTGGCGGGCGCCTTCGCGGCGTTCCCGCTGGGGGGCGTCTTCGGCGCGGTGTGCGGCGCGGCGGGGGGCTCGGTCGTCCTGGCGGCGTGGCGGGGGCTCGCGCGGGTGGGGGCGCTCCCCCTCCCGGCCCGGGCCCTGGGGGCGATGGCCGTGGGGATGGGGGCGGCCGTGGGGCTCGCCGCCTGGTGGGTCGCGTGAGCGCCAACACCTTCGGCGACGCCTTCCGCGTGACGACCTTCGGCGAGAGCCACGGGCCCGCGCTGGGCGCCGTCGTGGACGGCTGCCCGCCCGGGCTGCCGCTATCGCCGGAGGATCTCCAGCCCGACCTGGACCGCCGGCGCCCGGGGCGCGCCAAGATGGCCAGCGCCCGCCGGGAGCCCGACCGGGTGCGCATCCTCTCGGGCGTGGCCGAGGGGCGCACCACGGGCACGCCCATCGCGCTGCTCATCGAGAGCCGCGACGCGCGGCCGCGGGCGTACTCGGAGCTGGCCGACCTCTACCGCCCCAGTCACGCGGACTTCACCTACGACGCCAAGTTCGGCCACCGCGCGGTGAGCGGGGGCGGGCGCGCCTCGGCGCGGGAGACGGCGGCGCGCGTGGCGGCGGGGGCCGTGGCGCGCAAGCTCTTGGCCCAGGATCTGGGCGTGGAGATCGTCGCCTGGGTGGACCGCGCGGCGGGCGTCCAGGCCGCCGTGGACCCCGAGTCCGTGCGGCGCCCCGAGGTCGCCCGGGGCGGTGCCATCCAGTGCCCCGACGTCGCCGCGGCCCAGGCCATGGAGGCCGCCATCGAGGAGGCCCGCCGCGCCGGGGACACCGTGGGCGGGATCGTCGGCTGCGTGGCGCGGGGTGTCCCGGCGGGCCTGGGCGATCCGGTCTTCGACAAGCTGGAGGCGCGCCTGGGGGCGGCCATGCTGTCGCTGCCGGCGGCCAAGGGCTTCGAGCTGGGGAGCGGCTTCACGGGGGCGGACCTCCGGGGCTCCGAGCACAACGACCCGTTCGTGCCGGGGGGCGCCGAGACCCTGCCCATCGTCACCGAGACGAACCGCTCGGGGGGCGTCCAGGGGGGGATCTCCAACGGCGCCCCGGTGTGGTTCCGCGTGGCCTTCAAGCCCGTGGCGACCCACTTTCAGCCCCAGCGCACCGTGACGCGGCGCGGGGAGGCGACGACCTTTCGGGCCACCGGGCGGCACGACAGCACGGTGCTCCCCCGGGCGGTGGTCATCGTCGAGGCCATGACGGCCCTCACCCTGGCGGACGCGTGGCTGCGTCAGCGGGGCCAGGTGGGCGGCTTCCCCAAGCTCCCCGTGGCGGGGGGGTAGGCGGCCAGGCGCGCGGTGGGGGCCCGGCGCGGCCGCACGATCCTCGCTCGCGCCTGCTCGGTCCGACAATCCCGATGCCCTTCTACGATGCCCTTCTAGTTGTAGACGTCCTTGAGGATCTCGTACTCGATGAAGGCGGCGGAGTAGCCGTGGGCCTTGTAGCGAATCCGCATGTCGCTGGTTCGCACCGTCATGGCCATGGGCACCGCGTCCTCCTCGTAGTAGGGGGACAGGGCGAAGGAGCCGTTGGGGTTCTTGGGGTCGATGAGGAGGGGGTACTGGACGTTGAAGGCGTCTCGCCACTGCTCCACGAAGGCGTTCGTGGCGGGATCGTCCGGGATGAGCGCGTTGCCGTTGGGATCTTCGAAGAGCGCGTAGAGGATCTCCAGCCCGTAGGGGTGGTGCTTCTCGTAGTAGGCGCCGAACTCCTCCGCCTCCTGCTGGCAGGGGCCGCACCAGCCCGCCGCCGAGGAGATGATGATGAGCTTCACGTCGGGGCGGTTGTAGTACTCGTGGAGGTAGACCCAGCGCTTCTCGGAGGGCGAGTAGAACTTGATGTCGGCGATGACGTCCATCTTGGAGAGCCCGTAGGGGCCCTCGGGATAGGCGGGCTCCACCGGGACGTCGGGCTCCGCCGTGTCCGCCGCGTCGTCGGTGCTCGCCGTGTCGTCGGCGGGCGCCACGTCCTCGGTCGGGCCGGTGTCCTCCGCGGCGGCGTCCGCGACCGCTGCCGTGTCCTCCGGGCCCGCGTCCGCCTGGGCGTCCGACCCAGCGTCCGCCCCGGCATCCGACAGGGGCGCGGTGGACGCCCCTCCGCCGCCGGTGTCACACGCGACCAGGGGGAGGAGGAGGCCCACGAGGCCCACGGCGGCGAGGCTCTGCATTCGGTGCATCACGATCCCTTGCTCCAGCGTGAAAGGCGCATCATTGTGAGCCGCCCCGCGCGGTGCCGCAATGCCCACGCCCGGTCCTCCACGCCTTTCCCCGCAACCGATGGGTTCTCGTACGTGAAACGCTCGTTCGCTTTCCCGGTCCTCGTCGTCCTCGCCGTGCTCCCGGGGGCCTGGTGGCTCGCGACGACGCCGCCCGGCGCATCGCCCGAGAGCTGGGTGGCGGCCAGCGCGGCGCTCGTGACCACCCTGGGCGTCGTGGGGCTCGCCGTGCGCGGGCACCGGCGGGGGACCTTCTTGCCCAACCGGTGCCCCCAGTGCGGCGGGGCCATGGGGCACCTGCCGCGGCGGGCGCTCAAGCCGCCCGCCGGGCGTGAGGCGCCGAGCGGTGCGTGGCGCTGCCTCCGCTGCGGCTACCTGCGCTGGGACGACCCATCATGAGCGACAACCTCCTGAGCCTGAGCGGCGTGGCCAAGGCCTTCGGCGAGCGCGTGATCCTCGACGACGTCACCTGGGGCCTGGACGCCGGCCGGCGCGTGGGCCTCATCGGCGACAACGGCGCGGGGAAGTCCACGCTCCTCAAGATCCTCGCCGGGCGCGAGCCCGCCGACGGGGGCGTCGTGGCCCTGCGCGGGGGCGTCCGGGTGGCCATGCTGGACCAGACGCCCACCTTCCCCGAGGGCGCCACGGCGCGAAGCGTGCTGGAGGGCGTCTTCGCCCCCGTCCAGGCCCTCGTCGCCCGCTACGAGGAGGCGGCCGCGGCGCTGTCCCCCGACGCCGAGGGCCTCCTCGCGGAGATCGAGCGGCGGGACGGCTGGGGCTGGCCCGTGCGCGTGGACCGGGCGGTGACCGCGCTGGGCTTGGGAGAGCTCGACCGCCCCGTGGCGCCCCTGAGCGGAGGCGAGAAGAAGCGCCTGGCCCTCGCTCGCCTGCTGCTAGAGGACGCCGATCTCGTCCTCCTGGACGAGCCCACCAACCACCTGGACACCGAGACGGTGGAGTGGCTGGAGACCTGGGTCCGCGAGGAGTCCAAGGCGACCTTCGTCATCGTCACCCACGACCGCTACTTCCTGGACGCCGTCGTGGACACCATCGTCGAGGTGCGCGGGGGGGCCCTGCGAACCTACCGCGGAGGCTACACCGACTACCTCGCCGCGCGCGCCGAGGAGGAGGCCCTGCGCGGGCGCACCCTCAAGCGACGCCAGCAGGTCCTGGCGGCGGAGCTGGAGTGGGCGCGCCGCTCCCCCAAGGCCCGGACGTCCAAGTCGAGATCGCGCCTCAAGGCCGTGGAGGAGCGCCGTCGCGAGGTGGAGGCCCTGGGACAGGTCCAGGCGCGCGCGCGGATCCAGTTCGGGGCGGCCCCGCGCCTGGGCAAGACGATCTTGGAGCTCCACCACGTGACCAAGGGGTTCGGCGGGCGCCCCCTCGTGCGCGACCTCTCGCTCCTCCTCCGGCGGGGCGAGCGCTTTGGCATCCTCGGCCCCAACGGCGCGGGCAAGACGACGCTCCTGCGCCTCATCCTGGGCGAGCTGGAGCCCGATGCCGGGCGGATCGTCCTGGGCGCCAACACCCGCGTGGCCTACTTCGATCAGCACCGGCGTGCGCTGGATCCCGCGCGGACGGTGCGCCAGACCGTCACCCCCGACGGGGGCGACTGGGTCTTCCCCGGAGGCGGCGAGCGCGTCCACGTGGTGTCCTGGCTCGACCGCTTCGCCTTCCCGGCGTCCACCCACGGCATGCGCGTGGGGTCCTTGAGCGGCGGGGAACAGAACCGCCTGGCCATCGCGCGCTTTCTGCTCCAGCCGGCGAACCTGCTGCTCCTCGACGAGCCCACGAACGACCTCGACATCCTCACGCTGAGCCTCTTCGAGGCGGCGCTGCTGGAGTTCGAGGGGTGTGTCCTCGCCGTGAGCCACGATCGGTACTTCCTGGACAAGGTGGCCACGGGGATCTTGGCCTTCGAGGAGGCCGCGGTGGTGGCGGCCCGCGCGCGCGCGGGGCTTCCGTCGGTCCCCGAGGCCGCAGAGCAGGACGTGGGCTCCGTGGCGGTCGTCATGGGGGACTACACCAACTACCGGCGGCTGCACTTGGAGCGCGTCGAGGCGGCCAAGCGGGCGGCGCGGGAGGCCCAGCGGGGCAACGCCGCGCGCCGCGCCCCGGCGGGCTCACCTGCGCCCCGCCGCGCTGGGCTCTCGTACCGGGAGCGCCAGGAGCTGGAGGGCCTGGAGGAGCGCGTGGAGGCGGCGGAGGCCCGGGTGGAAGCCTTGGAGTCCCAGCTCGCCCAGCCGGACGTGTGGGCGGCGGACGCGGGCGCCCGGGGCCGCGCGCTCCAGGCGGAGCTGGACGCGGCGCGCGCCGAGGCCGAGGAGCTGGTGGAGCGGTGGACCGAGCTCATGGAGAAGGCCGAGGAGCCCTGAGGCGGCGGGCGCCGTGCCGGGACGCTGCGGGTGTGGAACCGCGGGCGCCCAAACGTGCTAAGCTCCGAGCCCGGGCCCCGGCTGGCTGACCGGGCGGGTCGCCGGAGACGAGCGGCGAGACGACGCGCGGGAGAGGGAAGGCGGAGACGTGAGGGCGACTCGACTGGGAGCTACCGACGCCGCCCCCGTGGGGGGACAGGCGGACGGGCGCGCCGGGGCCCAGGGCGTCGCGATGGAGGGCCAGGTGAAGGACGAGGCCCCCTCCGACGAGGCGCTCATGGAGGCCTACCTGGCCGGGGACGTGAGCGCCTTCGAGCAGCTCCTCGCCCGCCACGCCGACCGGCTGTTCCGGTTCATCCTGCGCCGCACCGGCGATCGCCAGCTCGCCGAGGATCTCTTCCAGGAGGTCTTGCTGCGGGTCGTGCGTCGGGCGTCGAGCTTCCAGGGACAGTCCAAGCTCACCACGTGGCTCTACACCATCGCCCGCAACGCTTGCATCGACGCCGGGCGCCGGGCCAAGCACCGGAACCACGCGCGACTGGACCAGCCCCTGCGGAGCGACGACAAGGGCGGCGCGACGCTCCTGGACCGCGTGGCGGACAAGGGCCCGAGCCCCGCGGACGGCGTGCGGGATCGCCGCTTCAAGGAGGCCCTCCAAGGGGCCCTGGACGCGCTCCCCGAGGAGCAGCGAGACGTCTTCATCATGCGCGAGCTCCAGGGCCTCAAGTTCCGGGAGATCGCCGTGGTCATGGGCGTCCCGGAGAACACGGTGAAGAGCCGCATGCGCTACGCCCTCCAGGGCCTCCGGGCGCAGCTCGCGCGGTTCGAGGAGACGCTGCGATGAGGGGCGCCTCCCTGGACCGCGACCAGCTCGAGCTCATGCTCGTGGACTACCTCTACGACGAGCTGGACGCCGGCGAGCGGCAGCGCTTCGAGGCCGCGCTGGTAGACCACCCCGATCTCCAGGCGGAGGTCGAGGAGGAGCTCGCCCTGCTGGGGCGCGCGGCGGCGCTGTCGTTCGAGGAGAGGGCCCCCCAGGCGGCGCTGGACGTGGCCCTCGACGCGGCGCGCGCCGCCGTCGCCCGCGTCGCGCCGTCGCCCGAGCCGCCCGGGGAGCCGGAGGCCGAGCCCAGCGCGGACGTGGCGGGCGTGCCCGTGGCGCGTGAGGCCACGGAGGCGCCCGGGACGGCGGACATCGCCGGGGTGCGGGTGGTGCGGGAGGCGACGGAGGCGCCCGGGAGCGCGGACATCGCCGGGGTGCGGGTGGTGCGGGAGGAGCAGCGCCCCGCGACGGGGCCCGCCCGAGGTCCCTCGTGGCTCCAGCGCGCCCTCGCATGGCTCACCGCGCCGCCCGTGCTGGTGGGGGCCGTGGGGGTCGCCGTCCTGGCCGTGGCGTGGATGTCCCTCCCGGCCCTCCTCGGTGGGGCGGGGAGCGCGCCGGGCGAGGACTCCGCGGCGCCCGCCCCGGTCCTCGTGCGACGCGAGACGCCGCCGCCCAAGCCGGAGCCGACCGCCCCCTTGGAGGAGGAGGCCCCCGCGGAGGCCGGCGAGGCGGGGACCGGCGAGGCGACGTCCTCCCCGGGCTTACCCCAGGCACTCGGAGTCGGAGCTGGGGGCGCTGTGGCCGGTTCGACGGATGGCACGCTCCAAGGGCTGGGCGTGGCGGCCGCCGACTCGGTGGTGGCCGGCGGTGGGAGTGCTCGCGCAGCCCGAGGCGCGGGCGGTGCTGGGCTCACCCCGAAGAAGAAGACCGGGAGTGGGGACCAACAGGTGGCTCGATCCGCGCGAGCCTTGGCGGAGGCCAAGCGGTCCAGGCGATCCAAGGGGGGCAAGGGCGCGGGGGCCCGGCGGCGCAAGGACAAGGTGGCGGGGCGGGCCACCCTCCAGGTGGCGTCCGCCAAGAGCGAGGCCGCGCCCGCGGGGGGGCCGCCCGTGGCCGCGGCCCTCCCGAGCCCCGGCGCGGCCGCGGCGCCGCCGGCCCAAGCGGCCGCCCAGCGGAGAGCCGCCGTCGCCCCAGCCCCGGCTCCCACCTCGGGGCCCGCGACGCAGACCGCCGCCACGGGCGCCAAGGCGGACAGGGCGGACAGGGCGGAGGCCGCCACGCCCGCCGGCGCCCCTGGTGACGACGGCGCCGCCCTGGCGAGGAAGGTCGAGGAACGCTTGGCCTCGGGCGACCTCGCCGGCGCCCGAGCGGCCCTCAAGAAGCTGCGGCGCCTCGCCGCGTGGCGCAAGCGCGCCAAGGAGCTGGCCCAGGCGGTGGCGGCCGCCGAGCACAAGGCCGCGGAGGCCGCGCCGCCCACCTACTCGAACCGGCCGGCAGCCTCCAAGCGCAAGAAGGCCGCCTCCAAGCCCGCCTCCACGCCGACCGACTGAGGCCCGGCCGCTGGCGGTACGCCGCTGGCCCCTGCCGGGAGCCCCTCAGGGTTCCCAGACGGGGCCGGGCCGCAAGAGCGCGGGCGGTCCGTCGGGGCCCGGCGCCCCCTGGGCGTGCCGGGGATCGCCCGGAGGGCCGCCGTCTCCCCCGCGGGTGTCCACGCGGATCGCCTGGGCCAGCGACCGCGCCGCCGGGTCGATGGTGAGGCGCACGCTGCCGCCGTGGCCCCCGGGAGCCCCGTCCTGTCCCGGGCGGCCGCGACCGCCCGCGCCGCCCCGGGCGGAGATGAGGACGCTCCCGCCCGCGGCGGGGTCGAACAGCACTTCACCGGCGCGGCCGGTCGCTGGTGCGCGCAGGACGAGGCGGCCCAGCCGGCGCCCGTCGGGGGCCTGGAGGACGCTGAGGGTTCCCTCCACCGCGAGCCCGGCGTGGCCGGGGCGTCCGGCGTGGCCGGGACGGCCGTCGAAGTGGGCGACGAAGGCGCAGCCCCACGCCACGGGGAGGGGCACGTGCCGCGAGACGTTGGGGTGGTGCACGGAGGTGACGGTGACCTCCGGCGGTCGTTCGAGGAGGCGCCGCGGGGGCGCCGTGAGGCGGACGCGCCCCGTGGGCGAGGCCGTGCCGCCGCGGACCGTGATGTCGAAGTTGGCCCACGAGATGGCGGGCTCGGGCGGTGGGGTGTGGCGCGGGGCGTCCTGCGAGGCGTGGCCGGCGCCTGGCGCCCGGGGAGGGGGGGCGGTGGAGAGGCGGCGACCGTCGCGGGTGACGGCGACCACCCGGAGCTGTCCGGCGAAGCCCGGGCAGAGGCCCGCGGCGGGCGTGAGCGACACCTCCAGCGAGGCGAGGCGCTCGCGCGCCAGGCTCCTCGGCGTGCCCGACCGAGAGGTGGTCGCGCAGCCCGCGGTGAGCAGGGCGAGGGCCGGCGCGAGGGCCGTGAACGCCGAGCGGAGGCTCGGGCCCCGCCGGCGATGGCGTGGAGGGGGGGAGAAGAGGACAGGGGAGTGGGGCGAAGGCGGGCGCATGGGGAGGGAACTCTCGCGTGGGAGGGAGGCGGGGCTCACGGTCGCGGGGGCGTGAGCTGGGCGGCCGCCCGGGCCCAGGCCTCGGGGGCCAGGCGGAAGAGCTTCGCGGGCGTGCGGCCCCCGACGGCGCGCTCGCCGGCGGGGACGAGGACGCCCAGCGTCTCCAACTTCCGGCGGAAGTTGCGCTTGTCCAGGGGCCGCCCCAGGGCGGCCTCGAAGGCCCGCTGCGCCGCGGTGAGGGTGAAGGGCTGGGCCAGGAGCTCCAGCGGAGCGAGGCTGTGCTGAGCGAGCGCGGTGAGGCGCTCGAGCGCGGCGGCGACGAGGGCCTCGTGGTCGAAGGCGAGGCGCTCGGGCCGTGCGGCGTCGTCGAGCACCGCGGGCGTCGAGCCTCGCTCGGTGGACAGGGGGCTCCACTGGGCCCCGGTTGGGGAGGGCGCGGCGTGGGAGCGCACCAACGCCAGTCGGACGATGGCGATGATCCGGTCCCGGGGGTCCCGGTCGGGGGCGTCGAACAGCCCCACGTCGTAGGTCGAGGCGTCTCCGTGGTCCACCCCGGACGAGGCCAGGGCCTGGCGCGTGGCTACGTGGAGGCGCGTGTCGTGGCCCACGAAGGCCGAGGGGAGGGCGAGGGTGCCGCGGTAGGGCGGCGCGTCGCGGGGGCGAAGGAGGACGTGGAGGGTGGAGGCGGGCGGGCGTCCGGGGCTTGAGGCGGCGGCGGCCTCGGGGGGGCGGAGGGCCAGGGGAACGACGACGACCTCGAGGCCGGGGCGGGAGTAGGTGAGGGGCGTGGTCATGGGGCGTCCTGTTCGGGGAGGGAGGGGGGCGCGGAGCCTGCGGCGGCGACGCGGAGCGCCTCCAGCTCTCGGCGGAAGCCCCCCGAGAGGATGGGGAAACGACACCAGGTCTTGGGGTCGAGGTTCTCGTCGTCCACGTGGAACGAGGGGGCGTAGCGCTCGCGCTTCCACTGGTTGCGCGCCCAGAGCCGGAAGAAGCGATCCACCCAGGCGGCGAGCTGCTGGGGAGCGTGCTGGGGGAACCGGGCCCGGGTGAGGGCCCAGACCTCCGTGGGATCCTGCTTGTCGCGGATGGCGGCGCGCTCGATGGCGTCCAGGACGTCGTAGGGCATGAGGTCGCCCTCGTCGGTCTGGGTGGCGGAGGGGGGGCGCAGCTCGGCGGTGGGCTGCTGGGCGTTGATGGCGGCGAGGGAGGGGAGGGGGCCGACCCCTCGCGGGCCAGATGTCTCCATCCAGCGCAGCCAGCGGCGGATGAAGTTCTTGTCGATGCCGGCGATGGGACTCAGGCCGCCCGCCGTGTCACCGTCCATCGTGGCGTAGCCCACTGCGGCCTCGGAGCGGTTGGACGTGGCGCACAGCAGCGCGCCCCGGAGGTTGGCGAGCATCCACACGCCGGGGGCGCGCACGCGGGCCTGGATGTTCTGGAGCGCGAGGTCGTCGCGCGCCCACGTGAGGGTGCGCCCGAGGCCCTCCTGGACCATGTCCACGTAGCGCTCCACGAGCTCGTCCACGTCGAAGACGAGGAACTGGGCGCCCACGGCCTCGGCCACGGCGCGGGCGGCCTCGCGCGTGGTGGTCGAGCTGTTGCGCGTGGCCTGGTAGGCCGTGAGCAGCAGCGATGGCATGAGCTCATCCACGTCGCGGGCCGGGGCGAGGGCCTCGAAGTAGGCCAGGCGCGCCTTGAGGCCGTCGAGGCCCAGCGCGTCCACGGCCAAGCGGGCCATGAGCCACACGAGCACCGCCACGGCGGCCGAGTCGGCGCCCCCGGAGAGGGACACGACGAAGCCCCGAGAGTAGCTCCGGCGCATGTAGTCGAACAGCCCCAGGGCCAGGGCGCGGGAGAACTCCTCGTAGCGTGGCTCGGGGGCGGCTTCCCAGGGCGCGGCGTGGAGCGCTGGGGCGCTGGGGACGCCCTGGGAGCGGAGGAGCGAGGGGCCTGGCACCTCGACGACGGGGGGCGCGTCGAAGCGCGGCTGGATGCTCGCCGTGGAGGCGTGGATCCGGCGGGTTTCCTCCACGTCCACGGTGGCGTGGGTGAGGGAGACCTCCGCGAAGCCGAGCCTGGGGCCCTGGGCCACGAGGCGCCCGCCTGTCGCGATGAGGGCGCCGCCGTCGTAGATGAGGCGGCCTGCGTCGTTGCCCAGGAGGTTGGCGTACACGTAGGTGACGGCGAAGGCGCGGGAGCCCTCGAGGACGAAACGCTTGCGCACGGCGAGCTTGTCGAAGGCGAAGTGGCTGGCCGACGGGTTGAGGATGACGTCTACGCCCGCGCCTGCCATGCCGCTCCCGGGCCGCGAGGCCACCCACGCGTCCTCGCAGATCTCGAAGCCCAGACGCACCCCGCCCACGTCGAACAGCGGATCCCCCAGGGGGTAGCGCGCGCCGCGGACGGTCACCTGAGCCACGCGCCCGGCCGGCCAGGGCTTGAACCAGCGGGGCTCGTAGTGGACGCCGTCGCCCGCCAGGTGGCGCTTGCAGGCGAAGCCGGCGAGGCGCCCGTCCACGAGGAGGGCCGCGGCGTTGAACAGGCTCGCCTGCCACGCGATGGGGAGCCCCACGCTCACGACGAGGCCGTGGGTCTGGGGCAGGATCTCGTCCATGAGCACGTCCAGCGCGGTGCGCTGGACCGAGGGCGACAGGAACGCGTCCTGGCAGCCGTAGCCGGGGATGGACATCTCGGGCAGGCAGAGGATGTCCACGTGGGCCTCCCGCGCCGCGTCCATGGCTCGGAGCACGCGCGCGGCGTTGCCGTCCCAGTCGAGGGGCGTCTGGTTCAGGACGCCTGCGCCCACGGTGATGAGCTTCACGGAGCTGCCTCCTTGCCGGCACAGGGTAGAGTGTGCGCACCGGGGGGCGCGCGGGCCGGGACGAACGCTACCACACCGCGCCCCCGGCGTGACGGGCCCCGATCCGTTCCCAGAGCAGGTGGCGGATCGGGGTGGGGGCGGCGGTAGGCTACTCGAAGACCTCGAAGCGCGTACGCCCCACGAGCTGGCCGTCGGTGGTCTCCACGTCCAGGTGCCAGCGGCCCACGGGGTCCCGCGGCAGGGCGTCGGGGGGCAGGTGGCTCACCAAGCGCACCTCGTTGGGGCCCGACGGCGTGACGGTCGTGCTGAGCCCGTCGAGCCCGGTCACCGCCACGCCCTCGTGGTACCAGATGAGGCGCAGGTCGTGGGGCTGGGCCCCCAAGGAGAAGACGCGCGAGACGCCGTAGAGGTCGCGGAGCTCGCTCGCGTGAACGCGGCGGACCTCCACCGCCAGCGCGGGTGGGTCGTCTGGGAGCAGGCGAGGACCCACTGCGCCGTCCAGGGCGTACATGGGCACGGGCGGGATGGAGCGCCGCACGGCGTAGCTCAGCCCCACCCCGCCCGCGATGAGCGCCACGAGCAGCAGGGCGAAGCGCGCGCGTTTGAGGACCCGGAAGGGCACGTGCATGGTCCAGAATCCAAGCACGGTGAGCCCCCCGGCGATGAGCTGGCCCGTGAGGACGCCGCCCGCCGGCCACAGGACGGGCACGGCCAGGTTCACGGCGCCGAACAGGATGAGCGCATAGAAGATGGCGCCCACGGTGCGCCAGCGCATGAGGAGCTTGTCGAAGACGACGTCGAGGGTGGCGAGCACCGCCCAGACCGTGAGGAGCACGGAGAAGCCGAGGGTGGGCCCGTCGAGCACCGTGCTCTTCCAATAGAAGGGGAGCAGGAAGAACAGGACGGCCTGGTAGGCGTTGCGCAGGACGTAGTTGAGGGCCAGGAAGCTCAGCTTCCGCCCCGTGGAGTCGAGCCGCTGGTCCCGGCCGGCGCCGAAGAAGCGGAAGATGACGAAGACCAGCAGCCACGCGCCCAGGAGCAGGAGCACCAGGTAGCGCGCGTAGCTCAGCCCCTTGGCCGCCGAGACGGACACCCAGACGCCCAGGCTGAGGGCGTAGGCCGAGTGCAGCCAGAAGAGCTTCCCGTGGTGCGCGCGGAGCCACTGGCGCGTGCGCGCGATGGGCCCGCGACGCGGGGGCGGGGTTCCGTCGGGCGGCGGGTGGGGGGATGCCATGTGCGTGCTGCGCTCCGTGGCCGTCCCCGACCCGCGCGCGCTCCGCGCAGACCGGGGGCGCCTGCGTGGAGCGGTTGTCGGAGACGCTGCGGGCTACTCCATGGGCCCGTTCATGCGCTCCACCGGCGGACGCTCCCGGCCGGGGGCCTGCTGGGCGATCTTCTGGAGCGTCTCGATGTCCTTGGCGCTCAGCGCGAGCTTCACCGACACGTCACGGCCCGCGGTGGAGACCGTCATGGCTGCCAGCATGCGACCCAGCTCCGGGCTCTGCTGGCCGGCCATGGCGCCGAACTGGGCCACGGCCTGCTGGAGCTGGCCGGTGAGGGTCTTGGCCGCCGCGGTGGAGGACAGGGCTTGGGTGAGGAGGAGCTTGAGCCCGCGGTCCACCTGGAGCGTCAGGCCCATGGTCTCCACGTCCGCGAAACCGCTCGCCTGGGGGTTGGAGGCCATCTCGTCACGGAGCTTCTTGGGCATCTTCATGGCGATCACGAGTTGGCCCTTACGTTGGAGGTGGGGGCGCAGGGCGGCGTCCGTCTCCACGGTCTTGGCCTTGCCCGCCAGGGTGTCCAGGAGGACGCCCAGGTCGGCTTGGCGTGCCATGACCAGGTGGTTGCGGTCGGGGATGGCGAAGCTGGCCGGCTGGTTGCCCAGGCTGGCCTTGGTCGTGTAGACCGCGAGGTTCCCCCGCTTGGTCACCACCATCCCTTTGTCCTTGCGCACGGCGGCGTCGATCTTCGCGGCGGGGAAGCGCCCCGTGAGGACGAGGTAGAAGTCGGGGTCCGGGGTGGAGAAGTCCCCCCGGAAGGCGAGCGTCGCCGTGTGGATGTCCTTCCAGGGGTCCAGCCCCGTCACCGACTTGAACCGAGCGAGGTCGCGCGCCGGGACGAGGGCCTCGATCTCGTCCTGGTAGAGCTTGAACAGCGGCGTCCCGCGCAGCGCCTTGAGGTCGGCGTGGATCACGAGCACGGCGTCCGCGGGGACGCTCGCCCCGGCGCTCGGGCGCCTGGCCTGAGACGGAGCCGCGGCGAGCGCCACCAGGGCGCCGGCGAGTACGAGAGAAGAGGTGAGCTTGGTGTTCATGGTGCCCCCGGTGTTGGAGTCCGCCCCTGGGCGGTCGTGAGTCTTGGTGAGATGATAGCGCGGGCGGCGGGTTCGTGACCACGGGGGGGCGTTGCTTCCCCCCGTGGCAGGAGGCCACGACGAAGGGGTCGGGGGCCGATCAGGCGGGTTTCCGCGCGGTGGTGCGGGCCCACAGGGAGGCGGCGGCTTCCTTGATCACCCCGTGGATGCGCGCCACGTCCTCGGGGGCCCAGGACGCGGGGTCCTCGCGGAGGAAGCTCGTGAGGTCGGTGCGGTTGTCGAACTTCTCCGCCGGCACGAAGATGGTCTCCCCCTGGCTCTCCACCGCGATGGTGCCGGGCTTGGGAGACGTCTCCATGAGCCAGGCCATGTCACACGCCCCGTACTCCTGCTCCATGACCGACGCGGGCGTCGTGTGGTGGAGGATGGACGCGTCCCCGCCCTCCTCGGGCTTGTAGCGGGCGATGTTTTTGCGCCGGCTTTCCTCGGGGGTCACCCAGATGTAGAGGATCGCCGAGCGGCGCAGCATGTCCGGCGAGAAGAACTTGAGCGAGTCTCGGTAGCCGTACCCCGGGGGCAGCGGCATCTCTCCGGTGTCCGGTCCGCCCCGCGCGAACTCGATGACGACGGTCTTGCCGTCCAAGCTGGGCGGCGTGTTGTTCGCCTTGTCCTCGAAGAAGGCGCGGGCCTCCGCCTCGAGGCTGTCCAGCAGGTTGGCCCGCACGTCGTCGGGGAGCGCGTCGAACTTTCGGGCGGCACCGGCGCGCTCGCTGGCCGCATCGAACCGCTCCAACAGCCGCGCGGCGGCGTGCTCGGGGCGCTCGGCCTCCCCGCGCACGAGCTCGTGGTAGTCCTCGTCGAGCAGGCAGATGAGGCCCCCGAGCTCGCGCGGGTCCTTGAAGGGGCCGTTGCGGCCCGCGGGGTCGGCCTCGTGGAACGCCCGAGGCTGCCCCAGGCGCTCCAGCTCCTCGTCCACCCGGAGCTGGAGGTGCACGTAGGGGTAGTCGTCCAGTTGGACTGTGGGCCCCATGTGAAACTCCTCGGGGGCCTTGCTGGAGAGGTACGCGCGCACCTCGGACTTCCCGGAGCCCGGGAGCGCCAGCAGGAGCAGGGTATCGAAGATCTCGGCCATCGTGGGGGGTCCCTCTCGCGCGGGCGTCCGTGGGCGCTCGGGCGGCCGCGCCGTCGCCCGAGCGCTGGCGAGGATAGGGCAGGTCGGGCTCGGCGAAAAGGGCGCGCGCGCCCTGTCCGCTTTTGCTCCGGATCCTGTCCGCTTTTGCTCCGCGCCCCCATCCCGTATCGTCGCGGGGTGTGGGTTCGCCTCCTCATCTACGTCGCCCTGGCCTGGGGCCTCGCCCGCCTCATGGCGCGTCTGGGGCGCGCGTGGCGCGAGCGCATCCCGCCCCTCCCCGAGCGGTGGCGCCTGCTCGCCGCGATCGATCCCGCCCTGGAGCACGGCGTGGCGCTCCGCCAGCGCGTCGTGGAGCGCGCGAGCGCCGAGGGCGTCGACCGCGTCGCCGCCGCGCTGCTCGTGGCCGACGTGGACGCCGCCCTGGGCGTCATGGCCGACCTGGCGGACGCGCGCGTGAGGCTGGAGCGCTCCCTCGCCCAGCAGAGCGCGGCGGGGCTCGGGGACTCGGTGGTCCTGGTGGCACCCGCCCCCGCCCCCGGAGGGGAGCGGTCCCTCGCGGCGATCCACAAGCAGCCGTCGCAGATCCGCGCCGCCGTGGCGGCCGCGGTGGTCCTCCTCGACGAGCTCGAGGCGGCCACGGTCCAGCGCCCCATGGGCCCGGCGCTCGTGGCCTCCCACGAGGCGCGGGCCCTGCGCGAGCACACCCAGGCCTTGCGCACGCGCCTGGAGGCCCAGCGCGCCGTCCAGGCCTTCCTCGATGGGCTCCCCGGGGGCTCCCCGGGGGCGTCGTGATGGCCTGGCTGGCCTGCGCGGTGGCCGCCCTGGCGGCCTGGAGCTTCCCCGTCTTGCTGCCCACGGGGCTCCTGCCCGCCGGCTCGCCGTCCGCTGGCGCCCGAGCGTCCAGTCCTCCGCGGCAGGCCATCCCACCTCGGGGCCGCCTCGTGCACGCGAGCATGCCCGCGCCGAGCGTGGGCGGGCGCCGAGACGTCACCGTCTACCTGCCACCCGGCTACGACGACCACCCCGCCCAGCGATACCCCGTCATCTACTTCCTCCATGGCCTGGGTGCGAGCGACCGCGAGCCCTTCGCGCGAGGGCACGTGGACCGGGACCTCGACGCGCTCGTCGCCTCGGGCAGCGTGCGACCCTGGATCGTCGCGGCCGTGGCCGGGGGCACCGGCTACTGGACGAACCACCTGCGCCCCCCGGCGCCGGGCGCCGTTCGCGAGGACGGGCCCCAGCGCTGGGGAGACCTGGTGGCCGTCGACCTCGTCCGGTTCGTCGACGGGCGCTTCCGGACGTTGCCTCGCCGCGGTTGCCGCGCCCTGGCGGGGGTGTCCATGGGGGGCCACGGGGCCGTGTCCCTGGCGCTCTTGCATCGGGACCTCTTCGGGGGCGCCGTGAGCTTGGGCGGAGCCCTGTTCGACCACCCACCCACCCACCGCCGGGTTTACGGGCGGGTGTGGGGACGCCCGCCCAACGTGGCCTACTGGCGGGCCACCGCCCCCTTGCCCCTCCTGGACTCCCTCCCGGCCTCCGCGCTGCGGGGCCTGACCCTCTACTTCCACGCGGGCGACGACGATCAGCTCGGCTTCCTGGAGGGCGCCCTGGCGGCGCACGCCATCCTGTTGAAGCGCCAGGTCCCCCACGAGCTCCGCGTCACCGACGGGCCCCACGGGTGGTCGGCCTGGAGCCGCGTGACCTCGGACTGGATCGCCTCGCTCGACGCGCGGATGTGCCGGTAGCGGGGGCGACTCCGGCCGCGCAGGGGCGCGCGGTCAGACCGGCTCTGGTCCGCGGGTGAGGCATCGGTGGAGGGGCGTCTCGAGCATGGAGCGACGCAGCTCCTGGGACGCGATCCGGCCCGCGCGGGCGGTGAGCGCGGCCGCCACGCGCCGACGGGTCGCCTCGGCCGCGCGCCCCTGGCCCAGGTCGCGCAGGACGGCCAGGGTCGCGCACGCGAGGTCCGGGTGGGAGGCCAACGCTTCCGGATCGGCCAGGCGCAACACGGCCTGCGCGTGGGCGAGCGCCGCCCGCTGCTCCCCGCCGCTGGCCGCCAGCGTCGCGGAGAGGCCGCGGACCCGCGCGCTCACGATCGGATCGGCCAAGACCTCCGCGCGCGCCGAGGCGTCGCTGAGCAGGGCCGGCGTCTCGTGAGCCGACGCGGCGAGCGAGCGCCCGCCGTGCGCCCACAGGCGGAGCCGCAGCTCAGCCAGGACCACGTCCAGCCGGTAGCGATCCAGTCGGAGCCCGGGCGTGAGCCGCCAGGCCTCCCGGAGGAAGGGGACGGCCTCGTCCCCGCGCCCGCGGTCCATGCTCAGCGAGGCCAGCTCCACGAGGCGGGCGACGATCTGGTCGCCCCCGAGCTCGTAGGTGGCGCGCAGCGCCTCTTGCAGGCGCACGGCGGCCTCGTCGAACTGCCCCATGGCCCGCAGGGAGTCGCCCACGTTGACCAGGGCGTAGGTCTCGAACAGGCGCAGCCCGCTCGCCCGGGCGGCGGCGAGGGCCTCCTCGGCCACGGCGAGGGTCTGGTCTGGGCGGCCCAGCACGAACCAGGCCATGGACGCGTTGATGCGCGCGCTCACGGCCAGCTCGGGCGCCTGCGCCTCGTGCGCGAGCTCCAAGGCCTCCTCGGCCCAGCGGAGGCCCTCCTCGGGGGCGCCCGCCTGGGTCTCCGTGAAGCTCATGGTCACGGCGATCCGCGCGCGGACGTCGGCGAGCTCCGGGGACTCGCCCGCCACCTCCAGGGCTCGCTCCAGGTCTCGGCGCCCCGCCTCGGGGCCGTCGAGCTCCCGCCAGACGACGCCGATGAGGCGCAGCGCCAACGCCTGCCCTCGCCTGTCGCCCGACCGCTCGGCGCTCGCGAGGCGCGCCGAGGCCCAGCGGAGGGCGTCCTCGTAGCGCCCGGACTCGATCATCACGAGGGCGAGGCGGTCCTCGGCCAGCCCCACGAGGTCCTCCCGCTCGAGGTCTCGCCCGATGGCCTCCAGGCGCTCGAAGGCCGCCGCGGCGCGGTCGTGGCGCCCCGAGGCGCGGTGGATCTCCCCCAGGGCCTGCTGGATCTCCGCCTCCACGCCCAGGCGTCGGAGGATCCCCAGTCCCGCGTCTGGGAGCAGGCCGAGGGCCGTCTCGTAGCGCTCCAGCGCCCCCTCCGGGTCGCCCGCGGAGCGGCTCCGGGCGGCCGCCTCGACCAAGAACGAGAGCGCCCGGTCGGCGCGCTCCCCCAACCTCCACTGCGTGGCCAGGGCTTCGACGCCGAACCCCTCGGGGCGGTGCGTCTCGATCCAGGCGGCGGCGGCGCGATGGCGGCTCGCGCGGACGCTGGGTGAGAGTTCCCGGTACAGGAGACTCCGCGCGTGATCGCTGGCGAACTGCACGCGCACCTCACCCCCGACAAGGGTGCGCTCCAGCCACCGGGCCGTCTCCAGCGCGGCCACGGACGCGACGGCCTGGGGGCCGAGGCTGTCGATGATCCGCACGGGGACCGGGGCGTCGAAGACGCACAGGGCCTCCAACACCTCGCGCTCCGCCGGCGTGAGCCGCTCCAGGCGCGCGGCGAAGGCGGCTTCCGCCCCCGGCGGGAGGGGGATCTCGGCGCCCGCGCGCAGGCGCCAGCGCCCGCCGTCGGCCAGGAGGTCGCCGCGCTCCAGCAGCGTCTCCAGGACGGCGAGGACCTGCCCTGGGTTCCCTCCGGTCACCCGGTGGAGGTCTTGGAGCTCGGGGGCCGACAGGGGCGTGTCCCCGAGGACCGTGCGCACGAGCTCGCCCACCGCCGCGACCCCGAGCCCCGGGAGGGGGACGTGGCCCACGGCGCCTGGGCCCGCCAGCGCGGTGATGGGGCCGAGGAGGTCGCCCCCAGGGGGCTCCGGGTTCCCAGCGGCCCGGTCCCCAGGGACGTCTCCGTCCGCGTCGGCCGTCATCACCAGGAGCGCGGGCGGGAGGCCGCCCACCGGCTCTGCCGCGGCGCCTCCTCGGGGTGAGGCACCGTCGGCCGACGCCAGCACCCCCAAGGGAGCCAGGCGCCGCGTGAGGTGAGCCAAGACCTCGGCGGTGGCCGCGTCCACGCGGTCCGCGCCCCGCGCCAGGAAGAGCGTGGGCGTGGGGCCCAGGTCGGCGAGGAGCAGCGCGGCGATGGCGTCGGGCGTGAGCGGCGGCGCCTGGGGCTCGGTCCCGGGGGCTCCGGGCGCCTCGTGTTGGGCCTGGGGACGCCGGTCCAGAGGGTCGTCGAGCAGGCGGCTGAGGGCCGCGGTGTGGGTGCGCACGAGGGGGTGCCGGCTCCCCAGCGTGGCGCGTCGGGCTCGGAGCAAGGGCAGGAGTGGAGCGAGGGAGGCGCCGTTGGGGCGCGGGGGCGCCGTCTCGTAGACCCGGGCGCCGTCGAGCTGGGCCGCGCGCCGCAGCTCGTCCAGCAGGCGCCCCTTCCCGCTGCCGGGCGCTCCCGAGAGGACCCAGACGCGGGGAGTCGTGCTGCCGGGGGTGGCCGCGTCCCGATAGGCGCTGATGAGCGTCTCGCGCTGGGGGCCCCGCCCCACGGCCGGCCCGCTGGCGAGTCGCCCGAGCTGCGTCTCGTGGGTCTCCACGGGGTAGGGCGGGACCACGACCTCATTGACGGCCTCGATCCACGCCGCGGCGCTCCGCGGGCGCGCGGATGGGGCCTTGGCCATGAAGGCGGCCAGCGCTCGGGCTACCTGGGGGGCGACCTCCGGGCGGAGGCGGTGGGCGTCGGGGGGAGGGGCCTCCAGGAGCGCGGCCTTGAGCTCGGCGGGGGTGCGGCCGCGGAAGGGGCGCGTCCCCGTGAGGACCTCGAAGGCGGTGACGCCGAAGGCGAACAGGTCGGCCGGGAGCCCCGCCGTGAAGCCGCGGAGCGTCTCGGGGGCGGCGTAGGGGAGGGAGCCGCGCTCCCCCGCTTGCACTGAGCGCAGCTTCTCCGCCAGGTTCCCGGGATCGGTGAGGACGGCCCGCTGGCGCCCGTCGGCGTCGGTGGTCACGAGGACGTTCTCGGGCTTCACGTCGAGGTGGGGGCGCCCCGTGGCGCTGTGGAGAAAGACGAGCGCGCGGGCGACCTGCACCAAGAGGCCGTAGACGGTGGCCGGGGGAGCCTGCTCCGCCGCGCGGCGAAGGTTCACGCCGTCGAGCCACTCCATGGTGTAGAAGGCGGGGGGCTCCTCGTCCACGCCGCCTCCCGGCAGGTCGAGGTAGCCAAAGTCATGGATGGTCACGAGGTTGGGGTGGCGGAGGTTGGCTAGGGCGCCGAACTCGGCCTTGAACTCGTCGACGCTGGCGCCGCGCACGGGGCGGAAGACCTTGAGGGCGACGAGGGCGTCGTCGTGGGCCGTGTCGGCGGCCCGCCACACCTCGCCCACCGCGCCCACGCCCACCTTCGCCAGGAGGCGGAAGCGCCCCTGGACCAAGGGGGAGGATGCCGTGTCACGGGCGGGCGTGGGCGTGAGGAGAGGGGAGGGCGAGGGGGCGTGGGAGAGGAGGGCGTCCGCCGCGTCGGCGGTGGGGGGGAGGCGGACCGTGTCGGCCGTGTGGTCGGCTCCCGCGAGGTAGGAGGCCGTCTCGGTGCCGGACGCCGTGGGGGGGGAGGCGTCGCTCGCAGCCAGGAGGGGGAGGAGGG